>JBGSMF010000184.1:0-15502 GCA_041740315.1 Thermoflexales bacterium
GGCCACCAGCAGGCCCGTGTTTTGCATCAGCGCGGCGATGTGAGTGGCTTTGCCGCCCGGCGCGGCGCACAAATCTAGCACCCGTTCGCCCGCTCGCGGGGCCAGCACCTCGGCGGGGGCCATGGCCGATGGTTCTTGAAGATAGTATGCGCCGGCAGCGTGGTAGGGATGGCGCGCTAACTCGGTCTCTGTGCCGCTAGGCAACAGGTAGCCGCTGGCGCACCATGGCACTGGGGTCCAATTTGAAATTTCAAAGTCAAAATTTGAAACCGGGATGTTGAGCCTTAGGCCAGCGCGCGGAGCCTGGGCATAGCTGGCCAGAAACGCGCCAAACTCTGCGCCCATCAGGTTTGATAGGCGGTCTAGAAAAGCCGGGGGTAAATCGGGCAAGGGTGAAACAAACACTGCTCGTCACCCACGCCGCCGGCGCCGTTGGCTTTGCCCACTGCGCCACATGCGCCCGAACCAATAATAGGGATGCGTGGTGCGATAAACGACGCCCCGAAAATATCGCAACCAGCGGCGCAGCCCCCGATACAAGACCGCCAGCAGGCCAAGCCCTACACCTATGGCAAGCGGCCAGGGGGCGTCTAGCAGCCCGCCCAGCAACAAAAAACCTGCTGCCACACACAGCGCAAAAATGATCAACGTGCTGACCAGGTGATTGCTCCGCGCGCGTCCCAAGGGCAAAAACAAGGTAAGCAAAATTCCCACCACCAGCGCGCTCAATCCAATTACCACAGGCGAAATATACACAGGATTCCTCTCAACCTCCCAACTCTAGACAAATTCCATGTATCGCTTGCCCTGAAAGATGCAAACGGCCCATTTGCCTGGCTCGAATTGCACCCATACATCCTTGCCATCCAGCGCCAAGATGTCTAGCACCGCACCGGGGTCAAAATCGCCAATATCGTCATAGCCTGTTCCAGGGCCAGTACGAATATTGACCGGAGCTGTCACCCGCGCCTGCAAGCCAGCCGTGGGATGAGGCACCGACTGCGGGATCATGTACCGTTTGCCTGTTGTGGCAAACAAGGCATACTTGTCCGGCCCAAAAACCACCCAGGCATCTTGACCATCTATATCGAGTATTCTCACCACAGCTCCGGTGTCCAGGTCGCCGATGTCATCATATTCCGTGCCAGGGCCAGTGCGAACATTGACCGGCGCAATCACGCGCGCCCATTGCCCCAGGCTAGGCTGGGGTGGCTGCAGGGCCAGGTCGGCATACGCCAGCAACTCCTCATAGCTGCCGGCAAACCAATCCAGGTCAACCGCAGCACAGATACCCGGCACACTACCCGTTTCTGAATGTTGCCAGAACTTCCAACTGCTCCACCCGGCGGGCAAGAGGGGCGCATCGGTATAGCTGGCGACCCACAAATCATAGTTGGCCCATTCTGGCAAGGGCAACACGTGGTTGTTCCAAAACCAGCGCGCGGTGTAAATGATGGGGCGGCAACCCGCTTGCTGCTCCACCCTTTGCAAGCAAGCCTGGGCGCAAGCGGTGATATCAGCCGGGGACAGGTCGTCGTTTCGCTCTACATCCAATATCAGCGGCAGGTGCGCGCGCCGATTGCCCAAAACGCTGAAAAAGTGATTGATCTGCGAGTCAGCCGGGCGGTTGGGAAACACGGCATGATAGGCCGAAACAAGCAGGCCGGCATTTTGGGCGCAGTTCCAGTTGATGTCAAAGTAGGGGTCTACATAGTCATCTCCGCGGGTCGCCCGGATCATTGCAAATCGCTGGCCTGCTGCCGCCACCAACTCCCAGTTGATTTCACGTTGATAACAAGATACATCAATCCCCAACTGATTCATCTTTGCTCTTTCCTATGGGCAGACCATATTAATAAATGAATGGAATTAATCGCCACGAGCCACCTTGATAGTCGGCCCATCTATAGCCAAATTCCTGCTGTAACAGCGCCTCTTCGAACTCGATGTGCCGGATTGACACGAACAGCAAGTACCCCGTCGCCGCCAAGCTAATCCACGATCGAAATACCAGGGCCGCGCCCAACGCATAAAAGAGTGTGCCCAAATACCTGGGATGCCGAATATAACGATACGGTCCCGTAACAATCAACGCATAATCCTTTCGGGCAGTCACTTCGCGGCTATAGCGCTCGCCCAAGGCGATAGTTGCCCAAAAAACCAATACGATTCCCACCGCATAAAGCGCCAGGCCCAGGTAGCGCGCCGATGCAATGTCTGCCATCACAGCAAGACTGCGCCGATCACAATAAGGAGCCAAGACAAAGATAATCTCTAGCGAAATAAGCTCCATCAAACCCAAACCAATCCTTTGCATCTCCTGCTTGTCTTTTTCCCGAATGGCGCTGTTGCGCGTGATGACAAAAGCAACATAGCCGCTGAACAACGATTGCGCCAGTATCACCACGACAAGCATCAACCGCGCCGGATGAGCAAAAAAGCCCGCCACGTCATCTAACCCCCAACCCACCCATATCAATGCCAGGGAAATGATTATATCGAGAGTGACGACTCTAAGGCTGCGCAGATATTTCATACAGTTTCCATTTCATCTATAGGATCAGCTATCCTGAAAATAACCACAAAGAGCACAAAGGTTTTATACTTTCATTCCTGGTTGAGAGTATAGCCCATGTCGTCTACTTGAAATTTTGCTTCAGGCTGATGGTTCCCATCCCCCCAACTGCGCTCTGAGCTTGCGGGCATATTCGGTCCGCACTTTGGCCGGCATAAACTCTCTATGGCAGAGGTAGAGTTTGTCATCCGTGTACCGGGGGAACACATGCAAGTGATAGTGCCACACGTCCTGTCCTCCGGCCGGCTCATTGTGTTGGCGGGTAGATGTTCCCTCGCAGCCATAAGCCGCTTTCATCGCCAGCGCCACGGCGCGCGCCAATTCGTGAATTCTAGTGGCATAGTGCAGCGGCAAGTCGTAAATATTTTCGAAATGCTCGTTGGGGATGACAATGACGTGTCCCTTGTTGTTCGGCCATTGGTGTGAGGCAATGAAAGCCGTGATCCCGTCATCCTGGTAAATAATGTCGGCTTGCCTCGAGCAGGCGGCATCTTCCTCGGCGCGCTGCGCCAGCAGGCAAAATGGGCAAACATAATTAGCAGGAGCGTGGTTATACATAAAAATGATCGTTCAGTTCAGGGTGGGGGGTTCTAGTCAATCGCCTCATCCCAGTCAATATCCGGACGGAGGCGGCGACCCACTTCTACCAGTTCATCCAATCGCCCACGCCGCTCAAGGTATGTCACCAATTCGCGGGCTTTATCGTCTCTGCTTTCGCCGCGCAGGCTGTCGTAATCTATGCCCAGTTCGAAGCACAGAGTACGCAACTCGTCGATGTCAAAATGCTTGATGAGCAAGCGACGCAATCCAGAAACGAGGTTTCTGGGAGAAACCTGGTTTCTCCAACTTATATCCAAATCATCAATCAACCCCAATACATTAACCATCTGGTAACTCTTTTGGCACTGGATGTGTTCTTGCCGGTCTGCCACAAACTGGCGCAATGTGTCAAAGGGGTAAAAGTGCGGCTCGGCGGCAGTTTCGCATTTGGCGCAGTTGCAAGGAATCCATTTACTGTATTTCAGCCGATTGTACGAATCGTGAATCTTGCCCAGCTCATACGCCACAACCGTCAAGAGCTCTTTTTTGTGCTTGCCCGCCACGCGGATTTGCATTTCGCGCTTGCCGTAATGCTCAAGGATTTCAGCGCGGGTGTGGTCTTTTTCTAGTACAACGCCGCTGCGCCACACATAACACTGGTCAGCAATCAGGCGATGGAGTTCAACAATCAAGTGGGTGATGATGCCCTTGGGCATAAATTCATAGGTGCAGCGCATATAGAGATTATCGGTCTCATCCCATTTGTATTCGGGCTGGTTGGGCGAGAGCAACTGCGGCGCGATAAACACGCCAGGGCTGCCGGGCAGCTCGTAGCACAGCTTGAACTTGAGCATTAGCGCCGCTAGCTCGTCGTGCATCCCGGCGTATTGCTCATCGCGCCAGATATCGGCCAAATTCGCCCGCGTAAAACGTCCCTGGTTTTGAATCACCCGCTCGTTATCCAGCACCTTGTAGACCGCAGCCGTGCCCCAATGTGGCTTGAGGATGACGGTCTTTTTGAGCAACACGTCGTCTTGAAAGTGCAGACATACACCCAGGTCGTGCAAATAACCCGCCAGTTGCAGCTTGTCATCTAACCGTGTAAAGCCATTGCGTTCGCATATGCCCAGGTATTCTGGCAGGCCAATATAATTGCGGGGGTCTTGTTCAAGCGCCTGGCGCACGCGCACCCAGGTCTTGGGCAGCGCCGTTCCCACGTGTGGCAAATGGGTGATGTAATGTCGGATGCAATCCAAGATTTCAGCCAGCCCGCGATTGGTGGCGAGGTTAACCGCGAGCGATTCTTTGAGGTTGTCAAACTGCCCGCGCAATTGGCGATCGTTAATTTCGCGCCTGCGATCTTGCTTTTCATTCTTGATGAGCAGCAGCGGACTGCCATCGCTGAGCAAGTCACTAATGTTGAGCCAGTAATAAAAATCCGTGTCCTCTTTGCGGCTGTCGGCCACCAGCGCATAGAGCGAGCGCTTGGTGAGGAAAAACTGGTGCGTGGCGTGGTAAATTTCTTGCCCCCCAAAGTCCCAAATGTTGACGCGAAAAACCAGGGATTTAGGGGAATCCCCGGTTTTTTCTTCCGGCAGTGGGAACTCCCACCGCATCACCTCGATGCCCCTGGTTGTGTCTTCATCGCACAGTTCATAGGCCGGGTTTAGAATCTTTTTTGCCAGCGTCGTCTTGCCTGCCCCGCCTTCGCCAACGATGATGAGTTTGGCTTCGTAGAGATGATCTATTTGCTCATCTGTAAGCTGGCGAAAATACCCTCTGATTTTTTCAATATCTGCTTTGCCACTCTGATCAAGGCTGAGAATTTCTGGCGGAGGAGTTTCAATGGGGTTGCCATCCAAATAAAGCGATTGCAGCCTGGGCAGTTGGGTGATCCCTTCCGCCAACGCAGTGAAACGGTTGTTGCGCAAATCAAGCACTCGCAGCTCAGACAGTTGGGTAATCTCTTCTGGCAGCACAACGAGTTGGTTGTCGCCCACATCAAGTTCTTGCAAGCTGGTCAGTTGGTCCATCCCTTCCGGCAGCATAGTGAATTGGTTGTTGCTCAAATCAAGCCATTGCAGGTTTTGCAATTGGGTAATCAATTGTGGGATGATAGCGAGTCGGTTATAGTTCAAATAAAGCCCTTGCAGGTTATGCAGTTGAGTAATCACTTCTGGTATGTAAGTGAAGCGATTGCTACTCAAATCGAGCCATTTCAGGTTATGCAATTGGGCAATTGTTTCCGGCAAAGAGGCAAGTTGGTTATTGCTCAAATAAAGTCCTTGCAGGCTGTGCAATAGCGCAATGACATCTGGTATTTCAGTGAGTTGGTTACCGTGCAAGTTCAATACTTGTAGCCATTCCAGTGAAAAAATTTCATCGGGAATGTGGGTCAATCGTGTGTTGTAAGGAACAAATGGGCCACAGCTTAAATTCAATTCTGTCAGTCGCTTTTCTCTGGCTTCCTGGATTTTTTGCTGTGCCCATTCAGGTATATCGCTCATAGTGACCTCTGCTAGCCCTCGCTTACCCCCTCACCCCCTGCCTCTCTCCCGCTCGCGGGAGAGAGGACATGCCCTCCCCTGTATTACGAGGGAGGGTTAGGGTGGGGGGAGTTTACATCCTCTCCAATACCGTCGCCTCACCCTGCCCTACGCCCACGCACAGCGTCGCCAAGCCATAATGGCTGCCGCGCTTGAGCATCTCGTGCACCAGCGTGACCACAAGGCGCGCGCCAGAGCAGCCCAGGGGGTGCCCCAGCGCAATCGCGCCGCCATTCACATTGAGCTTTTCCGGCGGGATGCCCAGCTCGCGCGCGCAGGCCAGCGCCTGCACTGCAAACGCTTCGTTGACCTCGAACAAGTCAATCCCCTCGATCTTGAGGCCCGTCCGCGCCAAGACTTTGCGCGTGGCGGGGATAGGCCCATAGCCCATCGTGCGCGGGTTGACGCCTGCCGCCGCGCTGGCCACCCAGCGCGCCATCGGCTGCAAGCCCAGTTCCTTGGCCTTGTCTGCGCTCATCATCAAGATGGCCGCCGCGCCGTCGTTGATGCCCGAGGCATTGCCGGCCGTCACTGTGCCGCCTTTGCGAAACGCCGCCCCCAGCTTGGTCAATTGCTCCATGCTGGTATCGAGCGCGATTGTGCCATCTGCCGCCTTTTTGTAACGCGGATGCTCATCGGTATCCACCACAATCGGGTTGCCTTTTCTCTGCGGGATGACCACCGGCACAATCTCTTCCTTAAAGCGGCCCGTCTTGATGGCCTCCACCGCCTTGCGCTGGCTTTCAAACGCAAACAGGTCTTGCATCTCGCGGGTGATTTCGGGATGCTCGGCGTAAATATTTTCTGCCGTCTCGCCCAGGCCTTCGGGCGGGCAGTTGAATTCGGCCTCCAGGCGCGGGTTAACCAGGCGCCACCCCAGCGTGGTATCATAGGCCGTCACGTGCCCGGTGGGAAAGGCGCGCTCGGCTTTGGGCATCACCCACGGCGAGCGGCTCATGCTTTCTACCCCGCCGGCAATAAACACCTGGCCCTCGCCGCAGGCAATCGCGCGCGCGGCCGCGTTGACCGCCGCCAGGCCGCTGGAGCACAAGCGGTTAAAGGTGACGCCCGCCACGCTCTGCGGAAAACCCGCCAGCAGCAGCGCCATGCGGGCCACATCACGGTTATCTTCACCGGCCTGGTTGGCGCAGCCCAGGTACACTTCTTCCACCAGCGCCGGGTCAACCCCGGCTCGCTTGACCACTTCCCCCACCACCAGCGCAGCCAAATCATCTGGCCGAACCCCTGCCAGCGCCCCGCCGTGTTTGCCAATGGGGGTGCGAAGCGCTTGAACGATAACGACCTCGTGCATTGTGTTCCTCCTGGTTTAGGATATTACCTCCCATCGGTTAAATCTGCGGGAGGGTGAGCAATTACTATTTACCCTTTGCCTTCCATTTGAGCAATGGATAAAAAAATTCTTTTCCTTGCAGCGCAGCAGCCGACGCGCGGATGCGCAGCAACAACACCGCCGTTGCCACGCCCAAGATGCCCACCAGGCTGCAAATGGGCATGGCGAACATTGTCAATAGCAGCATGACCAATTCCGTATCCTGCTGCTCGATGAGCGCCACGGCCGTGGTCACTCCAATGACCAGCACGCCCAACAACAAACCCACCAGGACCAAAAACACAATATCGAACAGCATGGACTGCACGGCATGCAATCTCACAAAACCTGACCGTTTGCGCCAAATCAACCACGCCGGCAAGGCAACCAGCAGCCCCAGCAATTGCGCCATGGCGGCCCAATTTTGTTCTGATTCGCTAGTCGTCTTGTTATCCTGTAACGTTTCCATGCTATATAGTATACCCTAAAACAATCTTTTGACTATACTGGCACTTGCCATCTGGGCAAGTTCGGGTACAATTCAGTTGACCTTTCTCTCCTTTTTGCTTTGCGCGCTGCGAGGTGAGCAATGATTCAACTGGTCTTTGATAGCAAGGACAAAATCACTCCAAGCTGGGAAGACAAGCAAGAGCGGCTGGTCTTTCGCCTATCGCTAACTGATGTCAAACAATGCCATACACTCCACCAGGAGATGGAAGAGACCGGCGCGCCTGCGCAAGATGACGAGGCCATGGGAGTGGTGGCATTGCGCTATGAAGACGAGTCGCCCAGCCAGGTGCAACTGATTTTG
Source organism: Thermoflexales bacterium (assembly GCA_041740315.1). Classification (GTDB taxonomy): domain Bacteria; phylum Chloroflexota; class Anaerolineae; order Fen-1058; family Fen-1058; genus JBGSMF01. The sequence continues at coordinate 7,803 of JBGSMF010000184.1, forward strand.
GAACTGCCCGACGATGTGTGGGACAACCTGGCCAACTGGGCCGATGATTTGCTAGACGAGGGACTCTGGCCCGACGACACAGACTGGATCGAAGACGAGTGGGACGAGGAATGACATGGTCAATTCAGCCCCGGTGCTCACGTGTACACAATGCGGCGGCCTGCTGTCGCCGGCCGAAGGCGAAATATTCCTGGCCTGCCCCTACTGCCGCGCCACCGTCTACCTAGATAAAAGCCGGGTGGTGTTTCATTGGGCCATCACACCCACGGTGAACGACCAGGCCGCCCAGGCCAGCCTGCGCCGCTGGATGGCCGGCAACCAAACCGTCAAAGACCTGGATCGCAAGGCTCACATCGTCGGCCAGACCTTTCAGTACTTTCCACTCTGGCACATCAAGGTGGCAGAGGAGCAGCGTGAAGTAGTATACTTGGAGCCGGCCACCGCCACTTTTATCACCGAGCTAAAAAAACTGGCCATTCCAGCCGGCGACCTGAACCCCTATAACAGCGAACTGGATCCCCAGGCCATTCCGCCCGATATCCCCTACGAGGCCGTTATGCAACGCATGGAAGAACGTGGCCTCAAAAATGAGGCCGTGCGCGAAGCCGCCCTGGTGCACATGCCGCTTTACACTTTCAAGTACACTTTTGACGGGCGCAGATATACAACAGTGGTAGATGCGGCCTCGGGCAAGGTTTTTGCCAATGTGTTTCCGGCCAAGTGGGAAGTGCCTTACCTGGCCGTGGCAGCGCTGGCCTTTGCGGGCTACTTTTGCGCCAACTGGTTTATTGGGGGCGGGTACGCAATAAGTGGGATTGAAGGCGCGCTGCTTGGCTCGTTGTTGTGCCTCCTAGCTTATGGGGTTTGGGCCATTCCCATTTTCTTGATGGCGCTTTTTGTCTCTCGCAAAGTATAGCTGAAAGTTCAAGCCATGACTGAAACAAAAACAATCACCGGTTTAACGTGCCCCAATTGCAGCGGTGTGCTTGCCATCCCCGAAGGTGCTCGTCTGGTCATTTGCCCCTTTTGCGAAATGCGCCACATTGTGGCAGGCGAGCGCGGAGTGCAGCGTTACCAAGTGCCGCGCAAAATAGACCGCGCCACGGCCCAACGCGCTGTGCAGCAATTTTGGGGCGGCATCAACAAAGCGTGGGATTTATCTCAAAATGCCCGCATCGAAGAGCTATTTTTGGCCTACTTGCCCTATTGGCGCGTGCAGGCGCAACTGGCCGGCTGGCTGTTTGGGCGCGTGCGCCGGGGCAAAAACAATACCAAGCCCGCCGAGGTGATGGTGGCTGAAGAGGTGCGCTGGAACGACGCCGCCTGCGACGTGGCCGAGTTTGGCGTGCAGCAGATTCGCGTCACCGATGCCGACATGGCCGCTTACAACGGCGACGCCCTGCGGGCCGAAGGCATGGTCTTTGAGCCAACCGAGAGCCGCACCGAGGCGCTGGATCAGGCCCACGCCGAGTTTATGCGCCACGGGCGCAGCCGGGGCAAGCTGACCAAGCGATTCTTTGAGCGATTTCAGTTTCTGCGCGAGCAGCTAGCGCTGGTTTACTATCCGCTGTGGGTCAGCCGCTACTCGTTCAAGGGGCGCGCCTACCAGGTAGTGGTAGATGGACAGCGGGGCGACATAGTCTACGGCAAGGCTCCTGGCAACATTATCTACCGCGCCGCCATACTGGTGCTGGGCATGGGAGCAGGCAATTTTTTGCTGGTCAATGGCACCATGATAAGCTTGTGGGTCGTTCTCCAGAGCAACAGCGACGACGCACCCCTCTGGCTGCCGTTGATCATCTTGGCAGCCGGCATCGGCATTGTTATATGGGCCTATCGAACATTTCGCTACGGCGAAGAAGTAGAGGTTGGAGCCGCCAAGAAATCGCCCACCGGCGAACTGGGAGATTCCATCAAACAAATGACCGACCTCCTTTCCAAATTTGGAGATTGACGTGACTGTTGGCATCCGGCTGATTCCTCTCAAATGTATCCAGTGCGCAGCTCCACTGCCGGCCCAGGTTGATCAGGTTGCCTGGCGCTGTCCCACTTGCGGCGCGGGGCAGAGATTAGAAGATGAAAAGCTGCTGCCGCTCGTTATCCAATTTGCCGCCAAGCAAGAGAACGCCAGTTGGCAGCCATATTGGGCCTTTGATGGCGCGGTGATTACTCTGCGCCGCCAGACTCAAAGCGGCAGCAGCAAAGGCTTCGATTGGAGCAAGATTTTTCGCTTTTGGGTGCCGGCCTATGCGCTCGACCTTAAACGGGCGCAAGAGGTGGCCGCGCGCCTCACACGAACCCAACCAACGGTGACCGCTGTTCCGGTCCCCGTCGGCGTCGTTATTGCAAACTGCACCCTTTTGCCTGATGACGCGCGCCGGCTGGCCGAGTTTGTCGTGCTCAGTCTAGAGGCTGCCCAGCCCGATTGGCTGCGCGAGCTTGATTTCAAGCTGGAACTGGGCACACCCACCTTGTGGATGCTGCCGGCTTGACCGTGACCGGCGACAAACCATCCCCTTTGCCACCTGACCACACCGTCGCCAAGGATGGCAGAGCCTACCTTTTGCGCCCCGCCCGCGCCGAGGACCATGCCATTATTCGCGCGCTGGTGCGCCGGGCCAGGCTCGACCCCCTCAACCTGCACTGGCAAAATTTCATCGTGGCGGCAAGTGGCAGCCTCATCATTGGCGTTTGCCAGGTCAAGCCGTATCTGGGCGCGCGTGAATTGGGCAGCCTGGTGGTGCAAAAAGACTGGCGCAAACAGGGAGTAGGTAGCGCGCTCATCAAGGCGCTGCTGGCGCAGGAAAAGGGAGGACTTTTCTTGTTATGCCGCCAAGAACTGGAAAGCTACTATGCACAGTTTGGATTTGTGCGCGTGGGGTGGAAAGAAACACGCGGGATGGTCCGCCTCAAGTACATGATGGGACGTGTGATAGTGCAATTACTCGCTGGGCGGCGATTGGTCGTAATGCACTGGGGAAATAAACCGCACTAGCGCGCCGACTTGGTCTAGCCTAAAATTGGCTTTTTCGTACTGGCGAAAAGAGATTTTAGGATAGGTCCCTATTTGCTTTTGTCGGGCCTGTGTTTCTTGGCAGGCGGTGGTGCCTGGTCTAATTCAAACTTTTCTATCTCGCGTTGCACAACAGCGCGGGCCTGGTCTAGCCCGGTCTGATCCACCCAGGCCGCTTCGGCGCTCAACTGTTCGCACGCGCTTTCCAGCCATTTATGGTCGGCAGGCGTCAACCTGCACTTGTGCCCCCGGTTGAGCAAGTCACGCACCGCCTGGGCCAGCGCCAGGGGGCCTACCGCCCGTGAGCGGACTCTGAGTTCGGCAAAGCGCAAACGGTCGTCATCGGGAAGCGGCTGTGCTTTGGACCGCAAGCAAGCCACAATGCGTGTCACGCCATTGCTGATAGGGCGCAGACCAAGCCCAGTCGCGCGGCTCACCGGCACCGACAAGAGGTCTCCACTGGAAATGCGAATGCCGTAACATTCAACCGCTTGGTCGAGCTGCCCGCGCGTCATCACCCCCTCAATCACACCCAACCCATAAACCGGGTGAAATACGCGGTCCCCAGGTCGAAACAGGCTGACGCTCATTACTACCCCCTCTCTTTGTTACAGGTATATCACCTGATTGATTGACAAAATTCGCCACAGAGACACGCACTTGCCCCTGACGCGAAGCCCGCCTTCCCCTCTCTTGGGTCGAGGGACAGGCTGACGGGCAGTCCAGGGTGCCGGGGGAAAGGCACGGAGAAAAAAGAGGGTTCTCCGTGCCTCGGTAAAGATTAAAACTGTCAGTCAACCAAGGCATATCACTCTGATTTTACCGCCAGCACACTGGCAAGTAGACGAGAGTGATATACCCGCATAATTTTAACCTAACGCCAACTTAGCCCCGACGCCGCCCCCCAGAATGACTGCCCCGGTTGCCGCCACTTCCATAGCCGCCACCGCCACGTCTATCGCCGCCGTATCCGCCTCGCCCGCCGCCGAAATCACTGCGCGGAGCTTGCTCGCGCGCTTCGGCCACGGTGATGGTGCGCTCATCCAACACTTTGTTATTGACTTGAGCGATGGCTTGCTTGGCCAGTTCCTCGGTAGACATTTCGACAAATGCAAAGCCCTTTGACCGGCCGCTCAGGCGATCGGTGATGATAGACACACTGGACACTTCGCCAACCGCCGCAAACAGTTCGCGCAGCGAAGTCTCAGTGACGCTATAAGGCAAGTTACCTACATATAATTTTTTACTCACAGAATTTTCCTTTTTGTTGCGATTTCTAGTCGCGCCGAGCGGCATGGGAGGCCTTGCCGCTCGGTCAGTATAGTTGGTGGATACTCTTATAGAACAGTGACGTTGTTGGCTTTGGGGCCCTTGGGTCCAGGCTCAACTTCGAATTCGACGCGCTGGCCTTCCACGAGGGTGCGGTAGCCTTGTGACTGGATGGCTGTTTGGTGAACAAAAACATCTTCACCCCCATCGCGCGCGATAAAACCAAAGCCCTTGGTTGCGTTGAACCATTTGACTGTGCCGGTTGTTCGTTCGCCCATCGTTGAGATACTTCCTTTCTTTAGAATATGTAGGTCGGAGAATGGCCTATTAAAAAAACCGCCCCGGCAAGAATAAGCCTGGGCGGTATAATCATTGTCCAAGGTTGCTTACTTCGTCCTACTGAAAATTAGTATACCACACATTTTGCTTTTTGCAAATTGACAACCCTGCCCCCCACCGGTATAATCTGCCCCATGTTCGAATTTGAGCTTTTAGCCACGGCCGGGCGCGCGCGCGCCGGCATCTTGCACACCCCTCATGGCGATATTCCCACGCCGGTCTATGCGCCGGTTGGAACGCAGGCCAGCGTCAAGGCCGTGCCCCCGCGCGACCTGGTTGAGCTGGGCGCTACGCTGGTGCTGGCCAATACCTATCACCTTTACCTGCGTCCTGGCGACGAGCGCATCGCGCATCTGGGCGGGCTGCACCGCTTTATGGATTGGCCCAGCCCTCTCCTCACCGACTCGGGCGGCTACCAGGTTTTCAGCCTGCAAGACCTTTGCCAGATTGACGGCGACGGTGTTACGTTCAAATCACACCTGGATGGCAGCCTCCATCGCTTTACACCGGAAAAAGCTGTGCAGATTCAAGAGAACCTGGGGGCTGATATCATCATGGCCTTTGACGAGTGCGCCCCGCCGCTGGATTATGACTATAATCTCAAAGCGTTGGCGCGCACCCACGCCTGGGCCGAACGCTGCCAGGCCGCGCAGACACGAGCCGACCAGGCCTTGTTTGGCATCGTGCAGGGTGGGGTGTTTGCCGACCTGCGAAAGCAATCAGCGCGCTTTCTCACCAACCTGAACTTTCCAGGCTATGCCATCGGCGGCATGTCGGTGGGCGAGACCAAGCCACAAATGCACGCTGTGCTAGAGTGGATGGATGACCTGCTGCCCAAAAACAAGCCGCGCTACCTGATGGGCGTGGGAACGGTGGAGGATTTCTTTGAAGGCGTGGCGCGCGGAGTGGATATTTTTGATTGCGTGCTGCCCACCCGCCTGGCTCGTCATGGGGCAGCGCTGACGATTTCAAATTCAAACTCTGACGCTCGGCCAGAACGGGTGGACCGGATAAACATGCGCAACGCCCAATATGCACAAGACCCCTTGCCGGTTGAGCCAGGCTGTGAATGTTACGCCTGCGCCCATTTTTCGCGCGCGTATATCCGCCACATGCTAAACGCGGGGGAAATTTTGGGGTTGTACCTGCTCTCCATTCACAACTTGCACGTTCTGCTGAGCCTGATGCGCCAGATTCGCGCCAGCATTCTAGCTGGCACATTCGAGCAACTGCGCGCCCAAACAATGTAAGAAACCGGGTTTTTCTCAAAAACTCAGTTTCTTACCCTAGCGCCACATCCAAAAGCATCATCACCGCAAAGCCCAACATTGCGCCCAAGGTGGCAATGTCGGTGCTCTCGCCGCGCTGCGATTCTGGAATCAATTCTTCAATCACCACATAGATCATGGCCCCCGCCGCAAAGCTGAGCGCGTAAGGCAAGATGGGGCGCATAAGCAACACTGTGGCGGCTCCCAGCACACCTGCGACCGGCTCGACTATTCCAGACAACTGACCATACCAAAAGCTCTTGAAGCGAGACAATCCCTCTCCGCGTAATGGCATGGAAACGGCCAAGCCTTCGGGAAAGTTTTGAAGGCCAATGCCAAGCGCCAAGGCCATAGCCCCTGGCAATGTGGCTGAAGGCAGCCCGGCCGCCACCGCGCCAAAAGCTACCCCCACCGCCAGGCCTTCTGGAAAATTGTGCAAGGTGATGGCCAGCACCAGCAAGATGCTACGCTGCAAACTCGTCTTGACCCCTTCAGCTTCCTCGATGGGCAAGCCCAGGTGAAGGTGCGGCAAGATGCGGTCAACGCCCCACAAAAAAGCTCCGCCCATGATAAAACCCACCACGGCTGGCAGCCAAGCTGGCACACCCGAGCCTTCAGCCATTTCGATGGCCGGCGCAAGCAGCGACCAAAAGCTGGCCGCGATCATGACGCCGGCCGCAAAACCCAGCATGGCCTCTAGCAGCTTGCGGTTGACGCTGGTTGTGATGAATACGCCCGCCGCCCCCAAGGCCGTTACCCCCCACGTAAACAAGGTGGCCAACAACGCCTGCGCGATAGGATTCATAGTTTGAAAAGCCAACATTCTCCAATCTCCCCAATGTCACCTACTAGCAAAACCCTCCCGCAGAGGTTATCATTTGGGTGTGTTTCAAATGAGTTGAAACTTGGCCTAGAAACCAGGTTTTTCCAAGAAAGCGCCTTCGGTGCAGCTTTCGCAGTGGTGGAGGAAAGTTTTATACTTTCCTATACCATGAAAAAACCTGGTTTCTTTCAAATGAAATGAAACACACCCTTATCATTTGGCAATCTTGCAAAGCTTGTAGAGCTGCGCGTGTTCATCCAAAGAGATTCAAACCTGCGGGAGGGTGAGCGGTCATATTAGCGGCGGCCCGCGCCCATCATCCCTTCCAGGTCTTCGACGAGCGATTGCAGGTCTTCTTCGTGCTCAACCTCGTCTTGTAGAATTTGAACCACAATGTTATACGTCACCGGGTCTTTGCTGGCCGTCACTTCAAGCAGGCTCTTGTAAGTGTTGATGGCGCACTGCTCGCCCTTGACATTTTGGTCCAAGATGGTTCTGACGAATGGATCGTCGGGCGGATCATAACCGCAATTGGTATACTTGTACCAATCCTCTGGCTTGGTAACGGGCGTGCCCCCCAGTTGGATGATGCGGAGTGTCAGCATATCGGCGTGCCGCAGCTCATCGGCGGCGTGCTGAAGCAGCTCGGCAATCACAGCATCTTTCATGGGGCCTTTAACCACCTTGGCCCCCAACCAGTATTGATAATAGGCCAGCCACTCGTCTGAAAAGGCCTTGTTGAGCAGCTTGACCAGTTCGTCAACATTCATTCCGACGATTTCACGTCCTTTGGTGCCCATGATTTTCCTCCTGTGCTAAATTTGGTTGATCGTAACGTTTATTATATACTAGACATTATAGCCGTTTAAATGCCGATGGGGTCATAGTGCCATGGTCTGAAGTTCAATCTAAAGTTGTGCAACCCACAACACGTTTCCATGACCATATCGCGGAATCCTTTTTTCCAGTTTCGGATTTTATCCTTAAC
>JBGSMF010000185.1:0-6643 GCA_041740315.1 Thermoflexales bacterium
GGCCGCTTTGGCGGCCCGCGCCGCTTTGTGCCCCGGGTGCGCGTTTGCGCCTTTTGCGTAGACAAGGGCGCCCTGATTGATTACAAGCAGCCCGATATGCTGCGGCGCTACCTGAACGATCGCGGCAAGATCCGCGCCCGCCGGCAGACCGGCGCTTGCGCCAAGCATCAGCGAGAACTGGCGCGAGCCATCAAGCGCGCGCGACACCTGGCAATGTTGCCTTTTGTTGGGCGCGGGCGCTAAGTTTAATCTCGATCGCTTTCCGAACCCTCCCGTGGACTAGTGGTTGCGACCACCTGCGGGAGGGTTTCAATCGGTATGAGGCAGGCATGACAAAAACTAGAGTTCAACTTCCCAAAGAACCGACGCGCAAGCAGCAATCGCGGGCCGTGCGCGAAGCGGCCAGGCAGCGCTGGTTGATGATTGGCGTGGCTGCGGTGTTGATCATTATAGCCGGGCTGGTGGGGTATGGCTTTTTCAACGAGCAAGTCCTCATTCCCCGCCAACCGGTAGCCAAAGTGGGCGGGGTGGAAATCACCACTCAGGCCTTTCAGAATCGCTTGCGCTACGAATATTACAACTTGCAGGTCAACAGGAGCCAACTTGAGAGCCAGCGGGCTCAATTTGCCAGCGAGTCTGGCTTGGAGTATTTTGTGGATCAATTTGACCAGCAAATTGCCCAGATAGACGCCCAGTTAGGCAACACGATTTTCTTGGGCAAGCAGATCCTGGATGACATGATAGACGAAGAGCTGATCAGGCAAGAAGCCGCCCGGCGGAATATCTTTGTTTCGGCGGACGAAGTGACGCTGTACGTCGAAAAAGACCTGTTTGGCTTTTATCGCATACCGCCCACGCCTGAGCCTACCCTCACCCCGCTGCCCACGCCCAGCGTGCCCATCACACAGACGCCCGAGCCTACGTTTACCCCGGCGCCATCGCCCACACCGATCAGCGAGGCGGCTTTTAACGCGGCGTATGGCAACTATAAAACCCAAGTTCTTGAGCAAACGGGCTTTAGCGAGAGTGAATTTCGCCGCTTGATGGAAAGCAAGCTGCTGCAGCCCAAGGTTCTGGCGGCATTTGAAGCTGAAACTCCAGCTTCGACCGAGCAGCTCAAGTTCCGCTACGTGCGCCTTGAATCGGACCAGGCCATCCAGGTGGCTACCGGCATTTTGGCCGGCGGGACGCCCTTTGACACGTTTTTTGGCGATGTAAAAGCCGGACAGGCGATCAGCACAACGTATGGCGAACTGGATTGGACAACCCTTGGCGAACTGGGCCAGCAACTTGAAACGCGGGTGACCGACCAGATATTGTCTTTGGCCATCAGCCAGACGACCAGCGTGATTACCGATGTGTTTGGCAGTTCGTACATCTTTCAGGTGACCGGGCGCGAGGTGCGCGCTTTGGATGAGACGCAAAAGAGTACTCTGGGCCAAAAATCATTCGACGACTGGCTGGCTGCCCGGCAAGCTGAAGCTGGCGTGGTAGATTACCTTAACGAACGCTATCTTGATGTGATACCAACCGACCTGCAGACTAGCGCGCAATAAAACATCTTACCGGCGTCGCAAGACGCCGAGAGTTTTTTTGACAGATGCCGGGTATCTTCTCAATATTTTGGGGACTGCAGGCCGGGCTCCCACGCCCGGCCATAGGCGGCGTGGGAGCCGCCCCTGCTTTTTGTGAAGATGCGATGCCAGGCAAGCTGCTATCATAGCGCTGTTCCTGGCAAGGAATGTGCTCCAATGACAAGCAATCTGTAACCAGGTATTTTGGCAAAATGCCTCTGCGTGTTTAGGGGCTGTTTGGTCTTGAGACCAAGTGGCGCTATTGACCGAGGGCTGGTTGCCTTCGGTTTTGTTTTACAGGCACAGCTTGCTTATGCTTACGGCACATCAAATCTCCAAAGCTTTTGGCGTCGAGATCGTCCTCAATGCGGTCTCCTTTAATCTCAACCCCGGCGAGCGCATGGGCCTGGTAGGCCCGAATGGATGCGGCAAAACGACCCTGCTGCGCATTCTGGCAGGGTTGGCTCAGCCCGATTCGGGCACACTTCAGTTCAATCCACCTGGTCTGCGCGTGGGCTACCTGCCGCAGGGCTTGGCTTTTGACCGCGATGAAACCCTGACCGGGTTCTTGCAGCGCGCCAGCGACGACGTCCAATCGCTTACGACCCAGGTAGAGCGCCTGGCTGCCGCTTTGGCTCGTTCGCCCAACCAGCTTGACCTTCAAAGCCGATACGATGCTGCGCTCGCTCACCTAGCGGATGCCTCTTCTGATGCCGGGCGCTGGCCGCTTGTTTTATCTGCGTTGAGCCTGGATCAGTTGCCGGCCGATATGCCGGTGGCGTCGCTCAGCGGCGGGCAAAAGACCCGGCTGGCCCTGGCAGGCGTGCTGCTTTCGAATCCGCGCCTTTTGCTGCTTGACGAACCGACCAACCACCTGGACTTGGCCATGCTAGAGTGGTTGGAACAGTGGCTGGCTAGTTTTGTGGGCGCGGCATTGGTTGTGTCGCACGACCGCGCCTTTCTGGACCGGACCGTAACATGCATTCTTGATCTTGACCCGCTCACGCACACCGTCCGCGAGTATCCAGGCAACTATTCCGAGTATGTTGAGCAAAAGCTGGCCGAGCAAGAACGGCAATGGGGCCAATGGCGCGACCAGGAATACGAGCTCCGCCGGATGAAGCAAGATATTGCCAAAACAAAACAACATTCTCTGCGGGTCGAGTTGAGCACTACCGCCAGGCAGCCGGGAGTGCGCCGGATTGCCAAAAAAGTTGCCAAAAAGGCCAAATCGCGTGAAAAAAAGCTGGAACGTTATATTGGCTCTGACGAGCGCGTGGAGAAACCCAAGCTCAGTTGGCAGATGAAACTTGAATTTGGCGCCCCGGCCAGCGGACAGGCTGTGCTGATGCTTGATCAAGTTTCTGTGGGCTATGGTGAGCAGGTCTTGTTACGCGACCTGAATTTGCATGTGCGGCAAGGAGCGCGCGTGGCGCTGGTGGGGCCGAATGGCGCGGGCAAAACCACGCTGGTTCGCGCGATTGCCGGAGTGTTGCCGCCGCTGGGCGGGCGCGTGCGCTTGGGCGCCAACGTGCGGCTTGGATACATGGCCCAGGAACAAGAACTGCTAGACCCCACGCGCGACGCCTTTACAACCATCCGCGCGCTTGCGCCAATGTCTGATACAGAGGCGCGGGCCTTTTTGCACTTTTTTCTGTTCAGCGGCGATGACGTGTTTGTCCCTATCGGCTCGCTTTCGTTTGGCGAGCGGGCGCGGCTGTCGCTGGCCTGCCTGGTGGCGCAGGGCTGCAACTTTATGTTGCTGGATGAGCCGATCAATCACCTGGATATTCCCTCGCGCACCCGCTTTGAGCAGGCCCTGGCCTCTTTTGAAGGCACTGTGCTGGCTGTTGTTCACGACCGCTACTTTATTCAGCGTTTTGCCACCGAGCTTTGGCAAATTGAGCGAGGGACAGTGGTGGCCCAAGTGTGGTAGAATACACATCAACTTTTTATTGGAAGGGGCCATGCAAACGACGATCTATAAAACGACCCAAGGCTTTGACGTTCTGGCCAACGAGTGGAATGAGCTGCTGGGGCGCAGCTCGACCGATGTGCCTTTTTTGCGCTGGGAATGGCAACAGGCATGGTGGGCGCACCTGGGCGAGGGTGATTTGCTCCTGATAGCCGCACGCGCGGATGACGGACAACTGCTTGGGCTGGCGCCGCTGTTCAGGCTAGATGAGATTACCCACTTTAGCTTGAACACGGTGGGCTGCGTGGACGTTTCGGATTATCTGGATGTGATAGTAGCGCGCGGGTACGAGGTGGCCGTTTATGAGGCTTTGCTTGATGCCTTGACCAGTCCGCAAATACCCCCTTGGGACAATTGGAGTTTGTGCAACGTTCCAGAGGCTTCACCCACCCTCAGCATGTTGCCAGAACTGGCCCAGGCTCGTGGCTATGCTGTATCCAAGACGGCGCAAGAAGTTTGCCCCATCGTCCGCCTGCCGGCCACGTGGGACGAATACCTGGAAAGCCTGGATAAAAAGGACCGCCACGAATTGCGGCGCAAGATTCGCCGCGCTGAGGAATCGGGAGCGTCGTATTACGTCACGCGCGGCCAAGACGCGCTGGATGCGGATATGGATGCGTTTATCGAGCTGCTGGTCAAGAGCCGGCCTGACAAGGCCGAGTTTATGGACAGCCGCATGCGGGCATTTTTCCACGCCATCGGCCACGCGGCGCAGCAAGCCGGGTGGCTGCAATTGGCTTTCATGGAAGTGGGGGGCGTCAAAGCGGCGGGGTATATGGATTTTTGTTACGGTGGCCGGGTGATGGTTTACAACTCTGGCGCAGACATGATGAATTTTGGGCATCTTTCTCCTGGCGTGGCGCTAGCAGGCTGGATAATCCAGCATGCGATTGAGCAAGAGTGCCAAGTTTTTGACTTTTTGCGCGGCTCGGAAAAGTACAAGTACCGCCTGGGCGGCGTAGATACGCACATTTATCGGCTGAATATCCAACGCGCATGATTGAGAGACCCTCTACAACGCAAATTGTATGTAATATTCCCCCCCTGCCTACCGGCCCGATACGGCGGGTGGCAATGCTGTCGGTGCACACTTGCCCTTTGGCCACATTGGGCGGCAAGGAAACCGGCGGCATGAATGTATATGTCCGCGACCTCAGCCGAGAGCTTGACCGGCGCGGCATTCAGGTAGATGTCTTTACTCGTTCGCAAAACCCCCATTTGCCGCACGTGATGCACCGGCTGGGCCTGCGCGGCAAGGTCGTCCATGTGCCGGCCGGGCCGGAAGAGCCTTATGACAAGCGGCTGGTGTACGATCACCTGGACGAGTTTACCGAGGGGGTGTTGCAGTTTGCGCGCCGAGAGGGCGCAGTGTATGATGTGATCCACAGCCATTATTGGCTATCGGGCCTGGTCGCCGAGCGATTGAGGGCGGCGTGGGGCGTGCCCATCGTGCAAATGTTTCACACGCTGGGGCACATGAAAAACCGCATTGCCCAGAGCGAGGCCGAGCTAGAGCCGGAGCTGCGCCTAAAGATGGAAGCGCGCGTGGTGGCGCAGGCAGACCGCCTGGTGGCTGCCACACCGGTGGAACAGGCTCAGTTGATCGAGCTTTACAGCGCCGATCCGGCCCGCATCAGCATCGTCTCGCCGGGCGTGGATGTGCAGCGCTTTCATCCTATCAAGCCCGAATTAGCTCGGCAAGCAATTGGCGCCCCACTAGACAGCCGCCTGATTTTATATGTGGGCCGCATCGAGCCGCTCAAGGGCATTGATACCCTGCTGCGCGCCATTGCTTTTTGCGTCAACGACGAGGTGATCTGCGCCGACCAGGTGAGCGTGGCGATTATTGGCGGCAATCCCTGTTCTAATGACAATGCCGAAATGGCCCGGCTCAAGGCTTTGCGCGAACACTTGGGGCTGCGCGAGCTGGTTACGTTCTTGGGCGCGCGCGAGCAAGATACGCTCAATTATTACTACTCAGCAGCCGACGTGGTGGTGATGCCATCGCATTACGAGTCATTTGGCATGGTGGCCTTGGAGGCGATGGCATGCGGCACGCCGGTGGTAGCCTCGGACGTGGGAGGGTTATCGTGCCTGGTGCAAGATGGCGTCACGGGTTTTCGAGTTCCCAACGGCAACCCTACGGCGCTCTCGGACGCGCTTGAGAAGGTGGTGCTCAACCAAGAGTTGCGCGCGCAGCTTTCGCGCCAGGCGGTTGAATATGCCCGGCTGTACAGTTGGGAGCGGATTGCCGATCGGGTGTTGGGCGTGTACACACTGGTGAGGGGCGAGACGCAAGGCGCGGCGCGCGCTGCGTGACGGAATATGTCCTACAACACAGGTTGTCCCAGCTTCGCCGGGATTTTAGCTGCACTACAACCTTGCGCAAGCTGGCAGCAGGGCCAAAAAGGAAATTCCCACAATATCAAGTTATGATGAGGCGCTCGTATGACAGAATCACACATCGCCGTCGTGGGCAGTTTTGTGATGGACCTGGTGGTGTGGTTGCCCCATTTTCCTCGCAAGGGCGAAACGCTACACCCCACGCGGTTTGAAATGTTTGCCGGTGGCAAGGGTTTTAACCAGGCGGTGACGGCTCGGCGCTGCGGCGCGCAGGTGAGTATGGTAGGCCGGGTAGGGGGCGATGCGTTTGGCGAAACGTTTCTGCAATTGATGGGGCGCGAGGCTATTGACAGCCGCTTTGTAACGCGCGATAGAGCCGTGGGCACCAGTTTGGGCATCCCGATGATTGACCCGAACGGCGACAATTGCATCATCGGCATCCCGCGCGCCAATACGCGCTTGTCACTGGAAGATGTGCAAGCTGCAAGCGAGGCGATTGCCCAGGCGCGCGTGCTGCTATTGCAGCTTGAAGTGCCGGTCGAGACCTCACGGCGCGCGGCGCAGATTGCGTGTGAGGCGGGCGGGTTAGTGATACTGAACCCAGCCCCGGCCCACATGCCGATTGACGCCCTGTTGTCAGACAACTTGATTGACTGGCTGATCCCCAACGAAATTGAAGCCGAGATGCTGGCTGGCGTGCCAGTGCGCAGCGTGGATGACGCGCGGGCCGCGGCGCAGGCGCTGCTGGCGC
>JBGSMF010000186.1:0-5888 GCA_041740315.1 Thermoflexales bacterium
GCGCGCCGGCTTTTGGGGTCTGGGTGGTTCGGCAGATTCCGCCTCCGGCTCGAACGACTCGATGATTTCACCGGCTTGTTTGGCCGCCTGGTAAGTTTCGTTCAGATCGCCCCGGATGCCTGGCCCAAAAGAAATGCGATAAAACTCGAATATGCCATCGTAAACAATGCGCCCTTTGAACGGCAATAGCACCGCTTTGACCAAAATAGGTGGCCGCTGAGTGTACAAGATATCCTCTATTCGATCTAGCAGGCCCAACACCGCGTACACATTGGACGGCTTGGACATTAGAAAGATGGTGTGCTTTTTGAGAAACTTGAGAATGTAAAAATCGCCGGCGACATAGTAACGTCTCCAGCGTTGGATAATCTGCAATTCGTCGGGCGGCAGGCTAGCTGGGTTTTCGGAAACAAAAGTGTCCAGCAAGTCAATGTGCTCGTACATAGCCTTGCGGACCTCTAGTTTTTCTGACTGCTGGAGCAGTCTAAAAGCCTCCAGCGTTTCCATATCCGGGACAATATTGAGCCGCTGATTGACAAAGAACTGCACTCGCCACATCAACTTGAAAAACAGATCGGCTTCTTCACGCAATAGATTCATTTTACTCTCTCCAAGTAATCCGCCAGGCGATCCTGGGGTGAGGTTAGTCCAAGCGCCTTTATCATCATTGCGATAAAAATGTCCTTGTCCTTGGGCGGCAAGATGACCCTGGTTAACAACGTGTCCAGGGTCAAATCGAAATAGTGAACACTGTCTTTGTACTCTTGCAAAAGCTCTACAAACCACTTGATTCGGTCTTGTTGTTCTTGCTTTGCCAGTGTCAATTCAGCGTGCTGGCCCAGCCCGCTTAACACACTGAAACAACTTTGCAGCCATAGCCGATGTTTGAGTTCCACCGAGAAAATATCGAGGGGAGTCTTGGCGCCTGCGGGCAAAGATAAATCCCTGCCATAGGTTTCCAGGCATTCTACCAAAGACGGCCAACCTTCAGTCGTCACCGAATAGTACGCCTCGTAGGTTCTGAAAGGCTCTGTGGGCAAATGGGCAGCCAGGCTCCGGGCAAGCTCGTACCAGGGCTGGCTGGGTCTGGGCATCTCGTCAATATACAGGATGCGATCATTCTCTTCATCGTTAAAGCTAATCAGCTCGGACAATGCCTCTTTCTGCTTGCCGGTCAGCGGCAGACCTTGTTCCCGGCGCGCCACCGCTTCCCATTGCAAAAAGTAGCCTGAGCTGATATTGTAGATAAAGTCATCCAGGGATCGTCCAAGATCGCCGGGATCGTCCAGGTTGAGATGCTCGAACAAGTCGCGAGTCGGTACATCGGCCTGAACAGGTTTGCGCCTTTGAGCAGGGCGTATTATTTTTCTCTTGGACATTACGTTTTTCTCCTGTGGGATGGTAAAGGGCATTTACTCACCCCAGCCAACGCTCCCAGAAACTTTGCCCGACCAATTCTTGCCAGTTCTCGGGCAACACCGGCTCGTGCAGATTCACGCTGACCCGGATGAATTGCAACAGTCGCAGCTTGTCATTCAGCGCCATTTTGTGCAGGTCCTTGTCCCGCAAGCGCAACATCAATTCGGCATACTGCGCCCCGCACTCGGTACATTCCCACTCAACCTGCCGCACTGCCAGGTTCACCCGGTATCGCTTGGATGCCCCACACAGGATGCACGCAAAACCACTCTCGTACCACCTCCCCGCCAACTGTTCCTCTTCCGTCATCGGCGCCTCCACCAATACGCTCACCGGCTCGGTCTTGACCGGCTCTAATTCTTGCTCCACCACCGCTTCCGTTTCCCGCAAGCGGCCCGCTTCGATCATCATCTGCTCGCCCAAGAAACGCACCGCCACCTCGGCGTGCCCGGCGTAACGCCGTCCCCAGGCCGCTTCGCTCAACATACCGCGCTCCACCTCGATGGCGATGTGGGCCGGGTCTATCCGCACCTGCCCGCGATACCACCGCGAGGGCCGCACCTGGCCCATCCAGCGCGGCGGCGGCAGCGCTTCCCACGTCTCGCCGTTCGCCGGTAGATATACCGGGCAGCGCGTTTCCAACTCTTGGCCCAATGCCTGCCGGGCCTCCGCCTCCCCGTGCACCAACACCACCTGGCGCGGCTTCAAGTGATCCACCAAGCGCGCCAACTGCGGCCCATCGGCGTGTGCGCTCAAACCAACCTTTTCAACTCGCGCCTGCACGCACACCTGCTGGCCGTCCAGTTCCAGCGAGTCGCCTGGCTTGAGCATCTGTAATTTGCGCCCAGGGCTTTCTTCATCGGTGTAGCCGGGAAACAAGATGGCATTGCGCGGGTCGCCCAAGAGACGTTGGGCATAGCCCACCGATGGCCCGCCGCTCAACATCCCCGAACTGCTGACAATGCAGCACGGCTCGCCTGGCTTGGGGATGCTATCGCGCCACGCCGGGCTGACGGCCCTCACCCACTTGTCGCGGAAGGGCTGCACGCCCGCGTCCAGCAGGGCTTGCAGGTCTGGCGACAGGTCTTGCCAGCGATGATGATACGCACCGCACACCGCCCGCACCATCCCATCTATGTAGATAGGAAACTCGGGAATCGCCCCACTCCGCTGCATCGCCCGCAAGGTGAGGATGACTTCTTGGGCGCGGCCTACGGCAAAGGCCGGCACCAAAGCCACCCCGCCATCTACCACCACTTGTCCCACCGTCCGGGCCAACGCGCGTTCTTCGTCACCACGTTCAGGATGCTGCTGCGCGCCATAGGTGCTTTCCAGGATCAGCACATCCGTCGGGCGCATGGCCTCTGGCACGCGCGCGCCGCGCACGGTACGCTGGTGCATCAGCGACACGTCACCGCTGATCACCACCTGGCCTTCGGGCGTATCCAACAACACCATCGCCGCGCCCAAAATGTGCCCCGCCGGGCAAAAGCACGCTGCCACATCTGGCAAGGGATAAAACCACTCGTCAGCTTCTTGAATGGTCAGGCTGTGAATCAAAGCCCGGGCGGCTTCCCAATCGTACAACGGCTCGGCCAGGTGAGTTGTGTAGCCCATTACCCTGACCGCATCGGCCAGCAGGATTTTGAGCAGGGTATAGGTGCCGGGCGTGACGAGGATGGGCACTGATGGAAAACGCCGGCGCAGCACCGGCAGCGCGCCGCTATGGTCGAGGTGGGCGTGTGTGACCATCACGAGATCGGGCGCAGGCAAGGCCTCTATCGCCGGCAAGGCCGCCAAGCCTAGCGCGTTGGGGCGCACGCCGCAATCCACTACGATGTGATAGCCCGCGATGTCTAGCCAGAGACAACTGGCGCCAATCTCATCCGCCCCGCCCAAAGCTGTGATGTGCAAAGCTCTCTCCTGGTTCAGTGAGCGTTCTTTTCGCGCAATGTGCCCTCAAGCAATTCAAACACTGGCTCCAATCCTTCAATGCCCGCCTTGCGGATCAACTCCAGATCGCGGACTGCATCGCCCACAACGCCAGGCGCAGAGGTGATTTCCAGCGCGCGGCGATATTCGGCCAAGGCAGGAGCAAGCAGTTCGGCGCGTTGGCTGGCATCGGCCCAGCGTGGGTCGCAGACGGCTTGACCGACAAGAGCAGTGGCCAATGCGTAACGTGGTTCGTATAATCCACGCGTTTTGTCCAGCATATTACGAGAATGAAATGCTGCATCTGCAAAAAACTCTTTGGCCTCTATTAGATCGCGCTGATATAGCAAAACAATCCCTGTCATCACTTTTGCAAGATATTCTGTTTTCAACAAGCTCAGGTCTCGAGCCTCCATGCACAACTTTTGCGTTTCGTCCAATTCATCCTGCTTTAGTAGAACCCTGACATATCCCAACAAATGGTAACTTTGCCCCAAGCGATCACTTGCCTCGCGAGCTATGGCCAACGCTTCTTGATAAAACTTGGCCGATTGTTTGTTTTGTTCACAGGCAAGGTAAACAACACCTAAACGATAAAGCCAGGCTCCTTCATGACGACGATCACCAATCTGCCGGGCAATGCTCAAGGCTTCATGGTAGAAAGTAATCGCTTGCTTGGTTTCTCCTAGTGCATAATAAGCCATACCTAAACGGCCAAGGTGAAGTCCTTCTAACCGACGGTGCTCAAACTTGCAAGCAACAGCCAGGGCTTCTTTGTAAAAATTGATAGCCAACTCAAACTGGCCTAATTCTTGATGAGCGGCACCTAGCCCGCCAAGGTGTTCCCCTTCAGCCCATCGATCGCCTATCTGGCGAGCAAGTAACAGAGCTTCTTTCCATAATTGTAATGCCCGCTCAACATACCCTGACGAACGATAGGTATTAGCCAAATTACCAAGTTCCACCCCTTCTCGCCGGCGATTCCCGACTGTACGGTAAACAATCAATGCCTGTTCAAAGAACTGAATCGCCTTGTCTAATTGCCCGAGATCATGATAGGCTCCACCTAACTCGCCAAGCCAAATGCCTTCCATACTCTGATTACCAACTTCACGAGCAATAGCCAAAGCTTCTTCAAAGAAATTGAGACTCAGTTCCACTTGCCCTAACGAGCGGTAAGCATTGCCTAGGTCACCAAGCCAAATCCCCTCACTTTGGCGCTCGCCAATCTCACGGACAATCGCCAATGCCTGTTTAAACAATTCAACTGCTCGTTCAACTTGTCCAAGAATCTGATAAGCAATACCTATGTTGCCCAAGTTAGCGGCCTGTGCGCCTGGAGTAAGTAATCGCCCATCCAGTTTTTCTCTCAATGTAATCAGCAAAGCGCAATGTCCCCACAGAAGCAAATAATCAAAATCAATCGGCAGCAACACCAGATTCGCACCATCATAATCTCCTGCCCTAACACGATGCTCAAACTCGGCCAACTGCGGCGCTAAATCCTCTATCGTCTTCCACTCGCTCTCCGGCTTGCGGATGCTGGCATAGAAATCAGCCGCCCGCAATTCCAGGTTGCGCCGATTATACTTGTCCAATTCCTCATTGTCAGACAGGTGACCATAAGCATACTCGCGGTCAATCGGATGCAGGCTATACTCGCTGGTGTTACGATTGACGCTCACAAAGTAGCCGTTGACCAAGTGTCGCAGGCAAGCCCGCACATCCAGATTCGGACACCAGGGATGCAACAGGTAAGCAATTGCTGTTTCTTCTATCGGGCAATCGAAAACTGCCATGGCTTCCATCACGCGCCGCTCGTTTTCTCCCAGGCGATGATAGCTGGCCGCCACCAGACTCTCGACAATCTGCCCGCCAAACAAGCTCTTGTCAGCCAACAAACGCGACAGGCTGGTGGTTGGGTCAGCCTGCAATATGCCGGCAATGATTTCAAGTGCGCGGGGAATGCCGCCAGTGAGTTGCACGGCGCAGCGCAAATCGCTTTCGGGCGCATCGCGCAAGCCAAGCTCGCCTGATGGGTCAAGCTCACGTAACAGGGACATTGCTTCATCTTCAGGCAAACCCTCACGCAGGGGAATGTTGCGCGCATTGCGCAGCGCGGCAGAGGCTACCTGCACCTGTTCGCGCGAAGTTGCAATCAACCGCGCGCCGCCGGGTTGGGTCAAGCAATGCTCGACAAACAGGCGCAAGCCTTCATCGGCTATCGTGCCCTCAGGAGATAAGTGATCTTCAAGGTTATCCAGCAAAATGAGATACAGCCTATCCTGCATCGTCTCCAAGAGATATTCGACTTTGGCGGCCAGCGGTATTTCGCCACTGGCCCAGCGCGTTGCCAGCCTGCTTGCGGCTGGCTCGCCGAGCATGCGCCCCACATCGGTATAGATGCGTTCCAGGCTGATGCCGGTGCTGCGCGCGCTGAGGTAGAGGATGCCAGATACCTGGTTTTTCTCCAACAGCCAGGTGTCTTCCAAATCCGCCAATACGCGGCTGGCTAAAGCCGTCTTGCCCATGCCACC
>JBGSMF010000187.1:0-49474 GCA_041740315.1 Thermoflexales bacterium
GCCTGCACTGGGGCAGACAAACACAGGACAATGATCACCACTAAAACCCAAGCACCCAACAAACACTTGACCTGTTTCTGCATTTGTCGCTTCCTCTGCTAGCGCCCGCATTCTAGCAATTGCTGCCGCATATCGGCCACGCGCGACGGATCGTCAATCACCGTGATCTGCGGCATCCGCGATTCGGGCGGGTCTGGCAAAGCAGATTCAACCAGCCTTGCCCCACGCTCTCCAAGACTGACCCGCGCCGCGACGACATTGGGCAGCTTGGGCCAGCGGTTTTGCGCGGCGGCTACCTGGTTTGCCTGCGCCTGGGTAGCGATCTGCAACATTGTGCCAGTATCGGCTGGCGCGGGAAACGCCGCATCCGGCTGTGGCAAGACTGGCGCCCGTTGTTGCTGAATGGCAAGAATAATCTCGGCCGCCTGGTCAAGCAGCGTCGGAGTGCGATAGATGGCGCTGGGGCCAAGACCCCTATTCGGGTCGTGCAGCGCCTCCCACCCAAAGCCGCGAGTAACCACAACCGGGTATTGCCCGCTGGCATTTGGGTAGATGGCCCCAGCTCGTTTCTGTGCCCACGTCACCAAAGCCCCCGCGCCGCCAATAACAACAATGACCGCGCCGCAGGCCAGGGCAAATGCATACACGCGGTTGCGCAAAATTAGCGCTTCCCGCGCGGCCTCGGTCGCCTCAGCCTCCACCTGGGCTTGCCGCACTTTGGCCTGCTGCGCCTGGCGCTCAATGGCCGCCTGCGCCGCCGCATCACGCGCCTGCTGTTCAATCGCCACCGCCTGAGCGTCAATGCGCGGGTCGTGCACTTGAAGCCCCACTTTGCCGTTGACGGCAATATTGCCTGGACTATAGTTGGCTGCCAAAAGGCCCAGGCTGAAAATAGCCAAGAGTGCCACAATCAGCAAAATTCCTGTCAGATTTTTCATTAAAGCCTCCCCCAAAATGCTCTTGCCCGGCTAACCGCCGTCAAGGCCATTCTGTTAAAGCAGAAAATACATTGAACTATGCCGCCCTTTTCAACTTGTGAGGTTCAACGATCAGAACCAGTTGGCTCGGATTCATCGCCCAATTTCAACGCCTTTATTGCTTCCCCCACAGTCAAGCAACGATCTTTCGCTAGTTGGCTCAGCGACCTTTGCAACTCAATCAGCGGGTGGGCACCATAAGCCTTAAAATGTAGTGTAACGAATGAGCACAAATCGTCATCTTCATCCAGGTACGCTGAGGCGACCAAGCGCCCTGCAAACATGCGGCCTATTTCCTCAAGGTACGACCCAAGCACCTGGACATTGCCATCCCCTACCCTTTCACGGAGTTGTAATATCTCGTCCGGAGTCAAACTGCTCCCAATTGTCAATTCAATCAATTTTGCCAGCGGCTTGTAGCGAGGATCGCGCCGCATTGCCAGGCGCAATTCTGTCATCTCTCGATTCTCACCCAGCAAGTGCCGCATAATATCCAGCTCGTCTCGCAAATCATCTTGGCGCAGCCGCCTCTGCAATAACGCCTTTACCGCATCTGGGTCGTGCTCGTCAACCATCGCTGCCAGCCCCGCCAGGTCAAGCTCGCCAGGCATGAACTGAGGATACGAGTCCAGCCAGTCCAACAACTCGCGCAATTCCTGGCCCCGTTCAAGAAAAGCCCGCGCGCCCTTGAGCAAACTGACCAGAATTTGCACTGGCGTCTTGTGATCTCGCTCTATTCGTTCGCGCTGCCAGGTAAATATCTCCTCTGGTATGCGTATCAATCGCAGCCCTCCCCGGCAGCAAAGGTCATCTTTGAGCGCATCCCGCTTTTGCTGGGCAGGGTACAATTTATGCGTGTAACCGTCATATTCAAACGCCACGATAGGACGATTGCTCACAACAACGGCCACATCCACATGCGCCATCAAGATGAACTTTTGCTCCTTGGGGGTCCAGCGTTCATCAACCACGATCAAGTCGGCAAGCCGAACTTTGGGGCAAATCTCGTAAGGAGGCGGATAGACGATCTGCAAAGCCTCAAATAAGCACTGCTCTGGCTTGGTGTGAAAGGTCTGCTTGACGGCCTTCATCGGCGTGGCCTCTGGGGTTGAGCGGCGGCGCTGTACACAGAACGCTCAAGCTCTGCCAGCCGCGCTTCCAGTTCGCGCACCAATTGGAGCAATTGACCAATAGCTTGCTCCGCCGTTAAATCGCCTTGTTGCCAGCGGCGAATGATCTCTTCCAGGCTATAGACTCCCATGTTCCCTCCTTGCAATTAAAAACAACCGGCCTGCTCCGCGATGCCATCGCGCATCATCGCTGATAGAGCAGGCCGGTCCAGGTTGCTAATCAGAACAGGTCATGGTAAGCTAACCATAACCCTTGAACGCTGCACATTCCAGCGATGAGGGCCAGGGTCGCATGGGTGTTAGTGGCACCTGTGCGACCTGTTTCCCGGTCACAAATATCCAATTACTTTATAATTATATCACATCTTGTCAAGAGGTGGAAGTATCTCCATCTTGCCCTTGAGGCTTGGGCCCACGCCGCTTGCCCAAAACTTGCATCTTGTCAAGATATTCCAACAACGACTTGCGGCTTATTTGCCATTCTCGTATCCACTGCTGGGCCTTAATTCGTCGAGTTGTGGCAAGCTTACGTATATAGTCTGGATGATAGCCGCTCAGCGTGGCTGCTTCAGTGATGGTAATCCAATCCGGCTCCGGCATAAGTACACCTTGTTCACATCGAATACGTTGTTACGTTTGGTTGCAAAAATCATCTACTGCTCAAAGATCACTCGTCTGGACGCAAGTGTGTCTCAATACGTCCAATCCTCGTGGCTGACCGGGAAGCGATTCAACTGGTCGCGATAGAACTGCCAGTTCGGCATAAATTGATCCATAAGCGCGACAAAGTGAGCATTGTGCGTCGGCTCTAGGATGTGGGCCATTTCGTGCACAACGATATATTCAAGGCACTCGCGCGGCTTTTTGGCCAGTTCCGTGTTGAGGCGAATCGCGCGCGTGGCGTGATTGCAACTTCCCCACCGGGTCTTCATCCGCTGCGCAAAGAACCGCTCCACCTTCACGCCCATCAGCGGCTCCCACTTGGCAATCAATGGCGGCACGGCTTGCTTGAGCTGGCGGCGATACCATTCCTCCGCAACGGCCTGCTTTTTCGCTTCATCAGCGCCTGGCCGCACCCGCAGGAGCATCTGGTTGTGCCTCAATTCGACGGACGGCCCTCCGCCATTTTCAAACACCTTGAGCAGGTAGCGTTTCCCCCAGACGTAATGGCTCTCACGGTCCAGGTATTCGCGGGGAGTCTCGCGTTCCTGTCCTTGGAGCTTGGTTTGTTGCTTTTTGATCCAGCCCAGCTTGGAAATGGCAAAGACGCGGATGGTATCCAGGCTCATCCGGGAGGGGGCCGAAATCCGCACCCGGCCGGTCGGAGGGTGAACGCTCAGGTGAATATTCTTGATGTCTTTGAGCACCACATCCACCGTGATGCCGCCAAGCTCGATCTGCGTGACCACAATCTGTGCGATCATCAATATTCCTTTTGCCCAAAGAGAATGATAAAGATGCGCTCCACCTCACCCTTATCTTGCAAAATGTTGAACAAGGCTTGCTTGATCACCTGCTCGCGCGGTTTGATACCGCGCCAGTCGTCGGGCCGCACCAGTTTGACCGTTTCGTCAATCTTTAGCGCCAATGCTTCATTCTGGTTCAAGTTGTCATAGAGGGCGCGCTTCCCTGGCGTGTCCAGTTTTACCGGCGTGTCATCTGCATACCCGATCTCGACCCGCTTTGACAGTTCTGCGACACGTTTCAGGTATTCTTCATACTCGATGGCTTTGGCCTTTCGGGCAGCAATGACCTCATCCAATAGCGCTGACATTTTTTCATAATAGGCCGGATTGCTCAGGTGTTCTTTGATGATTTTGCTGCGGATATTGTTCTCGATTGTTTCGGCAATGGCGTTCCGGTCACCCTTTAACCCACCAAGCTGGGCCGCGATAGCTTCAGCGATGCCGGTCTTGACGATCAGCTCTAGCAGCGAAAGCCCGTCAAAGGGCGAAATCTTGCGCGGCTCGTCGGCCTGGATATAGTTATCAATCAGATGCCGCATATCGGCTTCGTAGGCTTTGAGGTCAAGGCTTTCGCCGCTGGCATTGCGGATAATCTCGCGCAGCTTTAAGGAACGATCAAGTTGCCACTTGATGCGGGCAATGTCAGCGTTGCTATAGCCCGCCGCCTCCAACTCGTCGGCGATGTTGGCATAGGCGCGCACCAGCGAGGCGGTGACTTTGTAGAGCGCGGCCCGCTGCGGTTCCCGCTCTTGCAAGTCGGTGGGAATTTCAGTGTTGCCGCAAAAATAATGAATGTGCTCCAGCTCGCCCCTGGGCGGCTCGACCGGCTCGCACAGCAGGGCCAGGGTTTCCAGCGCGCTATCGAGCCGTTCCCTTCCTTTCTTGAGGCGATCCTGAACCATCACCTCCGGGTCGGCCCCGCTCGCGCTGTGATCCAGTTCTGAGGTATACACCGCGATGGCGCTTTCGACCTTTTTGAACAGGTCTTTATAGTCCACAATGTAGCCAAAATCCTTGTCCTCGCCATCGAGCCGATTGGTGCGGCAGATGGCCTGGAACAGACCGTGATCTTGCATAGATTTGTCAATGTAGAGATAGGTGCAGGGCGGCGCGTCAAAGCCGGTGAGCAATTTATCCACCACGATGAGCAGCCTCATGTGCGACGGATCGTTGACAAAGCAGTCCTTGGCCCACTCTTCATAGGTTTCGGTCTTGGACATACCCGGCTTGGCTTCTATGTCTTGAAGCAGTTCGGTGTAGGTGTTGTAGATAAACTCTTTATCTGTCTCGGTGTTAGCGCCAGTGTCTTCTAGCGTAATGTCTCCGGCCTGTGGGTTGTACGAGGTCACTACCGCGCATCTGCCTTTGAAGGGGGTCTTGCAAAACAGGCTGAAATATTTGCACGCCTCATAGATGCTGGAGGCCACCAGCATGGCATTGCCCCGCTCGCCGGAAAGGCGCGGCTTGACGCCAAAGTCAAAGACAATGTCGCTGACTACCCGCTCCATGCGAGAGCGCGAGCTGAGCACTTTTTGCATTGTGCCCCACTGCTTTTTCAGCTCGTCCTTTTGCCAGTCGTTCAGCCCCCGTGTCTTGGCTTCAAACCAGGCATCAACCTTGTCTTCGGAGCTGAGGCGCTGATCAATATCGCGCGCTTCATAGACAAGGTCGAGCACCACGCCGTCATCCACGGCCTCGTTGAACTTGTAGGTGTGGATATAGCTGCCAAAGATTTCAATGGTGGTTTCCCGATCTTGCTTGAGCAGCGGCGTGCCCGTAAAGCCGATAAAGACGGCGTTCTTGAGTACCGCCTTCATCGTCCGGCGCAGCTTGCCGCTTTCGGTGCGGTGGCACTCGTCCACAAAGACATAAATTTCTCCCACCGTCTGGCACGGCTGGGCCTCTAGCTCTTTGATGAATTGCTCAAAATTATCTACGCCCTGCCTGCCAAACTTGTGGATGAGCGAGCAAAGCAGGCGCGGCTTGGCTTGCCCAAGCTGGCGCAGCAGGTCGCGCCCGCTGCTGGTGCGGTAGATGGCCTCGCCCGCATCGCTAAAGACCCGCTTGATCTGTTTATCCAGCTCGTCACGGTCGGTGATGATGGCCACGCGGGCGTTGGGTTTGTTTTCCAGAATCCACTTGGCCAGCAGCACCATGACGATGCTTTTGCCGCTGCCCTGCGCGTGCCAGATGATGCCGCCTTGGTGCTGATTGACACGCTCCTGCGCCGCTCTGACGCCGAAATATTGGTGCGCGCGGGGCAGCTTTTTTATGCCGCCATCAAAGAGCACAAAATCGTGCATCAATTCGATCAGCCGGTCTTTGTTGCACAGTTTGAGCAAATATTTATCCAGCTTGAAGCGAGTGTCATCCTCCTCGTCTTCTTTCCACTTGAGGAAATATTTTTCCGGCGTGCCGATAGTGCCGTAGCGCAGCCCCTCGGAATCATTGCCGGCAAAGATAAACTGGATGGTAGAAAAGAACCATTCGTTGAACTCGGGCCGCTGGTTGGAAATGTTCTGGCGGATGCCGTCGCCAATCGAGACGGAACTGCGCTTTAACTCCAGCACCTCTACGGCGATGCCGTTCACATAGAGCACAAGGTCAGGCCGCCGCTCGTGGTCGCCGCGCAAGGTGACTTCTTCAGCGATGCAAAAATCGTTTTGTTCCGGCGCTTGCCAGTTGATGAGGTGGACGGTCTCTGTGGCCTTGCTCGCCTCAAGCTTGACCGGCACACCATAGCGCAGCAGGCTATAGACGGCCTTGTTGTTGTCATAGAGGCCGCGGCTGTGGTTATCGGCCTCGGCGTGCAGCCTGTAGAGGGCCGCGCTGATTTGCGCCGGGGTGTAGCCGCTTTTGGCCAGGTAGGCCGTGAGCAGCCCTTCCTCGATGTTGCTGTTGCCGTCGCGGTCGGTCCAATCGCCCAGGTAACGATAGCCCAGTTCATCGCGAAAGAGGGCGATGACACGCTTTTGCGTGGCGCGTTCGGGTTTGCCAATGTTGCTCATCTTAATGCTCGCGAATAGCTCTCAAGATAGCCGTCGTGGCCCTGCACGGATATCTACTCAAATCATCTTCAATAGCTTTCACGTCATGCTCTGGGAGAATTCTGGCGCATAGGTGGGCGATACTCTCTCCCTCCTGGACCTTGTCCAAACGCATGGCTTCAAATAGCGTCTGAAACTGATCCAGGCCAAAATTATATTCGTCGGGATGGCCCAGGCGGAGTGAATTCCATTGAGCAACAGCCGCATCCAGACCTTGTTCACTCAGTGTTTTGTAGACCGGGAGTATGGCATACGGGAGCATGGGAGCAGGCTCGTAACCGAGGAGAAGATCCACAACTGAGCGGGCAATCTCCTCTACGGGCGCGGGTATCAAATTGCACAGCACGACGACCGCCGCTTTCTTATCCGGCAACATGATGAACTGCGTCTCAAAACCAGTATCGCCGCCGCCGTGTTCAACGCTCTTTTCGCCGCGATATTCTCCCAAAAACCAACTCAATCCCACTTGCTTGCCTCCACTGGCCTTGGCATGCGGCTTCCAGAGAATATCGTAAGACGAGGGGCTGAGAATTTGTCTGCCTCGCCAGTTTCCCCGCTCAAGATTAGTCATGGCCCAGTTGCACATCTCTAGCGCGTTAGAATGAAGCGTTGAGCTTGGGCCATGCCTGCGATTGTATGGATAGCCTTGCCATGCCACGCAGGCCAAAACCCTCACGTGGGGCGCTGCCCAGTTTTCAGGCAGATACGCTGGTTTGAGGAATGAACTGGCTGCCATTCCGGCTGGATCGAGAATGTTCCTTTTCACATAATCATCAAAGGTCATTCCTGAAACTTGCGCGATGACATTGCCCAAGCACTCAAAGGCCATATTGCTATAGGCAAATTTCTCGCCGGGTTCAAAGAGCAGCTTTTTTGACGACAGGCTGCGCACGTATCGTTCTAGCGCGCCTTCATCGTATTGAGGCTTGTCCCACTCGTAATCCTCTACATCGGGCATGCCCGAAACGTGGCTGAGCATTTGGCGCACAGTGATGCCGCCAGAGCGGCTATCATCCAACTTGAAATAGGGAAGATAGGTCATAATGGGCGCGTCGAGTTGAACCTGGCCTCTCTCGACCAACTGCATCAGCGCAGTGGCAACAAAAGGCTTGGAGATAGACGCCATGTGAAAGAGGGTCGTCATTGAGACAGGCTCTCGCGTTTCGATGCTTTTCACCCCAAAGCCTCTGGCATACACAATCTCACTGCCCGCTACAATCCCTATAGCCAGCCCGGGCAGTTCATGCGATTTGACAACGTTTTGGATGAGCGGTGAAAGAACGCCGTCGAGATTTTCCCCCATCTCACCTTTTATGATGTATTCATTAGGTGTGTCCATAAATTGATCAAACCCTCCCGCTGGTGCGCTCAATCTTGTACAATCCACGATACCATTCTGCCCATTCCAAAAGTACACTATCACCCACTTGTTCAGCAGCCGCAACCAATTTTGCCGAGGTCATCACGGAAAACTGGGGATTCTCGGCAATCAGGTCTTGGTACGTGTCAATGGTCGTACCAAGCGACGAGTTGTTTGGATGTGTGACGACCGAGAAGGTCGAACGGCTGAATGGCGAGTGGGTATCATCCTCGATAGCAAGACCAAGAAGCTGGTTTCGCCAAAGCTGATTCATGCCGCCTTGGAACGGACAGCGTTCGTGCCCGGAATGGTTGGGGAAAAATTGTTGATGTTTCTCAGTCAGCACCCAGTATAAAAACCCTTTGGCATCGTGGTAATAGCAACTGCTCTTGTTCGCAAGAATGGCAGCCAAGCTCTTGGCGCAGTCGTGATGTGGCTGCCGCCCCTTGCTCCTAAACCCGCCGCAGGTGGTGAATTTGTGCTCTGTCAGCTTGTGCTCAATGAGCCAGAGGCAGCGCTTGCCCTCGCGATCGCGATAAGCAATGGCAAGATCGGCATCGGTGCCTGCCGTAGCTGATTTGTCGCCAAGTGGGCCACGCTCTGCCTGTGAAAAATTTCCTCCCCAATACTCTAGGCAGTAGCCGTTGTCCAACTCGGCCCAATCGAGCGAGGCAAAATCAGGTTTAACCAACGCAAGCACCTGATCCACCAGGGGGTGGTGCAAAATCGGCAAAAAGAGATTGATGTTAGCCACCTGGGAGCTTGCCATGTGGTAAAAGAATTTATGGATTCGGAATGGGTTCTCTTCCCGGTGGGCCTCAAGGTGGCTTTTGATTGGAGGATAGATATGGGGCATTTGCCCATTTGCCGTACACGAATCGGGTAGAATGGCATCGTAAGTGGATTGCCCATATTTCCCCGATTCGGTGGTGATGTGGGCGCGTTTCCAATCAATGAGATGCAAATAGAGTTCTTGTTGGAACTCGTCGAGGTTGCCGGGGATGCGATACGAGTTTCCTTGTCTTTGCACGATTTTCATATCAATCGAATCCTTCCGGTTAGTAATTCCTGCATCATCCCCTGCTTGATCTGGCGAGCTTTGGCCAGCTTGGCTTCCAATGCGGTGATTTCGGCATCCATGTCGCTCAGGATGGCGGCGATGGTGGTTTGTTCCAATTTGGTGATAGGCAGTTCAATCGTAATCCTGTCCAATTCCGATCTATTCAGTTTTGCCCTTGTCCCACTTGCTATGAAAATTCGAATATCCTTGTGAACAAGCGAATAGAACAAGAAATCCTGGTCGAAATCAGGCTTGGATTTCAGGATATGCGCATGATTGTTCACCCAAAATTTTCCAGACATCCGATATGCAATAGGACGAGTCATGTATTCATCAAAATAACCACCATCTTCAGCCATCAGAATTACTGAATCGTCTACACGATAATCATTAATGTAATCGAGAATACCGTTAGCACCGCAATATGGATAATCGCCTTTCATCTTAGCACGCTGCAAGTCATTCAACGGTATACGCAGATTGTCCAGGCAGTCCGCAACGTCAGCAATGCACTTTTCTGCCCAACCCTCCTTCGGGCGGAGCAATTCCTGCATCGCGCCTTGTTTGATCTGGCGTTTCTTGGCGATGAGCTGCTCCAGCGATTCGATGAGGCCATCTGTATCGCTCAATGCCTCGGCGATGGCTTGTTGTTCAGCCTTCGGTGGGAGGGCAATTGTCATCCTTGCGATCATCTCCCGTCGCACAGAATCAACAGATGATTTTGCAGTCATCTGCATAATCCGGTTGTAGAAATGGTTGCTGAAGTAAAGGAAAAAGAAGTACCCAGTTATGCGATCATTGAACTCCGAGATGCGATATACCCGTTGGTGGACATCGAATTTCCCTTTGATGTAGTGGAAAACCTTTCCCGTTCCAACTCCATCGCCAGCTGTAAGAACTGCCTCCCCATCATAAGAGTAAGTGTTGATGCGTTCGACCGTCTGAGATCGAACAAAGAACGGATACTGGCCATCTTCTACATGATCCTGGGTGTTCTTGCTGCCTGTTGTTATTTGAGCAAGATTCTCGACATAATCGAGATCCCAATCCTTTGGTATCGCCCCAATTTCGGTTTGTTTATAGCCAGGCTTCACTTCCATTCAAACCCCATCCTTTCCAGATGGCGGTTCACCTTGGCCTCCAATTCCTCCACGCACTCGGTCATTTGCGGCATCGGGGTTTCATAGCGTTCGGCCAGTTCCTTTACGCGCTGGGTGAGCGCCTGGCTGATGCGCTCCATCTCGCCGTGGGTGGCAGCCTCTAATGCAACCAGCCATTTGTTGTCCACTACCAGAGTCTTGATCTCGTCCACGGCCAGTTTGGGGTATTGGGCGTAGGCTTCGCGTCCAGCGCGGCCTCGGCGTCTTTTAGCTTTCGCTTTAGTTCGGCCTCCTGGTTGCTCAAGTCCAGCCACGCTTCCAACACCGCGGCTTCGTCATCGGGTATGGACACGCCGTGGCGTGTCTCAACAGGTACGGGTTCGGGCACAGCGCGCTGTGCCTTTACAGTATCAGGCGCGGCGCGTTGGGGCACGCTGCGCTGTTGGGTTAGGGCACGCCGCGGCGTGCCCATACTACTCAGCTCTTTCAGGCGAGCGGAGACGTTGGCCTTGTTCACCTTGTCCAGTTCGGAAAAGACACCCTCCTCGCCGCCACCTTCCTCTTCCAGTTCAGCCAGTTGGGCGGTCACACTTTCCAACAGAGACGCGAGATGTTGCACCTCTACCTGTTCGGCCGCAAAATAGCGGGCGACGATGAGGGGTTTGGGCACAAGGTCGCAGGCCCAGCCCTTGTCCCTCTCTTTGCCCTTTTTGTCTCTCTCGATGACGCGGTAAGCCTGGGCCTTCCAGCCGTCGTCGGCAATGAGGTAGCAATCGTCTTGCATCGCCTCGGCCCAGTAATCCATCAAGTGCTGGTAAACATCGTATTTATCAATGAGGGGCCTATCGGCATAGTGGGCCAGCAAGTCCTCGGCCAGAGCAGTTATGACTTGCTTGGGTTTGCAGCCTGCTTGCAGCGCCCTCAGCGCGGTGGCGTTCTTTTTCCGCCACTTTACAAACAGGGCATTCATACGCTCGATATAAGCGACGAACTCGGGGTGCTCGTAGATGGTGGGCTTGATGGCGGCCTTGTCCACAGCCAGATTGAGGTAGCCGGGACGGTTGGGCGCAAACAAAGCCTGCCGAAGCTGGGGGCAAACGACCCAATATTGCTCCAATGCGTCAATGTCGCGCTGGGGGATGCCACCGCGCAGGTGGCCTTCTATATCCTGAATGTCCTCGGCCTCCTGGCTATCTATATAGCGCGGCAGGTTGAGGTTGAACTCGTTTTTCTCAATCTCGGCCAGGGAGACTAGGCGCGAATAGCCGGGGATTTCAAGCTGCCGGGTAAAGACATCCACAATCTTGTGAATATCTTGGGCGCGCAGGCGGTTCTTGGGGCCATCCTTCATATAGCCCGCGCTGGCGTCAATCATAAAAATCCCCTTGCGGGTATGGGCAGATTCCTTATCGAGGACGATGATGCAGGCGGGGATGCCCGTGCCGTAAAAGAGATTGGCGGGCAGGCCAATGATGCCCCTGATATAGCCCCGGCGGACGAGCGCGCGGCGAATGTCGGCCTCAGCCCCGCCCCTAAAGAGCACGCCGTGCGGCAGGATGCACGCCCCTTTGCCGGTGCTGTTCATCGAGCGGACAATGTGCAGCAGGTAGGCATAATCGCCCTGCCTGGGCGGCGGCACGCCAAAGGGCTTGAATCGCTCGTAGGTGTCTTGCAGCGGATCGAGGCCAGTGCTCCATCGCTTGTCGCTAAAGGGGGGATTGGCAACCACATAATCAAAGGTCTTGAGTGTGTCGCCATCTTTGAACTTGGGGTCGGTCAGCGTGTTGCCCTGCATGATGAGCGCGGTGGGGTTGTTGTGCAGGATCATGTTCATGCGCGCCAAACCGGCGGTGGTGGCGTCTTTTTCCTGCCCGTAAATCGTGGGCTTGGTCTTGGCCTCGTCGGCCACTTTGAGCAGCAGCGAGCCAGAGCCGCCGGTGGGGTCGTAGACGCTGGTGGCGCTGGTGGTCTTGGCCTGGCGAATGCCAATGACCTGCGCGATCACGCGGCTGACCTCGGAGGGGGTGTAGAACTGGCCTTTGCTCTTGCCGCTCTCGGTGGCAAAGTGGCGCATCAGGTATTCATAGGCATCGCCCAAAATGTCGTCGTCTTCGGCGCGGTTCTTGGAAAAGTCGAGGGCGGGGTTTTCAAAGATGGCAATGAGGTTGGTGAGCCGGTCAACCTTTTCCTTTCCGTCGCCGAGCTTGACCGAGTCGTTAAAGTCTGGAAAGTCAGATTGAGAAAGCTGCTGATTGGCTTTGGCCAGCGGGGCAATGATCTTTTTGTTGATCTTGTCGCCAATATCAGTCTTGCCCTTGAGCGCGACCATATCCTTAAAGCTTGCGCCCTCCGGGATGGTGATGGGGGCATAAGGCACGCCGGCGTACTTGTCACTGATGTATTTGATAAAGAGCAAAACAAGGACATAGTCCTTGTACTGGCTGGCATCCATGCCGCCGCGCAGCTCGTCGCAGCTCTGCCAGAGGGAGGAATAGAGTTCAGATTTTTTCAGGGCCATGCGTTTCTCTGTTTTGAACCCAACCGCCTGAGATTGGAACCGCGTTTGGAAATCGAGGTCGCCCGTTCAGGGCGCTGCCAAAAACAATTTTACACCCGTAAGGCGAAATGTGGTAACTGATTACAAAACCCGCCCGCGCGCCGTTATTATCTTCGTGCCATTCTATTGGACAATATCCCTAATTGTCTCTCATTGTCGCACTATGTCGGACAACCTATTTCGATTTATCAGTTCCCCTTCAACAGACTCGACAAGCCTAGGCATCAATCCTGATTCAAGGCAGTTGCAGCTAGCCTGGCCGCTTGGCGTCTTTGACGCGATGACTGACTTGAAGTAAGATAGTATCCAGGGTTATAAAAATATTCCATGCGAGGTGGAGAATGGCTCAGCGAGATCAACGTGCTATTGATATGCAAGAAATATTTTCGTGCCTGATCAACGGGTACTCGATCCCTCCCAGTCACCCCTTAGGAAGTATTGAACTGCTGAAACGTTTTGTCCAAGACACTTGCCCAGGACTTGACATAAACAATATAGATCCTGCTTTTAGGCAAGATAATAATAGAAATGTGAATATCCTGAGCAAATTGTTGTTTGAATGTCTCCGGGCAGTAACTCTCTTTCACTTTGGCCTCCTCGCAAGCAACGAGCCAGACTCTGATGAATTTCGAGGTGCGATTATTCTAGCTGCCCGGAGTCAGTTTACAGGCAGGGCGACTGCTGGTTTCGTGTCAATGCAAAGTTGCTTCGACAAATTATCACAAGCATCAAGTATTGCCAGGCATATCAATCAACTTTGGACCGCATTTAACACTGAATTCAATGTCAACTTGCCAGGCGAAAACAGGCTTGCCCAACCCAATCCAATGCCTGATAGTACGATTTTTACGGGACTGACTACTACGAGCTTTGCCAGGTATCAGGATGCCGAATTAATATGGCTATACAACCGTTTGCGCAATGCTGCTGCAGCATTGAGTTTGCCTTTTCCAGATGAAATGCCTGCGTTGGAACGTCCAAAGGGCAAAGCGAAAGTGACCGAATCGACAAGCAAGATTACAACATCAGGGCAAAACCGTATACTGAGCTCCCTTCGTAACTTTGTAGCCAAGTCTACCGAGTTTCTACCTATGGCTTTTCGCCCTGCTGCTCTGGAACCAGCTGTGCCGGCACATGTGGGGCAGCCACCTCTGCAGCTTCTTCGTCAGATGCCAGACAACGTAGTTTTTCCCTCGGACGCGTTTATTACTCCTGCGATCAGGCTGGCAACTTACTCAAAGGAGAGACTTATTGGGGGCTCAGAGTGTTCGCCTGATGATTTGCTTGCCTTGCCCGCATTCGCAGTAGTGGGCAACCCAGGCGCAGGCAAGAGGTCTTTGTTGACGTATCTTGCTCATCTTGTCAGCGTTACTCCACCCCGAGGGACTGGGCCATCGCTGATGATTTTGATAGATGCAGTTGAGTATGCCGCTCAGGCTGGCTCGCAATGGCTTCCGGCGTATGCTGCACAGAAGCTCCAGTCGGCAGGCTGTATGAAAGACTTGAGCGTGAACGAGTTGGCAATGCACCTAGAAACATTTCATAAAACTGGGCGGCTATGCTGGGGTGTAAGCCAAGTGGATTCGCTTGGAGACAAACTGGAGGCAGTTGCCTTTCAGATTAAGCAGTCAAATTGCTACATTGTCACTCTCAACATAGCCCCCCAATCTGCTATCCAAAAAGTGCAGACCACCTTTGGTGGCTTGCATACTGTTTTGATCCAACCATTTGACCAGGAGCGAATTCATCGTTACTGCACACACTATGCTGAGATTGCTTGCAAAAATTTCGACCTGGCATCTGCCCTGCACGACACCAAATCGCACCCCAACCTGGCAACGTTGCCGCTGGGCTTGGCTTGCATTTGTGCTGTTGCAGGCAATCATCGGCGTTTGCAGAATCCCATTTTTCTCTACATGGCTGAGCGATTTTGCCGGGCTGGGTTGAAACCAGATCTAGAATTTGCACATTCATCAAAAAGGCAACCAGTGATGCAAGCACTTTGTAACATTGCTGTTGGGTACTGGCGCACCAACAAAACTCTGGAGGTGGGTGAATCCATCCCAATGACGCGAGAATTTATTGAGCAGTGGGCGACTCGCTGGAGCGACACCAAGGCAGCACTAGAAATTTTGTCATCCTTATATTCCACCCGGCTGATTGTACCCTCGCACGATAAAGATCAGTTCATTTTTGCCCAACCCGAGGTCTACCGCTGGCTACTTGCCATAGGTTATCTGGATCAGCGCGAACAGCAACGCAGACGTATGCTTTTTGGTTGGGAGGTTGAACGAGCATTTGGCAGCGAGTTGCCTAAAGAGATTGTAGAAATGATTACAGGCTTAGCCGATGAGCGGTGTAGGGCCGCCGGTCTCGACGGGGACGGTTAAGCTCAAAGCAATCGGCCTGCAATAAACCTAACAGCATCGGCAAGCCGGATACAGTGCCCACATTGTCCTGGATGGCGCACTGGCTTAACATCTGACTCCGGCAACAAGCCTATTCCACAAACTTTCACATGCTCTACAGTGACCCCCCTGTCGCTCATCCCTAGTAGCTTGCCCAGGCTTGATACTGGCACATAACAACACTCGGGCTGGCTCAAAATTGGGTCGTTATATTGATCAAGTTGCTCCCGCTGGAGAAGTGGCAACACGTGAGTATAGCTGGACACTGTTGTTTCCAGCGAAGCGTGATGCGCCAGGTGGCCGATTTCAGCCAATGGTATACCTCGCGCCAGCAAGCGGTTCACCCATAGATGCCTCAGGTCATGATGACTGCCTTTAATGCCGCACGCAGCCGTAGCTTTGGCGATTAGCCGCCCGACCTTTTCCTCTGTGACCGGACGGTTACCAACAGTCAACAGTGGTTGAGTACGATCACCGCCTGCTTCGGCCAGGCGTTTTCGCACAAACTCGCGCAAAAACACGGTCGGTTCTTCGGGAATTTCTATTCCTACCACAACTCGCCGTGATGTTCGCTTGGTCTCAAATATATACACAGTTGGCGTGCGTGCCAGCCACACATCCGACAAAATCAACGCAACCGTCTCGGAAATTCTCAGCCCGAAAAAGGCCCCAAACATTGCCGATACTGCCGCGGCCTCACCCTCTCTGCCCATTGTCATCAAGCGACCGATCACCTGGGCGAATTGTTCCATAGAAAGGCAATGCAACGGTTCAATGTGCGGCGGCGCGGCCAGTGACATGGGTGGAAAGCTTACATTCAACTTTAAAACAGAGATGGCATAATGCCGAAAGCGGTTAAGCGTGGATTGCATTCGCAACTTGGACTTGCGCGAAGGGCAGCTATGCACAAAAGCGGCAATCTCTGCATGCGATAGTTCAATCAGGCATTGCCCTACGAAATACCGCATGGCCTTGACAATGTCGTTGAGCCGGCCGCGGGCTGTATTGGGCATTTTGGTGCGCACACTGTCAGCCAACCAACGCGCAACGCAAGCGCCATTAAAGATCGCCGTTTTCGCTAGAGTGTGATTCGGGTTTGGAGGAGCAATCCGTTCCCGGTAGATAACATCCAGTGCAGGTGTACCTGGCATTAGGGCTTGTTTATATTCAGCAGCCAGCTCGTTGAGCGATTCCACCACACTGCGGCGGATTTGTTTCGCGGCTTGTTTACTAGATGCATTGCAATATGGATCGGCTTTTTTTCGCAGCGAGCAGATGATATTCGTTATGTCACTCGGTCTATCGCGGTTGAAACCGGCTTGCGATTTATCGGGTCGGCGGTCACGATGGTTTGAAGACATCGAGTCTAGATGGGCTACTGGCACTGGCATGTGAAACTCTGCTCGATATGAATCCAGCAGCCTGGGCGAGTTAACTGTGGGCGAGTACAGGTGGTTGCCAATCAAACTGCCTGCAACAAGCGGCGAATAGATGCGACTCAGCCGGCAACGCGCTAGTCTCAGCAGTTTTTGTATATTGATAGCCGGCCCGTTTGGCGCGACAGTTTTGGAGATGGATTTGAGCCACTCTTCAAAATGCGCCCGACTACATTTGATTTCTTCACTGGTCGGACGAATTGCCGAATCACGGTGGATTGGCAACAGATATGAGTCAACCGGACAAGCACTACGCCGATTGCGCCCTCCACGGCCATTGCGCGACATATGGGCAATCAGTCGCAAGGAAGCCAGGGCAACCAAATCATTTACATAGATCGGAACAGCAGCATTGAGGCGAGGAACCCACATGCAGCCGGCGTCAACGTACTGAAGCACGTCGCGCACTCGCATCATACAAATGGCCTCAAAAGCATCATCGCCGCACACCCCTCCCAACGCTATCAAAGCAAACACAAATCCATTCCAGACTTTCTCTAGCGGCCCACTGGCAGGCGGATGGAGTAACCAACGCACAAACGAGATAATCATTGCGTCGAACACGCTTTCAGGTACGGTAAGGTATACCCGCTCGTCAGCTGTTAGGCTGGTTTGAGCCAAAGCTGGCATTGGCAAAGAGAGAGATGTCTCCACTACACCTTCTCCACGAAAGCCTGCAAACCAAATCGGTCCACAATTGCAGCCGCTACTTGCTGATAGCCACGATCTATTTGGCTCAGGTTGCGGCACGCATAAGCATTGAATGTTTCCATCCCGTCGGCCTCGTGTCCCATCAAGTATCTCCGAACCGGATAGGGCAACTCTAACGACAGAATCATCCGGCAAAACAAATGCCGCCACGAGTACGCCTCCGGCGTGCGGGTCAAGCCCGCAAGCTGGCCGGCCTCCGCCAGTACCTGCTCGATTGTGGCCGTATCCACAATTTTGATACTCCCGTCTGGTTGATAAAGAAACAATAAATTCTTGCCCTTGCCATGCCCCCTGGCATTACGATAGTCTTCCAACAAGCACACAAATAACCGAAGCAGAAAAGATGGCAGTGGTAGCCGTCGAGCTGCTAATTCGTCACAATGCGGTTTGGCATCAACAGTCAACTGACGCAGTGGCAAATCCAAGTGTCTGGTTTTGATGCGAGCAATTTCAAATGGACGCATGCCAAAGAACAGCAAAAGCAGTCCTATCACGAGTCGGGTCAGCGCATTGTGGCGGGCGTAGGGTATTGCCAACTCTTTATCCAATATTTCTGGCGTGTTGAATGCGTCTAGCAAAGTAGCAATGGTTTGCCGCACACTGCTGATTCGCGCACAGCGCCATGACCCGACAGATCTCGTCTCAGGTTCGAGCAGGCGATTTACTTCGTCTACCGCTGCATATCTGGATGGAACAAGGTCATCACACTCAAATCCCAGGCTGGTTGCAACGGCTTTAGCCTCGGCGCGAATTTGCTGTTCAATCCGGGTATAGGCCTGGTAATAGTCGCGGTGTAGTTGCGCCAAGTCAGTTGTTTGATACCAGAGTGATAATGCATAGTGTGTGCGAGTCTTGTCCGAAACCAAAAAACGGTGTTCTGGACTTAGGCCGGCTGATGTATACCATCCCTCAAACGTGCTGGAAAATTGCGATGCCCGCAGCGCCGCGTGATGCGGTATGTATTGTCGAACAAAGGGAGTCAAATCACCAAAGATGGAAGATATATCTCCCAAACTGAGTGGCCGCAGGCTGTCTGCGTCTTTCCACATAAACAGCTGTGTTTCCTTCTTGGAGCGCAGTTCCAGAACAAGCGCAAGTTCGTCTAACAACGGGGGCAGAATAAATATCTCGTGGAGCAGGCTGGCGGATTCATATATTTCATCGTGAACCTGCCAAGCCCGCCATGTTCCGTGCTGTGCAGGGTTAGTGCGGGCCAATTCCTCGTACCGCTCTGTCCAACCTATATGCAACTCTGGCATAAAAATGATTCGGCATAGGTTGGGCATATAAGTCGGAGCGGCTACATACTCAGGAATAGAGTTGGCCCACGAAACCTGAAGTGAAGCAATCCATTCAGGGCTTTGGCCAGCATGCCATAGCAGATCAACTACTGCACGCGCTGTGCGAGCATTCAAGCTATGCGGCTTGGCTAAATCTTGGATTTGCTTCAGCCGGATCAGTCCGGCGGTTACCACCGGAAGCACGCTTGGCGCAAATGCACTCGGATTATTGCGAATGACCGGAATGCCCAGGTTATAGTGTTGATTGAGGGTTGGGTTGTTCCGATCTTGCCTGGTGTGGTGACGGTCACTCGAGCCTAATGTTTTCCTGTCGCATGCACACTTGTTGCTAATTGCCTCCTGCCGGCTATCGTCGGGCGATAGATCCTCGAAATCACATAACACTCGCTCGCGGATGCTTTCAGTTTGCAATGTCGCAATTGTTAATGTCTTCCGAGAGATATGGCCGCGCATCTGGTATTCCTCAGCTAGTCCGTTCCCCCAGAAACCGGCATTCCAGTCGCGATAGAGTGTGTTTATCGTCCTTGGACTCAGGTTTCGCTTTGCAGCCAGACGGGAAATTGTTTCCTGGATTATGCTTTCAAACTCGCCATCTTGATAATCTGACCAATGAGGCCGAATATCCTCTGAGGAGATGTTCTTTGCAATCATCAGCGGGTAAGAAATGAATTTGCTGAGCAACAATGGAATGTCTGTTGTTTTCGTCAATCCTGCTTTTTCAATTTGGGACAACTTGCCGCGCAAGCTCCGGTGAAAAAACGGCGAAACCAGATGACCACTCTCTACATTTGCAAGCTTGAGCTGAACGTATGCCAGGGGATTATTGCGCAGTTCTGGCTCAATTGACAACACTGGCAAGATTTTAGCTTGTTCCAACAATATCTCAATCAGTCGGTCCGCAAGTTTCTCTACGGCAGCCAGAAATGCTTCAAGGTCTGGATTACACCACGCGCAGAGTCGCGCCTCGTATCGGACCAAAGATACAAGCAACGGCCCACCACCAGGGTGCGGCTGGTACGCCACCCCGCTCAATTTCCCCTCCCAGCCTAATAACCCAAGCACCCGGCGGCCGAAATCCTCGCCTTGAAAACATGAAGGAACGATGGCTTGGACTTGGCTTATTAACGACACCGGCAAGCGGATTTTTTCATAATTGAGTAACACAGCTTGCGAACTGATGATCTCGTTGGGGTTCATGCATTTTCCTCTGCAAAGTCCATTGATAATTGCGGCGTTTGAGTCTTTTGCCTACCTCTCACTGGAAAAAACGTCGTTCCTGGCCGAGCACGTGACCGGCGGTGTTCAACTTGAGCTGGGATAGCTGGTGCATCATTTCTGGGTGAGCTGCCCTCGGCATCAGTCTGATCGGTTCCTGCATTTGGAACGTATTCGAGTAGGGCTTGTATGTCGGCCAATTTGTACAGGCTGCGCCCATTGAAGCGATAGCGGCGTAATGGCTGCTTGCCGCTGTTTTCTATTCGCTGCCTCTCCGTCGCAGTGGAATAGGAATATCGTTCGATGGTCTTTTCGCTGACTTGTAAATATGCCGCAGCCTGTGTTTTTGTAATATATGTCGTGGTTACCAGAATCTCATTCGCCATGCTCGCCCTCCTGTCTACAGGATACCACAGATGCTTCCAGGGTGATGGGTAAAATCAAATTTTTCTCAAGGAAAATTCAAGCGAAAGGCAAATTATTGATTTTTTCTTGGATTTCTGTTGAGATTTCAAGCCTGGAACAGCTACTTCATGGTATAAAGGTTATAGAGTTCTATAACTACCCAACACCGACGTGCTGGAACAGCAATTGTTAGCATCGAGAATTTGAACAGGTAGCCGAGATGGCAAATATGCCACAATCATTGCTCAAAAAGCATATTCCACATTCCGTAATCGTCAAAGCGCCTGGATTGCTTCCCATGCTCTACACACCTTCCGAACTTGAGGATGAGCTTGGCAT
The DNA here is from genome assembly GCA_041740315.1 of Thermoflexales bacterium. Classification (GTDB taxonomy): domain Bacteria; phylum Chloroflexota; class Anaerolineae; order Fen-1058; family Fen-1058; genus JBGSMF01. The sequence continues at coordinate 20,513 of JBGSMF010000187.1, forward strand.
CCCTTCGCGCACAATACGAGATTGGATCAACAGTGGGGCACCACACCAACGGGATAACCGGGGTCACATTTGGGTTAATGGCGTAGAGTTTGCCCAATGGGTGGAGATAATGCGCAAATCAAAGCCGAGCCAAGTCAAGATGGGCAATGACGAGGCGTATTGCCTGCGATGTCGCAAGCCAGTCAAACTTTTGAATTCTCAACAAAAGCAGCGAGGAAAGCATATCCTGTTAACCGGAGACTGCCCTGAATGCGGTTGTACCATCAATCGAGGAGGTTACAATGGTGAGTCGTGAGAACTATTATTTTGCCAAAGCTTTTTCGAAATACATGCGGGACACCCTTCAACTTGACGCCAGTTCGATAGCCCGTTATTGGTTCTATCTCAGGCATCTTTTGCTCTGGGCAGACGCTACCAGCTTTAGCCAAGCGTCAAGCATAGAACCCACATTCCCATCGTACCTGTCATCTGTGCGCCACGGCAAGAACGAACTACTTGCGCCAGCCACGCTGAAAAAGATTGTCCAAATCGCAAAGCGGCTCTTTGGCTGGTTAAAAATGACCTACGCCCGCGAGTTTCGAGAACTGCCAATGAGTTGGATTGACGCGCTGCGGCCCCCGCGTACCATCCAGCAAATGCATGAGCACGAATTCGTGACGCTGGATGAAGCATTACAACTCGCTGCCATGAATACCAAAGGGGACTTGGCGCTACAACGCGATGTAGCTGGGGCGGCTATGCTTTATATCTCAGGCATGCGGGCCGGTGCGCTGGGGTCGTTGCCCATTGAGGCTGTTGACTTGGCAAGTCGAACTATCAAGCAATGGCCCTCGCTCGGCGTCCAAACGAAGAATAGCAAATCCGCAACCACCTATCTGCTGGACATTCCCCAATTATTTGCAAAGGTTCAGGAATGGGATGCATTCATTCGGGCACACCTACCATCCACAGCTATGTGGTACACGCCGATTATTAGCCAATGGGGTGAGAAAACCTTGTCCGCCGATCCAGCCGGCGCGAATCGGAATGTCGCCATAGTCAAACGTATGCGCAAGCTATTTGCTGCTGCTGGCCTGCCTTACAAGTCGCCGCACAAGTTTCGCCACGGCCATGCGGTTTACGCTTTGCAACATGCGCGGACAATGGCCGACTACAAGGCCATTAGTATGAACCTGATGCATGCTGACATCCGCGTGACAGATGGTATTTATGCGCCGCTGGTCAGCGAAGAGGTCAAACAGCGCATTGCCGGGCTGACCGGCCAGCCAACCGCGCATCTATCAGTTGATGGTGACCTGGCCGCCTTTATCAATAGCCTGTCTGATGCTCAGTTATCCCAGGCGTTAATCATTGCGGCAGGGCGGCTGGCGCAGTGATTTGAGGAGAGTGGTTATTGAAACCCTAAAGAGACTACGGTACTGGCTGCGTTTGCTCGGCACAAGCCACCTCCTCAAGCACTTTTAGGTTTAGTTCATCAATTGGCAGATCAGGATAGCGCCGGCGCAGGCGTCCGCGGATCAACCCCACCACCAATTCTCGCGCATCAAGCATGGCCCGGATACGCCCGCTGGGGGAAAGCCGCCCCAGCAAACGCACTTGCTCCAAATCTATCGGGTCAAAAAGATAGGCTGTCATTTCGCCATTCGCCATCAAGCCTTGCTCCGAGCGGGCGACCTGCCCTGGATACCCAAGCAAGCTGGCCCGCTCGGATTCAACTGTTGTGGTCTACTGAAATTTGTCTCTCAGCAAGGATTATACGAGAAGCTAGGCCACAAGTCAACAAGCTTACAGCCGCCAACTATCAGCCGGACTGGCGCGGCGATGGGCTTGCTCAACGTCAATTTCTGTCACTCGCGCATAACGCTGTACCATTTCCAGCGAACTGTGGCCCAGCAAGGCCTGGAGCGTGAACAAATCTCCACCCGAACGCAAATAAGTAATTGCGAACGTATGTCTGAAACGATGTGGTGTGCATTTCTTTTGCAGGCGAGCCTTTTCACCCAATGCGGCGAGCACCTGGCGCAGCGCATTTCTGTTCAGCGCGCGATTAAACTTGCCCAGAAACAGTGGCGCGCCCTCATCCTCACCGTCCTCGCGCTCTGCCAAGTAAAGCCACAAGGCGCGGCGCGTTGCCTTGCCCAAGAAAACGATGCGTCCCTTGCCGCCTTTAGCGCCGCCGCTCACTCCATGCTTTATCTGCACCCGCCCAGTCTTTTGCTCAACATCACCCACCAGCAAGGAGCACAATTCCGAGGCGCGCAGCCCCGTATCCAGCAGCGTCAGGATAATGGCGCGGTCTCTTCTGGCTGTAGGCCGGCGCATGGTGAAACGCCTGCGATCTACTGTTCTGGCCTCTTCGCAGAATTCGCACGCCTTGAGCAATGCTTCGATGTCCTCTTTGGAAAACACTTGAATCGGCGGATCCTTAAAGCGTGGGGCCGGCACTCCTTTCATTGGATTGGCTATTTTCAGTTCCTCGCTGGCCCAGGTGAAAAAGGCCGAGAGGCTCACCCAGATATTGCGGATAGTTTTGGGTGAGAGAGGTTCGTCGCCTCCCGTCAGCCGGCGCGGCTTGTAGTCGGTGTGCAGCCAGACTAGATACGCCCGCAAACCTTGCGTCGTCACCTGGCCGATTTCGACATCGCCCGCGTAGGCAATCCACTGTTTCAAATCGCGCTCGTAGCTTTGAAGCGTAGTGGGGCTGAGAGCCTCGGCTGCCTTGTACTGAAGGAAGCCCGTGAGTGCTTTCGAGAGTTTCAAGCCCGGTGGTCTTTGGTTCATAAAAAATCCCTCCTTTGGGTTGGGTTCCAGAACCAAAAACCCCCGGGCTGCCCTATTTAGGGTGGCCTGGGGGTCTACGGTACACTCAGGATGGCGGGGGTTGGATTCGAACCAACGACCTCCGGGTTATGAGCCCGACGAGCTGCCACTGCTCTACCCCGCTTTGCGAGGGGCTATTATACCACAGCCTGTCTGGCCGGTCAAGGTAAGCTAGCCGAAAAAGAAAAAGGCTCAAAGAAAAGCGCCCACCATTCATCAAATGGTGACGAAGGTTGTGGCGCTGGGGTAGCAAGCGCAACAGGTGTATAGGTTGGCTCTGGAGCGACAGGAACAACGGCAATCTCGCCAGGGCGAGCCATGCGGGCCTCTACCCGCGCCCAATTTTCTACATAAGCATCGCTTCTCACATACTCTAGCTGTTGTTGCAGTTGCGCCTGGCGCGCTTGCTCGGTAGCCAGATCCCTCGTCAACTGGGCTTCTTCCTGCCTCATTTGTTGCACGGTGACTATGCGCGCATTAAAGTCAGCCGCCAGGGGTATCAGCACAAACAAGGCGAGCACAATCAACCAGCGAGGAAAAGCATAACTTGATTCACGTTTGTTGCCAGCCAAAGAACACCTCAAAGCTTTTACACCATGGGGGGCACAACTCTATCATACTCCACTTTGAACCTGGGGTCAAGTGTCGCCAACAAAAAAACCCAGCCAATGGCTGGGTTTTTGTATAACGGGAGCAAAGCGCCTATTCGCCGTCTTCAGCACGCCTCTGGCGAATGCGCGAACGCCGCTTGCCTTTGCGCTCATCAATGCGGCCTTGCTCGCCCTTGCTGATGAACCACCGCTTCCGGCGCACATCCTTGAGGACGCCGCTGTTGATCACATCGCGGTTAAAGCGACGCAGCAAGCTATCGAACGATTCGTTATCTCGGATCTCAACACCCACGCTAAGCTCACCCCCCTTGCCAAATAAATTAAGCTCTGAATAATGCTTGGGCCAATCATACCACGCGCTATGGCGAATGTCAAATTTCGCGCGCCACAGCCTGCCGGATGATGGCAAGCAGCTCAGTGCCAGGGACAGTGCGCTGCTCTTTGGCGCGCATATCGCGCAAGGCCACTTGGCCAGCGGCAGCTTCATCAGGTCCAACAATGACGGCAAAGGGGATGCCATTCTGATCGGCATACTTGAGCTGCTTGTTCAGCTTGGCCGGTTCCGGGTAAAGCTCGGCTTTCAGGCCAGCCTGGCGCAACTCGCCTGCCAGTTTGCGCGCGTTGGGCAACAGGGCCGCATCAAACAGCGTGACCAACACCTGGGTGGGTGAAACGCGCACTTGCGGCAGCTTGCCGTACTTTTCCAGCACCAAGCCAATCACCACATCACCCATTGCACAACCCACCCCGGTCAATGGGTCGCCGCCCACATCGGCCACCAGGTTGTCATAGCGTCCGCCCCCCAAGATGGCGCGGCCTTTTTCCTGGCGGTCGCGCGCCTCAAAAACAATCCCGGTATAGTAATCCAACCCCCGCACGATGCTGGGGTCAAACTCGACATAATCGCCGGCGCCCAAGTCGCGCAGCGCGTCGAAAAATAGCACCAGTTCTTCAGACTCGCGCCACAAATCGCGCTTGCCCAACATTTGCCCGAGCGCGGCAATTTGCGAATTAGCCAGCCCCACCTCGGCGGCATACGCCTCCCAATCGGCCAGGCGCATTTTTTCCAGCTTGTCTATCGCGCGAAAAACGACCGGCGCCATCTCGTCACTCACGCCCAACTGCTGCAACTGTGCGTTCATCAGACGGCGATTGTTGACCTGAATCTTGACCTCAGATGGCGCAAGCCCCGCGCGGCGAAAGAACTCGGCGGCAATGGCCACAATCTCGGCATCGGCCAATAGGCTATCGGTGCCGACCATATCAATATTCCACTGGAAAAATTCGCGGGTGCGGCCTTTTTGGGGTTGCTCGTAGCGCCAAAAGGGGCCAAACGACCACCAGCGCAGCGGCAAGGTCAACTGGCGCTGGCGTTGAGCCACCATGCGCGCCAGCGTCGGCGTCAGTTCGGGCCGCAAGGCCAATTCATCGCCGCCTCGGTCGGTCAGCACAAAAGCCTGCTCTTTTGCCAATTCATCGCTGCTCTTGGCGGCATACAAGGCCATCGGCTCCAAGATTGGCCCTTCGTATTCCTGGTAGCCAAACTGTTCCGATACCGCGCGAAGCGTATTGTATAGCCAGGAACGCAGCGCCATCTGCTCTGGGTAAAAATCGCGTGTCCCTTTGACGGGTTGAATGAGTGTCTTTTTCATCGCGCCCTCCAACAAGCCGTAAGTATCGCGCCATTATAACACGCCCATTATTGAGGAGCAAATCTGGGCCTCCAGTTCCAACGGCGAATTGCCCGCCACTTGCAAGTGACGGGCAATTAGATATTCAAGGGACAACTTGACACACACTTGGACTTGTGCGATAATCGCCCCCAATGGCAATGATGGAGACGAGTAAGCGCAGCGCACAAGCGCAGCGAGCCTGGGGCAAGTGAAAGCCAGGCGCAGAGCGAGCGCAGAAAATCCCTCCGGAGCCGCAATCTGAACGGGCATATCCTAGTAAGAAAGCCGGGGTCGTCTAACGTTATCCAGACGCGGCGATGATGGTCGCTTGTAGCGATAAAGGTCGCCGACCAGAGTGGCTTGCGCCAACTTGGCGGCTGCAAGCAAACAGGGTGGTACCACGAGAGCACACTCTCGTCCCTGCAAAGGACGAGAGTTTTTGTTTAAGCGCCAAACATAATTAAACATAATTTGGAAGGACGAAAATGACCGAATTGATTTACCAGACCGATAGCTATGTGCGCGAGTTTGAGGCTCTCGTCACTGCCGTAGATGGTAACGCTGTGGCGCTGGATCGAACTGCTTTTTACCCTGGCGGCGGCGGGCAACCCAATGACGTGGGGGTGTTGAAGGTAGATAATCAAACGTGGAACGTCACCAAGGTACACAAGGCGGGTGATGTGGTCTGGCACGAGCTAGAGGCCGGGCCGCCCGCCACAGGCGCTCAGGTTCATGGCTTGCTCGATTGGGAGCGCCGCTACAAGCTCATGCGCACGCACACCGCCTTGCACATTTTGTGCGGTGTGGTCTTTCGCGATTACGGCGCGCAGGTAACCGGAGGCAACATGGAGCCTGGCCGGGCGCGCATGGATTTTGAATTCGAGCGAATGCAAAAAGAGCTGGTGGCCGAAATCGAGCACAAGGTCAACGCCGAGGTCGCCGCCGCCCATGCAGTGCGGGTAAAGATATTGCCCCGTCAAGAGGCGTTTCAAATTCCCGATCTGATTCGCACCAAGATCAATTTGCTGCCCGAAGGGATCACCGAGGTGCGCACGGTAGAGATTGTGGGGCTAGATTTGCAAGCCGACGGCGGAACGCATGTGGCCAACACAAGCGAGATAGGCCAGATCCGCGTTGTAGATTACAAGAGCAAGGGCAAGATCAACAAGCGAATCGAGATCGAGGTTATATAACGACAGGGCGCGCTCTATAACGCATCACGAAGGAGAGAACATGTTTCAACCCATTGCATCAACAAGAAACTTTCCGCAGATGGAAGAAAACATCTTGCGCTTTTGGCAAGAGACAGACGCTTTTAATAAACTGCGCAAAAAGCTGGCCGGACGCAAGCACTGGTCATTCATTGACGGCCCGATAACCGCCAACAACCCAATGGGAGTTCATCACGCGTGGGGCCGCACTTACAAAGACCTGTACCAGCGGTTCAAAGCCATGCAAGGTTTTGACCAGCGCTGGCAAAACGGCTTTGACTGCCAGGGCTTGTGGGTCGAAGTCAACATTGAAAAGGAGCTTGGCTTTCAATCCAAAAAAGACATCGAGGCGCATGGCCTGGCCGAGTTTGTGCGGCTGTGCAAAAGCCGCGTGCTGCACTTTGCCGCCGTGCAGACACAGCAATCGGTTCGCCTGGGGATGTGGATGGATTGGAACGACGTTGATACACTAGAGCTGCTTGCGCGCAAGGTGGTCGAGTCACCTGAGGAAGCGATCACAGTCAATGGCCCGCTCGGCCCGGTTACAGACACCGCCGAGCAAATTGTGGCGCGGCTAGGCATGCCCGAAATGGGCGGCAGCTATTTTACGTTTTCCAACGAGAACAACTATCAAATCTGGAGTTTTCTCAAGAGCTGCCACGAGCGTGGTTGGGTTTACAAAGGGCGCGATGTCATGCCCTGGTGTACTCGCTGCGCCACCGGCATCAGTCAGCACGAAATCGTCACCGAAGGCTATACCGAACGGACAGACCCCGGCCTCACGGTACGATTCCCACTGCGAGACAGGCCCGGCGAATCGCTGTTGGTGTGGACCACAACCCCCTGGACCCTGACCAGCAACGTGGCCGCAGCGGTGGGACCTGACTTGAGCTATGCCAAGATCAGGCAAGGCGACGAGGTCTTTTATTTGAGCAAAGGCTGCCTGCACATGCTGATAGGCCCCTATGAAATTTTGGGCGAACTCGAGGGCGCCGAGATGCAAGGCTGGGCCTATGACGGCCCGTTCGATGAGTTACCCGCCCAGCAAACATCTGGCTCGGCGGCTGACCATCGCGTGGTGCTGTGGAAAGATGTGGGCGAAGAAGAAGGCACCGGCATCGTTCACATTGCGCCAGGCTGCGGCGCCGAAGACTTTGCGTTGAGCAAAGAGCTTGGCCTGCATGTGATTGCCCCGCTAGATGAATTTGGCATTTACCTGGATGGCTTTGGCTGGCTGACAGGCCAAGACGTGGCCGAGGTGACCGAGCCAATTGTGGAGGACTTGAAACGCAAGGGGCGCTTTTATCGCTTGGAAGGCTATACCCACCGCTACCCCGAATGTTGGCGTTGCCACACGCCGCTGGTATTTCGGCTGGTGGACGAGTGGTTCGTCAACATGGGCCAAACCTATGACAAGCCGCGTGAAGAGCTGACCGAAGAAGAAAAAACTGCCAGCCTGCGTTACCAAATGATGGACGTGGTGAGCCAGATTCGCTGGCTGCCGGCCTTTGGCTATGACCGCGAGATGGACTGGCTGCGCAACATGCACGATTGGATGATCAGCAAAAAACGCTACTGGGGATTGGCCTTGCCCATCTGGGAATGTGAGGCCTGCGGCCATTTTGACGTGATGGGCAGCGAAGAAGAACTGGAAGAACGAGCGATCGAGGGCTGGCAAGAATTTAGGGGGCACACTCCACACCGTCCCTGGGTTGACACAGTCAAGATTGCGTGCAGCCAATGCGGGGGCAAGGTCAGCCGTATCCCCGATGTGGGCAACCCGTGGCTCGATGCGGGCATCGTGGCGCTTTCGACGCTGCAGCACCGCACCGACCGTGCCTATTGGGAAAAGTGGTTCCCGGCCGATTTTATCACCGAATCGTTCCCGGGCCAGTTCCGCAACTGGTTCTACAGCCTGCTGGCCATGAGCACCGCGCTAGAGCGCAAGCCGCCCTTCAAGACTGTGTTGGGCTATGCCACGCTGCTGGCCGAAGACGGCAGCGACATGCACAAATCGGCCGGCAACATGATCGAATTCAACGAGGCGGCCGACAAGGCCGGTGTAGACGTGATGCGCTGGGCGTATTGCTGCCAGCGGCCCGAATCGGACATGCCGTTTGGCTATCACGTGATGGACGATGTGCGGCGGCGTTTTCTTATCCCGCTGTGGAATGTGTATTCGTTCTTTGTGATGTACGCCAACGCAGATGGCTGGACACCCACCGAAGGGCGGCCCGGCTCGTTGAGCGTGCTCGATCGCTGGGTCTTGGCCCGGTTAACTGAACTCATCACCGAGACCACCGCCGCGCTGGAAGATTTTGACGCTCTGCGCGCTACCAAGGCCGCCGAGATGTTCCTTGACGACCTGAGCAATTGGTATGTGCGCCGCTGCCGCCGGCGCTTTTGGAAATCGGAAGCCGATTCAGACAAGAACGCCGCTTATAGCACGCTTTACACTGTGCTCACCACACTAACCCGGCTATTGGCGCCGCTGGTGCCGTTTGTGACCGAAGAGATGTACCAAAACCTGGTGCGCAGCGCCTATCCTGATGCGCCCGAAAGCGTGCACCTATCTGATTGGCCGCGCGCCGGGGCGACCCCCGAATCATCCCTGAGCGATGACGACCTCACCCTGCTGGCAGACATGGCCGCCGTCCGCCAGGCGGTGACCTTGGGACACGCCACGCGGGCCGCCTCGGGTGTCAAGGTGCGGCAGCCGCTAGGCCGCGCCATGATAGTGGCCGAGGCCGCGCAAAAAGCCGGCATCGCCCGCCTGGCCGACATCTTGACCGACGAGCTGAACGTGAAAACAATCGAATTTGTGGAGCGCGAACAAGAGCTGGTCACCTACAAACTCTTGCCAGACAACAAGGTGTTGGGACCCAAGTTCGGCAAGCAGTTCCCGGCCGTCCGCGCGGCGTTGAGTGAGCTGGCCCCCTACCCGGCTGTGCGCGCCTTGCGGGCAGGCCAAGCCGTGTTGCTGACAGTAGAGGATCAGCCGGTCGAGCTGGCGCCAAACGAGGTCATCATCCAAGTCACGCCCCACGAGGGCTATGCGGTTCAGGCCGAAGGCGGCGTCGTGGTGGCGCTAGATATACACCTGACACCCGAGTTGTTGGCCGAAGGGCTGGCGCGCGAAGTGGTCCGCCGCATTCAAACCATGCGCAAGGAAGCCGGCTTTGAGCTGTCTGACCGCATCGAAACTGCCTATCAAACCTCTGGCGATATGGCTGAGGCGATTAAAAGTTGGGCCGATTATATCAAAGCTGAAACGCTGAGCCTGCGGCTGGCAGCCAACGAACAGCCCAAAGGTGAAAAGGTCGAGTCCTTCAAGCTAGAGGGCCGACCGTTAACGCTGGCCATCAAACGTGTTGCAGCGCGATAAGGCAGCACACAAAAATCATCAGCGGGAATAGGTTCGGCAGAAAGCTGCGATGCAAAGCGCGGTGCTGGCGGGCGACGATGAGCGCGTGTTGGGCGTCCGCTTTGATGTGGCCCGGCAAGCCTACAATGCCTGCTTGTCTGAAAGCCTGCGGCGGCTTGATTTGCTGCGTCAATCGAGAAACTATCAGGCAGCGCGCAAGTTGCCCCAAGGCGCAAAAGGCTCGGCTGCGGCCAAAGCGCGCGCCGCTGCGTTTCGTGAAGCCAACGAGCAGCACGGCTTTAGAGAGTATGACCTGCACGCCTGGGCAGGTGAGCATATTGCGCACGAATGGTTGGGCGAACATCTGGATAGCTTGACCGTTCAAAAGATAGCAACTCGCGCTTTCCAGGCTGTGCAGCAATACGCTTTTGGCAAGCGAGGCCGGCCCCGTTAAGTCCTTCAACCAACTGGACAGCGTGGAAGGCAAGACCAACACAAGCGGTATCCGATGGTGCGGTGACAGGGTTGAGTGGAAAGGCTTGCGATTGCGTGCCCGGCTCGACCTGAATGATCCAGTCATTGCACACAGCCTGAACAGCCGTGTCAAGTATGTGCGGCTGGTGCGCCGCCGACTGAACGGCCAGCCCCGCTGCTATGCTCAACTGATTTGTGAAGGCCAGCCCTACCGGAAAGAAAAGAACACCGTCGGCCAAGGCATCGTTGGCATAGACCCCGGCCCGCGTGTGTTTGGGATTGCGGGCGAGACGTGGGGCGCGCAGGTAGACCTGACCACGCCGCTTGCAGCGGCGCATTGACCGACAAAGGCGCGCCAACAATCCAGGCAACTACTTGCCGGATGGCCGAATACGCCCTGGCCCGAAACGCTGGCGCACCTCGAACAAGCAGCGTCGGGCGCAAGCCAAGCTGGCTGAAACGCAGCGCAAAGCGGCTGCCCGCCGCAAGAGCTTGCACGGTCAAATGGCAAACACCCTGCTCAAGTTGGGCAATGATATTCGGATTGAAAAGAACTCGTATCGCTCGTTTCAACGCAACTTTGGCAAGTCGGTGGGACAGGCTGCGCCCGCCGGGTTTGTTAGTCTGCTTGGGCGCAAAGCCGCAAATGCTGGCGCTCAAGTCAGTCAACTCCCAACGAGCTTGCGGCTGTCCCAAATGTGCCACGGCTGCGGTGGAATCAAGAGGAAACCGCTCTCGCTGCGCGTGCATCAGTGCGAGTGCGGGATAGGGCCAGTCCAGCGCGATGTGTATAGTGCCTGGCTGGCGTGTTCGGCTGTTCCCAGTGATAAACTGGAATGGCGGCTCGACGCGAATCAGGCGGCTCTCGCCTGGTTGGGTGCGGAATCGCTGGGCTTGTTCCGCGAATTGCAGATAGAGTGGGGCATTGTGTATGCGCTGGTCAATATGGGACGGGTAGAGCTTTATCTTGGCAATCACCAGCAAGCAAGCCCGCTGCTGGCAGAAGGACTAGCCTTGTGCCAAAGGCTGGGCAATCGAGATGTTCTGGCCGAATACCTGGAAACCAGCGCGGCAACAATTGGCTCTACCATCCCGCCAGCCGAGCGCCCACACTATCAGCAGATGGTTACGTTTGCCTGCGGAACGCTCGACCAGGCCACGCTGGCCGCCGCCTGGGCCGAGGGGCGAGCCATGACCCTCGAACAAGCCATCGCCCACGTGTTGGGAAACATCGAGCCACACAGGTAACGTGAAATACCATTTACGCTCTACACCCTGGCCTTTTACGCTGCTCGCCCTGCTGGCGGCTTTGTTGCTGGCAGCCTGCAGCGGCCAAGACACACCCACTCCTCAACAACAACCCAGCCCCACCCAAGCCGCCACACCATTCGCGGCTCAACCTACCCCCACCCTTCCCGCCCCAACACGCGTTTCCTCGCCAGATTTCACCCTTCCGCTGGAAAACCGCCTGGGGACCGAGTGGCAGCGCGCCGAAATTGCCTGGTCGCCCGATGGGCATAATCTAGCTATCACCTATTGGGCCGGCTGGCGCGCGCAAACCTTTCTTTTAGATGCGCGCACTGGCGAAACAGCCGACCTGGTGACCGACGACGGGCTGGAAACAGGGTTGGTGGCGTGGTCGCCTGATGGCAAAAGGCTGGCAGCCATTGCAGGCAACGATATGGATACCGAGCGCCTGGGGGTATGGCTATTTGCGGGCGGGCGCAAACTGCGCCTGCTAGACGGCGCTTGCGAAGACCTGGCCTGGTCGCCTGATGGGGCAACATTGCTGGCAACGTGCGAGTTGTATTACTGGGGCAGCTCGCCGCCCCCGCTCGACCAATCGCCAGGCGCGCTCAAAAGAGCATCGCAGCAAGGCGGGGTATGGGGCGGCGGCCAGTTGTGGCGCATCCAAGCTCAAGCCGGCGACCAAGCGCCACAGCGTCTGCTCGACCTGGTGCAATTGCCACTGGTGACCTTTGGCGCCGGCACACGCTTTGACACAGCCAGAAACGCCATCTGGTCACCAGATGGCCAGCAAGTGGCGTTTGAGGTGCGCTCGGAAGACAAGGCCTTGGCGCTTAAAATGGGCATTGCCACAGTGAATGCTGATGGCAGCTCGCCGCGCTTGTTGAGCAGCAAACCCGTGTGGCTGGTGGGCTGGCTGCCCGACGGCAAGCTGCTGGTAAGGAGCAATGTCTTTGCCGGGCAAATCGCGCAATATACGGATGACTTGTTCGCGCTTGACCCTGCTACCGGGCTGGTGGAAAATCTGACCCGGGTTGACCCCTATTGTGATCCTTTGCAGAATACGCGCTGCCAGGGCGCGCGCCGGCAAATCCTCAATACGCCCGGCTATGCCGCCCTCTCACCAGATAAACGGCGCTACTATTACGGCGCTACAGGCCGCAGCGATGTGACCGGCAGCCAGTCCAACCAGGATTGGCTGGTGGTGGGCACCTACCCGCCCAGCGACCTGGTGATGGAATACTCGACCAACTATCAGGACCCTGCCGGTGAACGTTTGTTGTATCCGGCCTGGCTGGCTGATGGACGGCTGGCTCATGTTCAAACCACCGGCTACGATCCACAGGCCGGGGCAGCGCCCCAGGGCAGCCTCACTGTTCGCTTGCTAATCAACGGCAAAATTGTGCGCCAGGAAGAGGTAGGCACCTGGGAAGCTTTTGGGGTGGGTTGGTCGCCCGATGGCAGCCGCGTTGCACTAGCCACCGATTTTGGTGTATTGATCTATGGATTGCCCTGACCCCACCGACGCGCTTTTTCCAAGCACCGAATTGCCCGGGCAATTCGGAAAGAGTGTTTCGCTTGCGCGGATACCCGACCCCTGCTATACTCTCGGTTAGTGTGTCAACCCCAATTCTCAAAACAATGGGAGGTTATTATGTCTGAATCATCTGAAGCATTGACAACCGCCTCACTCAAGGCGCTTTTCAAGTTTCCATTTCAAGGCCCAGACTGGCGAAACCGGTTTATCACCGGGGCCGCAATCATGTTTGCCGGCTCGTTCGTGCCTATTGTGCCCACTCTTTTTACCGCCGGCTACGCTTTGCAAATTATGCGCCAGGCCATTAAAGGCGAAGAATTGGCCTTGCCCGCCTGGAACGACTTGGGCAAGCTGGGGCTAGATGGCTTGCGCCTGTTCTTTGTGAGCCTAGTATATATGCTGCCAGGATACATTGTAATGTTCGGCGGCATGGGGCTATATTTCATCATGAGCATTGCCGCCCCGCTTTTTATGGCCAATGCCGAAGAAAGCGTCGGCGCTGTGATAATATTCATTGTGTCGACTTTTGCCAGCATGATTGTAATGTTCATTGCGATTGCGCTGGGCATGGCGCTCTTACTTTTAGGCGCCATTCCCCTGCCCGCCGCCATCGGCCATATGGCGGCTCAAGACAAGGTGGGGGCAGCCTTTCGCGTGCGCGAGTGGTGGGCCATTCTACGCGCCAACAAGCTAGGTTACTTTATAGCCTGGGTAATCATTGGAGGACTGCTCTTTATCTTGTCCTTGATCCTGACGATAACCTACTATACCATCATCCTGTGCTTTCTTATCCCCTTTCTCATGGCGCCCATTGGGTTTTATCTGTCGTTGGTCACCGCGGCCGTCTTTGGGCACACCTATCGAGAAAGCACTGTTCTGCTCAAACAATAATCTTTAACTGTTCACCCTCCCGCAGGTTTGAACACTTGTGGATGAGCCAGCGCAACTCGACCAAGATTGCCAGCCCCCCAACAGCCAATTTTGTAACCTGCGGGAGGGTAGGTTGAGCCGTTACAATCTTTTTGATGGCATCCGACCCAACCAAGTATTGCGCCGCCCCCAGCGCAATCGCGCCGTCGCTAACACTCTATTTGTGTGATGCGAAATGCTGTACATCCATTTGCTTGGTTACCTGCGCGTGTTCAATGATGAACACCCGCTCCAGTTCGCGGCGTTGCCCAAAACATTGCCGTTGTGGGCCTACTTGCTGTTGAACCGCGCCAGGCCCGTGCCGCGCGACACCTTGGCGTACCTGCTGTGGCCTGATACATCCGAACATGCGGCCCGGGCCAATTTGCGCCGGCACCTGCACGAACTGCGACAGGTCCTGCCGCCCGCCCCCCAAGCCAGACCCTGGCTGCTCTCTCAGGCTGGCACATTGCAATGGAACCCGGCCGCCGATTATTGGCTAGACGTAGCCGAGTTTGAGCGCCTGAGCGAATCTCCCGATCACCTGGCAAAAGCCGTCGCGCTGTACACCGACGACTTGCTGCCGAATGTGTACGACGACTGGATTCTCGCTGACCGCGAGCGCCTGCGCTGCCTGTACCTGGCTGATCTGGAACAGCTCGTCGCCCACTGCCGCGCGCGCGGCGATTCCATCCAGGCGACTATTTATATACAGCAAATCCTGAGCTGCGATTCGCTGCGTGAAGATGCAGTCCGTGAATTAATCGCGTTACGTTACCAGGCCGGCGACCGCGCTGGGGCGCTACAAGCGTACCAGGATTTTGCGCGCCTCCTGCAGGCAGAACTGGGCGCGACGCCAATGCCGGAAACGAGCAATTTGTACCAGGCGGTGGCCCAGAACAATCCCATCTCGGCCGGGTACCCTGCGACGTCGCAAGCCGCCCCGGTCGCCTATCCACACAATCTACCCGCCCAGCTCAATCCATTCTTTGGGCGAGAGCAAGACTTGCAAGCCGTGCATGACCTGCTCGATCCAGGCGCTTCACAGGTGCGGCTGTTGACGCTGACCGGGCCGGCCGGGGTCGGCAAAACCCGGCTCGCGCTAGAGGCAACCACCCGCTTGTTACCGCACCAGACGCGCGCGTTTCCCGACGGCATCTTTTTTGTGGACCTCTCTGCAATCAGCCGGCCACAGCTGGTCACCTCGGCCATTACCGAATCGCTAGGGGTGAAAGAAAGTAACCATCGTCCGTTGATGGACTGTTTGAAAGATTGGGCGCGCCCCAAACACGCGCTGTTGCTGCTGGACAATTTTGAGCAGGTGATTGAGGCGGGGTCATTGGTCACCGAGCTGTTGGCGACCGCGCCGAACTTGCGGGCGCTGGTGACCAGCCGATCTGCGCTCCAGGTTTACGGCGAACAAGAATACCCCGTGTCGCCGCTCCCCCTACCCTGCCTGGACAAGCCCCTCACAGCCCAAGACCTGAGCGCCAATGCGGCGGTCGCCTTGTTCGTCGCCCGCGCCCACGAGCGCGCGCTAGATTTTGGCATAACAGATCAGAACGCGGCAGCGGTGGCCGAGATTTGCATCCGCCTGGATGGCCTGCCCCTGGCGATAGAGTTGGCCGCGCGCCACATCAAAGTTTTTTCGCCAGCCGGCATCTTGGAGCGCCTGGCGCATCGCTTGGCTTTCTTGACCGGCGGCGCGCGCGACCGCCCAACGCGGCATCAAACTCTGCGCGAGGCAATCGCCTGGAGCTACCAATTGCTCAGCGAGGAAGAAAAGGATTTGTTTGTCTCTCTGAGTGTCTTTGCAGGTGGATGCACGGCGGCTTCTGCGCAGGCCGTGTGCGGCCCGTTTTGCAAAGGTGATATTGCCAATGGCCTGGCTGCGCTGCTAGACAAAAGCCTGATTCAGCCAATGAGCGGTGGGGACGAGCCGCGCTTTGGCATGTTGGCCAGCATCCGTGAATACGCCCTGGAGCAATTGGAAAAGCAGGACCGGCTTGCGACCATGCTCGAACGCCACGCCGAATATTATGCCGACCTGGCAGAGCAAGCCCACACTGAGTGGAAAGGGCCACAGCAAGTCGTTTGGGTAAAGCGTTTGAACTCCGAGGTGGACAATCTGCGAGCAGCGCTGGCCTGGTCATTAGACATGACGGCCAATCCAGCGCGCGCAGAGATGGGGGCGAATCTGGTCTGCGCGCTTGGCTCTGACTTTTGGCAAGTCGGCAGCCGGATCGGCGAGGGGCGAGGCTGGTGTGAACAGGCGCTCATCCATCGCGGCTGTCTTTCCCCAGAAACTCACGTCCGTCTATCGAGTCAAGCGGGCTGGTTGGCGCAGCTCCAAGGAAAATACCAGCTTGCAAATGCGCTCTATGAAGACGGGCTGGCGATAGCGCGGCAAGTAGAAAACGCAAGGCTGATTAGCCAGTGCCTCCATTCCCTGGGAGTGACCGCCGGCCGGCAGGGAGATTACGCGCGGGCTGAGGCGCTGTTAGAAGAGGCCATCGCCGTCGAGCGAGAGGCCGGGGCTGGGGCGATGACTCCTCCCCTGGCAGCCCTGCTCAACAACCTGGCCATCGTGGCCAAGCATCAAGGCAACTATGCGCGCGCGGCCTCCTTGCTCCAGGAAAGCCTGGATTTCAAGCGAGCGGGGGGGGATCAACTAGGCATCGCAGCTTCCCTGGCAAACTTGGGGAATCTGGCCCTGGCACAAAAGGACTATGCCGGCGCAAAGGCCGCCTTCCTAGAGAGCTTGATGTTGAGGCTCCCCTTGGGCGACAAGAAGGGAATAGAGGTCACTCTTTCCGGCCTGGCCGAATTGGCGCTGGTCCAACGCCAGCCTGTTCGCAGCGCGCGCCTCTATGGCGCTTGTCAAGCATTGTGCCATGCAATCGGGTTCACACCAACGCCTGACGATCAAGACCTTGAGCGCGACCTCGCCCTTTTGCGCCAGCAGCTTGGCGAAGCCGATTTTGCCGCCGCCTGGGCGATGGGCGCATCCATGACGTGGGAACAGGCGGCTACCTACGCACTGGGACAATCTCCTCCTCTTTCCCCTGATTTATAGCACGGCGGTAACTCAGCCTACCCTCCCGCAGGTTGCAATTTGGCAGCCTCGGCGAACTTGGGCCAATGAAGGCGCACATGTTCACCCCAAGGCATTCAAACCTGCGGGAGGGTGTGCAGCTACGCGCGGCGCGCTTTCAAAACCCTCGGACGTTTTTCGGACGACAGCCTGGTATACTAAAGCACAGCCAGGGTGAGCGAAACCTGTGAAACGCGACTAGTGACTTGCAAATTCCAAATCGCCAGGCAATACAAGCAACTTTGAATTTGACGCAAGACTTGGCCTCTTCCCGCAATCAGATGAAAGTTGCAGCAAGGCCAATCATCTTTCGAGGGCAAATCTTTACCTGCGTGGACGACATGCCGGAAGAGGCGCGGCAAGCCTACGAGCAGTTGATGAAAGCGATTGACGCGGCTACCCTTCATGGCGTCCCTGACGCCTGGGAAGAAGGCCCGCAGGTCACACACCCTCAACCACAGCAGCCATTGGGAAAAACACTGCCTTCCCGAGCAAGTTCTCAGGAGACTGAAAAATCGGATATCTGCCAAGCGGGGAACGATCTGGCATCCCCACCCAATAGATGATGATTAGATGATGATCAGATGATGATCAGATGATGATCATACAAGATGATGATTATACATGATTGGTAACTACTCAGCATCCTGAGCGGAGCGCCGCGCTCCTTCGACTGCGTTTCACTTCGCTCAGGATGCGCGGCGCGTAGTCGAAGGGTGCCGGCTGAGTAGTTACCATGATTGTACAAGGAGACTAGCCGTGAAAAAGCAACGAGTTCTTTTCATTTCTTTGAGCACAGCCTTTCTTTTCGTGTTGATTGTCGGGCTGAGCCAGGCCCAGGGCCCGGCGCCACAGACGCCGCAGGGCGCAGAGCAATCTTGGGCTGCTGTGAGTTCCGCCGCTTCGGCGTTGCTCAGCACAAGCTTCACTTACCAGGGGCAATTGAAGAAAGGCGTTGCCCCCATCAACGCCACCTGCGCGATGGCCTTTCGCCTTTACGAGCAGGCTATAGGCGGCAGCCAAATCGCCAGCCCTCTCACCCACACTGTACCTATCACCAACGGTCTTTTTACAGTGAAACTGGATTTTGGCAGCGGCGTCTTTGCCGGCGACGAACGCTGGCTGGGCATCCACGTTCAATGCCCTGGAGATGTGGACTATGCCAACCTGGGCCGCCAAGAGTTGACGGCGGCCCCTTATGCGCTGTATGCCAAGAGCGCGCCGTGGTCCGGCCTGACGGGCAAGCCAGCCAACGTGATTGTGGTGGCCCAGAGCGGCGGCGACTATGCCAGCATCCAGGCAGCGATCAACAGCATTGACGATGCCTCTGCCGACAACCCCTATCTGGTGTGGGTGGCGCCGGGCGTGTACAGCGAGACCGTCGTGATGAGACCGTACGTTCATTTGCAAGGAGCGGGACAAGAGACGACGATCATCACCAGCACGGTTGGCAACGCTGCCTCGCCGCCCACCGCCGGCACGTTGGTTTTGGCGGCCAATACCAGCCTGCGCGATCTGACGATTGGTAATGGTGGAACATCAGCTTCGAATGTAGCCCTGCTGGCGACTGACGGGGCGCTGGAAGTAGTAGTTATTGACGTGACAGCCCTGGCGCAGGGGGTTAGCCCAGGCGCCAACTTTGCCATTTATCAGGCCGGGCCTTTAACCAGCCTCACTCTGAACAACGTCACCGCCCTGGCCGAAAATGCCAGCAACCATAACTATGGGGCAAATAACGAAGACGGGCAGGCGATGACGCTGCATGGCGGCTCATTCACCGGGCGCGGGGGCCAATATGCCACCGGCATTCGCATCACTGTTGACAGCCGGCTGGATGCCTGGGATATCACTGCCTTGGGCGAAAACGGTCAAACCAATAGAGGCTTGTACAATTATGCCGGGGAAGCTGCCTTGCACGGCGGCGCGTTCACCGCGCGCGGCGGGCAAGACACCAAAGGCATTGAAAACTATGGCGACTATGCTGAGCTGGACGCCGAGGACATTGTCGCACTGGGTGAGAACGCCAGCGAATATAACCGCGGTATTTTCAACAGCTATTATGCAACAGCATTGCTGCACGGCGGCTCTTTCATCGCACGCGGCGGGGGCAATACCTTCGGCATTTACAATGGTGGCGGCTCAGAGCTGATCGCTGAAAGCATTACCGCCCTGGGCGAGAACGGCATTTATTATAATAATGGCTTGTACAACGTTAGCCTTGCCACCACAGCCACGCTGCGCGGCGGCTCGTTCACTGCGCGTGGGGGAAACGAAGCCAGGGGCATTTTCAATAACTTTGACGCCAGCCTGGAGGCCGATGGCATAACGGCTCTGGCAGAGGACACAGGCTCGACTTTTGGCCTGTATGAGGACAACGGCGCCTCGGCCAGGCTGAACGGCGGTACTTTTACGGCGCGAGGCGCCAACAATACCTGGGGCATCAATATCTACAACACCGATACCTATTTATACGCCAAAAACATTAACGTTCTGGCCGAGGGCGGCGGCGGCAGCAACCGTGGATTTCAGTGCGGCAGTAACTCTACTGCGGTGATCACCGAAAGCGTTTTGGAGGGCGCCGATATCTCGATCATCGTCACCGGCGGCGGCGGATCAATCGACCTCAGCAACTCCCGGCTGGTCAACCCCGTCGGCGGCGGCGGTATCACCTGCACCGCCGTATCGCGCGGCGCCAACTTTAACGAAACCGGCTGCCCATAAGGAGGCTGTCATGAGAGCGATTTGTGCCTTACTCTTGATAGCCCTGACAGCCGTTCTCCTGGCCACGACGCTTTCCGCCTTTGCCAAGGGGCCGGGCTACACCCTGGATTGGTGGACGGTGGACGGCGGCGGCACACTCATTACCAGCGGAGGATATTCTTTGGGTGGAACGGCCGGCCAGCCGGACACCAGTGTGTGGCAAGGCGATGGGTACACTTTGCACGGCGGCTTTTGGGCGCTGGCAGCCGGCCAGCACGCCATTTACCTGCCACTCGTCCTGAGAAACTCGCCCTGAACACAGAACAACCTACTGCCACCACTGGCTTGCGTGAACAACCCATCTAATTAGATGCGGACAAATACCATTGCGCAAGAATTGATAAAAGAAGGGGGGTGAAAACGTAGGCTAACAAGTTCAGCAAAAAGAAGGAACAGGAACCGACCGAAAAAGGAAGGCAAAAATGAAACACCAGGTTCAGCAGAAAGAAGGAACCGACACAAAAAGGGAGGCAAAAATGAAAACTGACATTGGAAACAGTTCACTCGAAAATCAGCGGAAAGAAAAGTCAATCCCGCTCATTCTTCTCATTGGCCTGCTTCTCGCTCTGGCGGGGAGCGTGGGATCGGGTCTTGCCCAGGGGCAGGAGCCGCCGCAAGGGAAAGTGCAGCCGCAAGATGACCTCTCCATTGAAGCGGCAGTGAGCAGCAAGTTCAATTATCAAGGTGTGCTGAAGGAGAGCGGCAGCCCGGTGACCGGCAACCGCGACATGACCTTCCGCCTCTACTCCGATTCGGCCTGCGCCAGCCAGGTGGGTAGCGACATCGTCGAGAGTGATGTGCCTGTGACCGGCGGCTTGTTCAGCGTGGAACTGGACGTGCTGCATGGCTACTTTAATGGGCAGGGGCTGTGGTTGGAGGTGGAAGTAGGCGGCACGGCAATAGGCTGCCAGGAGATCCTGCCCGTGCCCTATGCCCTCAGCCTAAAACCAGGGGCAATCATCAGCGACACCAGAAGCTCCGTGAGGTTGAATTACCACATCATGACCATGCCCCCCGATCCCATCGATTGGGAGTACGGCGTGTACGCCAAAGCCCAAGGGGCAGACTATAACTATGGCGTGTATGGCTCCGGCAGTACGGCGGCCTTGTATGGCAACGGCGACGTGAGGCAGACCCTCAGCAGCAATGGAACAGTCAAGGCAGGCGTCTATGTTAACTGCAACAATGACTTGATCCTGGGTTCCATTCGCGAGTTCAATAACGTCGATGGAAGCCTCTTTTCCTACAGTGCGGGAGCCACCCCAGGAGAGTGTACCATAGACTTTGGCTTCAACATAAGCGATCGTTTTTGGGTAGCCTCGGCAGTTAGCGATCAACCGATCTTTGTCACTTGCCGCGTGGTCAGCGCCACCGATCAGCTTGTCTGCAGGCGATGGGATGCCGCCGGGGTCGGCGCCGATGGCAACATTATGGTGCTGGTGTACTAGCCGGCGCGCAAGGAAAAGAAGCGATGAACAAACAAAAGATAACCGCGTTGGCCGCTGTCCTCATTTGTAGTCTGCTGTTGGTCCAAGCCGTCCTGGCCCAAGCGTCGCCGGCCATAGACTGGCGCGTCATCGGCGGCGGTGGTGGGCACGCGGAGGCCGGCATATACGCCCTGGACGGCACCATCGGGCAGGCGGTGGTTGGGACAGCTACAGATACCAGCCTTGAACTCTGTTCCGGCTTTTGGTGCGGAGCGGCGGCGGGGTACAAGATTTACCTGCCGCTGGTGATGCGGAATTACTAGCCCTCACCTCTCTTCCAACCAATGCGGCTCTTGAGGTGGCGATAAGGTTGGGTCACGCGCCAAAGACCGTATCGGAGCGTATCAAGGCAGCGGCAGCAGCATAGTTCCAATTGGAAAAGAAAGTCTATATGAAACACACCTGGATTCACCCACTATTGCATGGACTAGCTGTGTTGGCCCTCCTGCCCCTGGCAACCATGGCCGGGTTGGCCGGCTCGGATGTGCGCGCTAAAGGGCTCCACCTGACCCCCGAGCAGGCCATCGCCACAGCCTTGAGCGGCATGGAAATTGGGGCCAACGACTTTCGCCTCAGCGATATGGGGCAGGACAACACCTACGACGCCTACGAGCCGGCCGTGGCCTACAACAGCGCCGATGACGAGTACCTGGTGGTCTGGCACGGCGACGACGACGATGCCGGCGCCATGGTGGACGGCGAGTACGAGATCTATGGCCAGCGGGTGGATGCGGCCACCGGGAAAGAGATTGGCTCCGAGCTGCGCCTGAGCGATATGGGGCCAGACGGTGACCCGGCCTACGATGCCTACAGCCCAGACGTGGCCTACAACAGCGCAGACAACGAGTACCTGGTGGTCTGGCACGGCGACGACAACACCGCACTGTTGGTCGAGGGGGAGGATGAGATCTTTGGCCAGCGCGTCGAAGGGAACACCGGGGTTGAGATCGGCGCCGATTTGCGCCTGAGCGACATGGGGCCCCACAGCAATCCGAACTATAACGCCAGGGTCCCCGCCGTGGCCTACAACAGCGCAGACAACGAGTACCTGGTGGTCTGGCACGGTGATGACAACACCTCGCCGCTGGTGGACGGGGAAGACGAGGTCTTTGGCCAGCTGCTGGATGCCACCGGGGCCAAAATTGGGGTGGATTTTCGGATCAGCGCCATGGGGACCGACGGGGTCCCGGCCTATGACGCCATCTTGCCAGACGTGGCCTACAACACCACCGGCAACGAGTACCTGGTAGTCTGGCACGGCGATCACGATCGCGGGACGCTGGCCGACGACGAGCTCGAGATCTATGGCCAGCGGCTGGACGCCGCCGGGAACCAGGTTGGCGCCGACGACTTTCGCCTGAGCGGCATGGGACCCGATGGCAATCCAGACTATGATGCCGGTTACCCGGCGGTGGCCTACGACTCCTTTGAGAACAAGTACCTTGTGGTCTGGACCGGCGACGACGATACTGCGCCGCTGGTGGATCAAGAGTTCGAGATATTTGGCCAGTTGGTAGACGCCGCCACCGGGGCGCAGATCGGCGCCAACGACTTTCGCCTGAGTGACATGGGGACAAATGGCGTCCCGAGCTGCGGCGCCCGGGCTCCCGACGTGGTGTACAACAGCGACGACAACGAGTATCTGGTGGTGTGGACCGGCGACGACAATACCGCGCCGCTTGTGGCAGGAGAAGAGGAAGCCTTTGGCCAGCGGGTCGCCGCCGCCACCGGGGCGCAGATCGGCGCTAACGACTTTCGCCTGAGCGACATGGGGCCCGATGGCGACCCGGCCTACGATGCGGCTGCCCTGGCGATTGCCTACAACAGCGCCGGCAACCAATATCTGGTGGTCTGGGCGGGCGACGACAATACCCCGCCGCTGGTAGATCAAGAGTTCGAGATCCACGGCCAGCGGGTGGACGCAGCTACAGGAGCCGAGCTAGGCACAGACCGGCGGCTGGGCAACGCCGGGCCTGATGGGGACTCGACCTATGGGGTGTGGGAGTTCTCTTATACCGCGGTAGCCTACAACAGCGCCGGCAACGAGTACCTCGTCGTCTGGACGGGCGACGACAACGCCTCGCCGCTGGTAAACGGGGAGCACGAGATATTTGGGCAGCGAGTCAATGCCGCCACGGGGGCCGAGATCGGGACAAACGACTTTCGCATCAGCGACATGGGGCCAGATGGCAACACAGACTATGCCGCCGCCTACCCCGCCGTGGCCTACAACAGCGCCGACAACCAGTACCTGGTGGTCTGGGCGGGCACAAATGATCTGGCAGGCATGGCCCTACACGAGGCCGAGATTTATGGCCAGCTACTGGATGCCGCCACGGGGGCCGAGGTCGGGGCGAACGACTTTCCAATCAGTTCTATGGGACCGCTCGGGGACGCGGCCTACGGCGCCCTCACGCCCGCCGTAGCCTACAACAGTGCCGACAATCAGTACCTGGTGGTGTGGTCCGGCGACGACGACACCGCACCGCTGGTAGAGGGGGAAGAAGAGATCTTTGGGCAGCGGCTGTTGGCCGACGGGGGCCAAGTGGGGGCCAACGACTTTCGCCTGAGCGACATGGGCCCAGACGGTGACACAGCGTACCTTGCCCTATCCCCAGATATAGTCTACAACAGCGCCAACGGCCAGTACCTGGTGGTCTGGCATGGCAACGACGACACCGGGTCGCTGGTAGATGGAGAGTACGAGATCTACAGCCAGCGGGTCGAAGCCGCCACCGGAGCGCAGATCGGCGGGGACCTGCGCCTGAGCGACATGGGCCCGGACGGCAACCAGAACTATAATGCCGCCTACCCCGCGGTGGCCTACAACAATGCCAACAACCAGTACTTGGTCGTCTGGCACGGCGACGACGACACTCCGCCCCTGGTGAACAGCGAGTTTGAGGTCTACGGCCAACGGCTGGACGGGGCTACGGCGGCCGAGATCGGGAGCAACGACTTTCGCATCAGTGCCATGGGCCCCGATGGGATCCTGGACTATGTCGGCGCCTATCCGGCGGCGGCCTACAACAACGCTGCTGGCGAGTATTTGGTGGCCTGGTACGGCGACGACAACACCGGATTGCTGGCGAACGAAGAGCTTGAGGTCTACGGTCAACGGTTAGATGCCGCCACCGGAGCCGAGGTCGGCGAGGATGACTTTCGCCTGAGCGATATGGGGCCGGACGGCGACCCGAGCTATGACGCCGTTTTGCCCACGATAGCCTACAACAGCCTGGGCCACGAGTACCTGGTGGTCTGGCATGGTGACGACAACATCCCGCCGCTGGTGGAGGGGGAATTTGAGGTCTTTGGCCAGCGATTGCGCAGCGGCGGCTACCGCATTTACCTGCCGCTGGTGATGCGGAACTATTAGCCCTCACCCCACCCTCGGCGGCTGCGCCGCCTCCATATCCTCTCACCTGCCCTCGTCAAAGAACAGGTGGGAGGATTGTGATTTCTACACGCTTCCCGCGTTGTATGGTATCATGTGCCAGGTGCCTTGGCAAATGCTGCAGTATTTCACAACTGACGCCAAAATCCTGAGGCACTCGCCAGCTTTTTTGGAGCAAGCGCATGGTACTAGGATTGATACTGATCGGCTTTGGCAGCGTGGGGCGCGAGTTTGCCCGGCTGATTGAGCGCAAACGCGATGAAATCAAGACGCGCTATCCACAGGACGGCGGTAGCCGCGACCTGACGCTGCGCATCACGGGCATCGCCACCGGCCGGCACGGCCTTGCGGCTAATCCGGCGGGCCTGAATGTTCAAGCAGCGTTGGCAGCCGTGCAAAGCGATGGACGGCTCGATGGCCTTCACGTCGGAGCGCCGCTGCGAGATAATCTGGAACTGATCCGCGCCGGCATCGCCGATGTGCTGATCGAGCTTTCGCCGCTCAATCCACAGACAGGCCAGCCGGCCATAGACCATTGCCGCGCCGCATTGGAAAACGGCCTGCACGTCGTCACGGCCAACAAGGGACCGCTGGCGCACGCTTACCGCGAGCTGCGCGACCTAGCGGCGCAGCACAAGCGAATGTTTTTATTTGAATCTACGGTAATGGATGGCGCGCCCATCTTTTCCACCTACCGCGAAGGATTGCCAGCCACCACCATCACCGGCTTTCGCGCCATCCTCAACAGCACAACGAATTTCATCCTGACGCAAATGGAACAAGGCATCAGCTTTGGCGAGGCAGTGCGCCAAGCGCAAGCGATGGGCATTGCCGAAGCCGACCCCAGCAATGATGTAGACGGTTGGGACAGTGCCACCAAGACAGCCGTGCTGGTCAATGTGTTGATGGACGGCGACATGCGCCCGACTGATGTTGAACGAACCGGCATTCGCGCTGTATCCCCTGAAATGTTGAGAGAGGTGGCCGGACGCGGCCAGCGAGTCAAGTTAGTCTGCTCGGCCCGGCGCGAGGAACCCCTCACCCCCTTCCCCTCTCCCCGCTCCGCACGGGGCGAGGGGGAGAGAATCATCGGGCGGGTAGCGCCTGAAGCCGTCAGCCTGGATGATCCCCTGGCGCTGACGACCGGCACGACCAGCATCCTTCAACTGCGCAGCGATACGCTCAAGCAGCTCACTATCATTGAGCATGACCCCGAACCGGCCCAGACAGCCTTTGGGGTGCTGGCAGATGTGCTAGCTATTGCCCGGCATAAAGTTTGGGAGATGATCTCATGAGCCAAAAAACCATCGGCCCTGCGCGCCTCCATGCCATTGTGCATGGTATGGTGCAAGGCGTGAACTTTCGCTATTACACCCGGCAACAGGCAAGTTTGTTGGGCGTTTTGGGCTGGGTGGCTAATCGCCCAGATGGCGCAGTAGAGCTGGTGGCCGAAGGCCCCCGCTCGCAACTTGGGGACCTTTTAGATTGGTTGCAGCATGGCCCGCCTTCGGCGCAAGTTGACCAGGTACAGGTCAATTGGGAAACCGCCACCGGCGAATTTGCCGATTTTCGCGTCAAGTATTTGTAAACGCCCGCCATTTGAAAATTTGAAATCTGAAATTTGAAATCTAGAATCTAGAATCTGAAATTTTGAATCCTTATGCGACAAAACCCCGAACGCCTGGCCTGGACTGTTCTCATTATTTCATTTATCGCCTGCCTGGCCCTGACGATTAGCACGCCGTTGCTGGTACGTTGGTGGATTGACGCAGCGCACGTTAGCATGCAAATCTCTTCTAGCGTGCAGCAGGGCACCGTGCAACTAACCTGCGGCAACGAAACAGTCCCGACTGCAATGACTCAAAGTGACAACGATGTGTGTCTCGGTTTTGGGAGCTTGACAGCCCTCACCCTCAGCGGCGACCAGGGAATGTTTGTCATCAAAACACGCGATGTGCCGCCACGGCCCGTGGCAAAAGTGCAAATAGGCCAAGATACCCGCATGAGCATTGTGTATGCGCATGCTCCACGCTTTTCAATCAGCTCGCAACCTTACATGCTCGTCATCCGCGCCGAAAGTGGCCGGGTGCGGGTAAGCACCGCCAGCACCACGACGCGGCCCATCGTCGTTCAGATCAACACACCCCAGGCGCTCATCCAAATGAACAATGGCAGCGCCATTGCCCAGGTCAATTCAAGTGAAACACAGGTGGATGTATACGATGGGACAGCGCTGGTGGTGTGGAAAAGCAAAAGCCTGGGCGTTCCACTCGAACGCTTTCAAAGCGTCTCGGTGCCGCCGCCAGATGGCGCACTGCGCGCATTGCCTGCGGCGCAGGATCTGGTGGCTAATGGCAGCTTTGAATTACCTCTGGAGCCGGCCTGGCAAATTTATTCAAAAGACATTGAAATTGAGGGAGAATCAGGCGGCCAGGTCATCGTTGGCGCAAACAGCAATAACGCCATCGGCTTTACTCGCGCGGGCGTAGGACACGCCGAAATCGGCATGACCCAAGTTGTTGGCCAAGATGTTCGAGGCGTGGAATCACTGCAACTCCAGCTTGTATTGCGGGTGCTTGAGCAAGATGTGCCCGTATGCGGCACGCAAGGCACAGAATGTCCGGTGATGGCAAAAATCGAATATGAAGACAGCGAAGGCAACCAAAGAAGCTGGGTGCAGGGCTTTTATGCCAGCCAAGACCCAACTCGGCTCAACCCGCCCTATTGCACCATCTGCAGCCCGCGCGCCGACCATTTGCGGGTTGAGAAAGGCGAGTGGTATGTGTACAACTCGCCCAACCTTATCCCCTTGCTCAGCCAGGCCGGCCCCCCCGCTGTTCGGCTGAGGTCAATCACGCTGTATGCTTCAGGGCACACTTTCCAATCTACCGTGTCGCAGGTTGAGCTGATTGCCCGGTGAACCAACATCAGCTAACTAAAACCCAGGCCGCGCTCTCGCAAACTGACAAAGCGCTGCTGCCCAATGACCAGGTGATCCAGCACGTCAATATCCAGCAGCTTGCCCGCCGACACAATTTGCTGTGTCACGGCCACATCTTCGGGCGAGGGAGACGGGTCGCGTAGAGTAGAAACAGGAGCGCCTTGCTTGGATTTCTCCAAGCGGTTTCTCCCATTCCTCTCCCCGAACCGGGCGTGCTCCTTTAGAAGCACCCAGCTCTCCATTGAGTTTGGTCTTTCTAGCGATAGCCGTGTTCTTTGTGGTGGCACTTTTGGCACAGTGTTTCCAGGTCTTCGATGCGGTGTGACTTGGTGCCTTTTATGTGGTGTACTCTGACATTCTCTGTAGAGCCACATCGTACACACTTGAAGCCATCTCGCATCTTCGCCCTGAGCTTTCTTTCACTTATATCCAAAGGTTCGTTTCTGGACTTGCGTCCGCTTGTTGCCCCTATGGCTTGCGTGTAGAGCTTTTCATCTGGGCCAATCTCTCCCATTGGGTAGTCTTCAAATTCTGGTTCTCCCTCAAAGATGTATGGATGGGGGAATCCATCCTTTCCCTTTTGTGGGTATCGCCGTCGGTTGAATTCTATCTGCGTGGGAAGCCACTGATACGCTTCGAGCACCTTGTCTCCTTCGCGTATCTCCGCCGTCCATCGTGTCCTGTTATGGATCACCTCGGTCTTGTCTTTGATGAGTTGGCCTTTCCGGCTCCCTTTGTGTTTGGCTCGTAACCACAAAAGGTATCTGTGCCAGGTATATCGGGTGATTTCTTCTATGTCGCTGAGCAGGCTGGTGTACTTGTAGTACTCAGCCCACCCTTTGACGATTGCGTTGAGGGTAGTTAACCTGGTGTACTCATCCATCCAAGTCCAGTTTCTGGAAGTGAGTTCTTTGATTCGCCCTTTGACCTTGTCCTTGTTCTTGTCTGCCGGACGGAGATGGTTGACCCATCTTCCTTCAGGTTTGACCCTTTGGATATGGAATCCCAAGAAGTCAAATCCATCATTGATGTGTGTGAGCTTTGTCTTTTCTTCCGACAGTTCGAGGTGTAGTTCGGTCGCTAGGAATTCTTTGATCTCTTCTTTGGCTTGCTTGACACCTTCGATGTGGTCATTGCTGATGATTAGCCAGTCATCAGCGTACCTGACCATTCTATAGTTGCCAATGCCAGCTTTCCTCCTCTTGCTTTGCTCGTAAGGGGTCAGATACCATCGTCTCGCTACCCACTGATCGAATTCGTTGAGGTATACATTGGCGAGTAGCGGTGAGATGACTCCGCCTTATGCAAAGAAAGCTATTATGCAAAGTAACGGCCCCAAACACAGTCAAATTCGCTGTTTCAAGACGATTTACTTTGCATAATAGCTGAACCTACTTCAATCCAGATAGCCAGGTAAGTAGTTCTTGATCCTTATTCCA
>JBGSMF010000188.1:0-31544 GCA_041740315.1 Thermoflexales bacterium
TGCGCGCCCCACGGCCGTCAACCTGGCCTGGGGGCTGGAGCGCATGCACAACCTGGCCGCCGCGCCTCACCTGGGCGATGTGGAAGCAATCCGCGCGGCGTTGGTAGCCGAGGCGCAGGCAATGGCCGATGAAGACGTGGCAATTAACAAGCGCATGGGCGCGCACGGCGCGTCGCTCATCTACGATGGTGACACCATCTTGCACCACTGCAATACCGGCGGGCTGGCCGCAGTAGACTATGGCACAGCGTTGGGCGCTATTCGCTGCGCGCACGAAGAGGGCAAGCGCGTTCACGTGCTGGTTGATGAAACGCGCCCACGGCTGCAAGGCGCGCGGCTGACGGCGTGGGAATTGCAGCAGTGGGGCATTCCCTTTACGCTGATTGCCGATAACGCCGCCGGCCACATGATGCGCACCGGGCGCGTTGACCTGGTGATGTTTGGCGCAGACCGCATCGCCGCCAATGGCGATGTAGCCAACAAAATCGGCACCTACAAGCTGGCCGTGGTGGCGCGCGAAAATGGCCTACCCGTCTACTGCGTTGCTCCCACTTCGACAGTAGACCTGGCGCTGCCCAGCGGCGATGCCATCCCCATCGAAGAACGCGATCCGCAAGAGGTGACGCACATCGAAGGCGTGCCCATAGCGCCGGCCGCCTGCCCGGTAGCCAACCCTGCTTTCGATGTGACCCCCCACCGCTACATTACGGGCATCGTCACCGAAAATGGCATTGCCTACCCGCCGTTTGAGGTATACCTGCGGCGGCTGGTCGCTCAACAAGACAAAAGACATTATCGGAAATAGCAGGACTGGCATCCCTATGCCAGTCCTTATTTCCGATAGGGTCTAAACAATAAAGTTAAAGTATCTATGGATAAAGCACCTGAATCATTGCCGGTTATAATCCTGGTAGGCGGCGCGGGCACGCGCCTGGGCCGCGAAGGCGAAGTGCCGCCCAAGGCGCTGGTTGATGTGGGCGGCAAGCCCATCTTGTGGCACGTGATGAAAATTTACGCCGCTTACGGGCACATGCAGTTTATCCTTCCCTTGGGCTATCACGGCGATTGGATTCGCCGCTACTTTTTGGAATACGACGCAATGAACCGCCCCGTCACCCTGACCCTGGGAAACGCTCACCCCAAGTTTCACGCCGAGCAGCAAGAAAACAATTGGCGCATCACCCTGTTTGAATCGGGCATGCCAGACCACACCGAAAAGGGCGACCATATACGCAATGCGCGCCCCTACTTCCAACCCACGTCCTTCTTTGTCACCTATGGCGATGGCGTGGGAGATGTAGATATCAATGCTGTGCTGGCGTTTCATCGCGCGCACGGCAAGCTGGCCACCATCACTGGGGTGCAGCCCCACAGCCAGTATGGCCTTGTGGATATAGATAGCAAAGGGCAGGTGACTGGCCTGCGCGAAAAGCCCCAACTCGACCACTGGATCAATGCCGGCTTTTTTGTGTTCGAGCAGGAAATTTTCAATTATCTTCAGGGCAGCCAAGGGAGTGACCTGGAAAGGCAAATCCTGCCCCGCATGGCAGCCGAAGGCCAATTGATGCTGTACAGGCACGCCGGTTTTTGGGGCAAAATGGATACTTTTAAAGAAGCTCAAAAGCTGGCTGAGCTGTGGGAAAGCGGCCGAGCGCCGTGGAAGGTGTGGTGAACTGTGACAAACAACTTTTGGCATGGCAAAAACGTCTTTATCACCGGCTGCACCGGCCTGCTGGGGTCGTGGTTGGCCATCACCCTGGTCGAGTGCGGCGCTAATGTCATCGGCCTGATTCGTGATTGGGTGCCCCGCAACAATTTGAATTGGAGCGGTTTTGGGCAGCGCATCACCATCGTGCGCGGCGACGTGACCGACTATGCCACCGTTGAACGCGCCCTGGGCGAGCACGAAGTTGACACAGTGTTCCACCTGGCCGCGCAGAGCATTGTGGGCATCGCCAACCGCAACCCGCTTTCGACCTTCGAGACGGATATCAAAGGGACCTGGACAATGTTAGAAGCCTGCCGGCGCAGCCCCTTGGCCAAGCGCATTGTCGTTGCCTCGTCAGACAAGGCCTACGGCGACCAGGACAAGCTGCCCTACGACGAAGCCACTCCCATGCAAGGCCGTCACCCTTACGATGTATCCAAATCGTGCGCCGACCTGATTGCGCAGGCTTTTGGCGCAACTTATCATTTGCCAGTGGCTATCACTCGTTGCGGCAATATCTATGGCGGCGGCGACCTGAACTGGAACCGCGTCGTCCCAGGCACCATGCGCAGCGTGCTGCACGGCGAGCCGCCCATCATTCGCAGCGATGGCAAGCTGGCGCGAGATTATCTCTATGTGGATGATGTGGTGAGTGGCTATATGCTCTTGGCTGAGCAACTGGAGGAGCAAACTCTGCACGGCCAGGCGTTCAACCTGGGCATGAACAATCCCCAGTCGGTGCTGGAAATCGTCCAAAAAATCATTGCCATCTCAGACTATCCCAACCTAGAGCCGGTCATTCTCAATCAAGTTTCAAACGAAATTGAGCGGCAATGCCTAGATAGCGCCAAGGCCAAGCGCATATTGGGTTGGGAACCTCGCACCTCGCTGGAAGACGGCCTGCGCCGTACCATGGCCTGGTATCGATTGTTCCTAGCCGAACAAGGCCCTGGCGGCAAAGAAACACGCTAGGTCTGCCCTTTAATCACCTGATTCAATAACCCAAATAAATGACCAGCCCATGAGCAAACTAGCAGGCAAAACAGTTCTCATCACCGGCGCCACCGGCTTTATTGGCAGCCACCTGACGCGGCGGATGTTAGCCGAAGGCGCGCGTGTGGCAGTCCTTGCGCGCTCTACGTCGAACTTGCGCCTCTTGAACGACATTGCCAATCGCCTCCAGTTCCATTACGCCGACGTGGGCGAGCGCGACGCAATAGCGCAAGTGCTAGAGGCCGTCAAGCCAGAGATTGTTTTTCACCTGGCCGCTATCGGCATGAGTCAACCCTTTGTCTCCACCGATATCGCCTTGCGCACCAACGTGCAAGGCACCCTCAACCTGCTTGAAGCTGTTCGCCAGGTGGGCACGCAACGCTTTGTCCACAGCAGCACCGCCTACGAATACGGCGAGCAAGACAATGCCCCCAATCACCCCGGTGAAGGCTTTGACCCCATTAATGTCTATTCTGCTTCCAAGGCAGCCGCATGGGCTTTTGTGCGCATGTATGCCCGCGCGTTTGGCGCGCCGGCGGTGACGCTGCGCTTGCATTATGTGTATGGTCCGGGCCAACCGCCCACCACCCTCATCCCCAGCGCCATTTGCGCCGCGCTGGAAGGGCGAGACTTGCCCATGACCCCCGGCCAGCAAAAGCGCGATTTTGTGTATGTGGATGACATTGTAGAAGGATATGTGCGCGCAGCTACCACGCCCCAGATTGACGGCAAAAGCATTGATCTGGGCACAGGTCATTCGCTCGAAATCCGCCGCGTCGTCACGCAGCTATTTGATATGGTCGGTTCAAGCGGGCGGCCACAGCCTGGCGCGTTGTCTTATCGCCCAGGCGAGATTATGAACCAGGTGGCCAATACTCTAGCGGCGCGCGAATTGCTAGATTGGCAAGCGACCACACCGCTTGAAGAAGGCTTGAAAGCAACCATTGACTGGTACAAGAAATTTCAAATTCAAAATTCCCCTAGCCTGCCGTCCAGGGCAGGCAAATTCCAGATTCCGGCTCCCGACCTCCGACCTCCGGCCTCCGACTCCCGACCTCCAACCTCCACCCTCCAACTTGGCGCTTTACGTAAAGAGATTTTCGGCAAGGTGGCCGAATATTACCGCCTGCGCCATGCCAACCGGATCTTTGTCCCTGGACAGACCCGCGTGCAGTATGCCGGCCGCATATTCGACGAACGCGAGCTGATCAATGCCGTTAGCGCCTCGCTAGACTTTCAGCTCACCCACGGGCAAATGGGCGCGGCCTTTGAGCAAGCCATCGCGCAATTTCTAAATATCAAGGCCGTCATTCCAACCAATTCAGGCTCGTCGGCCAACTTGATTGCCCTATCCACATTGTGCGCGCAACAGTTGCACAATCGCCTCCACCCCGGCGACGAGGTCATCACCCCAGCGGTGACCTTTCCCACCACCCTGGCTCCCATCATTCAAAACAACCTGGCGCCGGTGCTGGTAGATTGCCAGCTTGGCAACTATAACATTGACGTGGAACAACTTGAAGCGGCGCTTTCAAGCCGCACCCGGGCTATTTTTGTGCCACACACTTTGGGCAACCCGGTGGACATGGACCAAGTGATGGCCTTTGCCCAGGCGCACAATTTGTACGTGATTGAAGACTGCTGCGATGCCCTGGGCAGCCGCTATGATGGCCAATTGGTGGGCACGTTTGGACATTTGGGCACGCTCAGTTTTTACCCGGCCCACCATATCACCACCGGCGAGGGAGGGGCGGTTTTCACCAACAGCCGCCGGCTGGCGCGGCTGGCTACCACCTTGCGAGACTGGGGCCGAGATTGTTTCTGCGGCTACGACAACCCCCCCCAAGGCAAATGCGGCCAGCGCTTTAGCCGCTCGATCCCCGGCACCAGTGACACGTATGACCACCGCTACTACTTTACTGAAATTGGCTACAACCTCAAAATGACCGAGTTCCAGGCCGCGGTAGGGCTGGCGCAATTGGAAAAACTGCCAGACTTTATCGCCGCGCGCAAACGGCACTTTGGATGGCTGTATGACGGGTTAAAGCGCTATGAAGAGTTTCTAATCTTGCCCACGTGGAGCCCTCAGGCCGACCCAAGCTGGTTTGCCTTTCCACTCTGCGTTCGGCCCGGCGCCCGGATCGCTCGCCGAGACCTGACCACTTTTTTGGAATCGCGCAATATCGAGACCCGCTATTTATTCGCCGGCAATATCTTGCATCAGCCCGGCTACCGCGCCATGAAGGCCCGCGTCATTGGCGATTTGCCCAATGGCGATATTGTCATGCACGGCGCATTTTTCATCGGGGTATACCCCGGACTGGACGAAACGCGGATTGCCTACATGCTGGAGCAATTTCAAGCCTTTTTTCAACTAACGTGACTTTTTCTTTTTCCACAAAGGACACCAAGGCGCGCGAAGGAAAATATTAACTAGTGTTTCTTCGTGTCCTTCGTGGATAACTAGAGAGCAACCACCATGCCAAAATTATGCGTCATCATTTGTGCCTATAACGAAAAGAAAACCATTCTCGGAATCCTCGACCGCGTCAGAGCGACAACGCTGAGCGATGGCTGGACCAAAGAGATCATTGTGGTAGATAATTGCTCTACCGATGGCACCCGCGAGCTGTTGCAGCAACTCAAGTGGCCGGATGTCAAGGTCATCTTTCAGCCTCAAAACCTGGGCAAGGGGACCTCGGTGCGCGCCGGCTATGCTCACGCTACAGGCGATTACGCCGTCATCCAAGACGCCGATTTTGAATACGATCCCGAAGAGCTAGAATTGTTCACCCGCAAAGTTGACGAAACACAGGCTCAGGCCGTCTTTGGCTCGCGCACGCTGGGCGGGCGGGCTATTTACAAGTACGCCGTCAACTATTGGGCCGTGCGCTTTTTGACCCTTGCCTTCAATCTCTTGTTTGACGCTCAACTTACGGATACCGGCGTTGCCACCAAGATGGTGCACACTCTAGTCGTGCGCCAATTGGGCCTGACAGGCCGAGATTTTGACCTGGACTTTGAGCTGCCTTGCAAGTTGCGCAAGCGCGGCTATCAAATCCTCGAAGTGCCGGTATCCTACCACCCACGCACCCAGGCAGAAGGCAAAAAACTTGTGGGGCTCAAAGCAGTCCAAGTGGGGTTGTTTACGTTGTGGGTATTCTTGCGTGAACGGTTAACAAAGTAAGGAGTCAACCATGAGCATCATTGTCACCGGTTCAGTCGCCTTTGACTATATCATGAGCTTTCCCGGCCGCTTTCAAGACCACCTGCTGCCCGATCAACTGGAGCACATTTCGCTCAGCTTTCTGGTAGACGACATGCGGCGAGTGCGCGGCGGCTGCGCGCCCAATATTGCCTACAGCCTGGCGCTGCTGGGCGAACGCCCGCTGCTGATGGCCACTGCCGGGCGCGACGCGCGCGAATACACCCACTGGCTGGCCGCCCAAGGGGTGGATATTTCACTCTTTAAATTGCACGACGATATTTTCACCGCTTCGTTCTTTGTCAACACCGACCGCGACCTGAACCAGATTGCCAGCTTTTACACCGGGGCCATGCAGCGCGCGCGCGAGCTATCCTTCCGCGCCATCCCTGCCAACAAAGATCACCTCGTCATCATTTCGCCCAACGACCCGCTGGCGATGGCCAAGTACGCCGCCGAGTGCCGCGAGCTGGGCCTGCGCTTTATCTACGACCCCAGCCAGCAAGTGGCGCGCGTAGACGGCGACGAGCTGGCCCGCGGGCTGGAAGGCGCCTACATCCTGATCGTGAACGAATACGAGTTTGGCGTGCTGCAAAAGAAAACCGGCCTGGATGAGGCGGCCCTGCGCCTCAAGGTGCCCACCATCATTGTCACACTGGCAGAAAAAGGCTCGCGCATCCTCACCGACGGCCAAGAAATCCTGGTGCCCGTAGCCAAGGTCAACAAGCCAATCGCTGACCCCACCGGCGTGGGTGATGCTTACCGCGCCGGGCTGCTCAAGGGCCTGGTGCGCGGCTACCCCTGGCACGTGACCGGGCGCATGGCCTCTGTGGCCGCCGTGTACGTGCTGGAATCACCCTCACCCCAGCCCGACCCGCCCTACACCCGCCAACAATTTGCCGCCCGCTACCGAGAGAATTTTGGCGATACGCCCGAGTTGCAAGATTTGGTCAAATAGTCAACTAGTCGGATAGTCGAATGGTCAGCTAGTCGCTCGTCATTCCGAGCCAGGCCACACTTGAAAGTGGAGGAGCAAAACCCATGCCCAAAACGCATTATGTCTTTACGAAAATGTTGAATGTGCTTGTGTTGCTGGCTTTGCTGGCAATCGCCGGGCCGGGCACAGCCCAGGGGCAAAGGCCGCTGCCAGACGAGGAGATGGTGCGCTTTATGGAGCAGCGCATAAGCGAACCGGGATGGTTTTCTCAATCTTCCATCACGATTCGACCAGAAAGCATTACCAGTCCTCAAGCATTACAGCAATGGCGAATTGAAACAGCAACCAAAGATGAAAATCAAGTTTACCATTATTCCATGGCCTTGGATACAGACAATCACCCTCACATCAGCTACTATATAAACGATAAATATGACCTAAAGTACGTCTATTGGGATGGCACTTCCTGGCTAACAGAAACAGTAGATAGCGCCGGAGATGTCGGCTACAGCAACTCCATTGCCCTGGATACAGCGGGGCAGCCCCACATTGCTTATCTTGATTCCACCAATCAAGCCCTAAAGTATGCCTATCGCAACGACTCAGATTGGCAAATACAAACGATAGATACTGGCACATCTACTGGTGCTTTTACTTCTCTGGTGCTAGATGCTGCCGACCAACCCCACATTAGCTACTATGGTGATGGCAAGATCAAGTATGCTTACTATGATTCTATGTGGCATATCCAAATAGTAGATACCAAGGGAATTTTTGGGGGGACTTCTTTAGCCATAGATACTGAGGGACACCCTCACATCAGTTACTATGGAGAGAGTGCTCCGGGTTTGTGCCAATTCAAATATGCTTACTGGAATGAGTCAAGCTGGATAACTCAGGCTTTGGATTCCGCCTATTCTAGCCAAACAAATGTCTCATTGGTGTTGGATGCCGCTGATCACCCTCATATTACTTACCACAATCAGAATGATGATTTGATGTATGCCTATCATGATGGCTCAACATGGGAAATTAAGGCAATAGCTCATCTAGGTGCCTACCCTACCCCTCTAGCTCTGGATATCGGCGGGCGGCCTCATATCTGTTATACCTATGGAGGACTTGTCTGGTACGCCTATAAAGACGGTTCTGGCTGGAACAGCCAGCAGGTAGACACAAGTGGTGGCTATGGTTGCGCCATGGCTTTTAACAAAGCAGGACTACCCCATATCGTTTACATGCCAAATGATTTTTATGGACTCAAGTATGCTGTTCGTCGAACCAATGTGGGCTATTGGTCTAATCTCGCCTTTGCCTCCTACCGCGACGATAACTTTGAAGTCTATACGGCTCAAGGTAATGGCACATCCCCAATCCGCCGCACCAACAATTCGGCCACCGACTCTATGCCCGAGTTCAACTGGGGCACCAATCGCATTGCCTTTGTCTCCAACCGCGACAACAACACCGAAATCTATGCCATGAACGCCGATGGCTCAGGTCAAACCCGCTTGACAGCAACTGAGGGCAGCGAAACCATGCCCACCTGGTCGTCTGATGGGACCAAGATTGCTTTTTACTCCAACCGTGACGGCAATTATGAAATCTATGTGATGAACGCCGATGGCTCAGCCCAGACCCGCCTGACAAGCGATGCAGCCTGGGATGGGCATCCCACATGGTCACCCGATGGGGCCAAGATCGCCTTTGCCTCCAACCGCAGCGGCTCGTACCAGCTTTGGACAATGAACGCGGATGGCTCGAACCAACAGCCGCTCACCACCGGGCTGGTCTATGCCGCTTATCCCGATTGGTCGCCCGATGGCAGCCGCATCGCTTTTAACAATGACTCTAACAACGATGGCTGGCTCGACGTGGCAGTCATCAATGCCGATGGAACAAGTCTTGTATATCCTTTGGGTAATTCACTCTCTTTTTACGATTACCTGGCCCCTGCCTGGGCGCCGAACGGAACGGACCTGGCCTTTGCCCAAATTCATTGGGTCAACTATCAAGGCAAATGGTACTGGCATGATGCCTACCTCTATGTCGTGGATGTGAGCAACAGCTCCACCTACATGCTGACAGATTACCCAGGTTCCGGTTATGATTGGTGGCCCGACTGGCAATCCACTGACTTGGCTGCTCCTTCATCCCAGGTAGCTCCATTGCCAATTGGATCACCCCCTACCTTTACTGTGCGCTGGTCAGGCACAGATAGCGGTGCGGCTGGCATGCGTTCTTACGATGTGCAATACCATGATGGCCCTGGCGGCGCGTGGACCGACTGGCTTTTAGATACTACACAGACAAGTGCTACTTTTAGTGGAATATATGGTCACACTTATTATTTCCGCTCGCGCGCCCGCGATTTTGCCGGCAACCTGGAACCATACCCCACAGGCGATGGAGATGCTCATACTATCGTGTTCAGATATCAATCCACTGGTCAAGTAATCAACACCCGCCACCAGCCGATATTCAATGCCACCGTCAGCGCCCAGCCGGCCATGCTCAACATCGCCCAAACAGACGGGCGCGGCGATTATGCGCTGTACCTCAACATCACTGGCACATACACCCTAACAGCCAGCCGGGCCGGGTTTGGTGCTTTGCCGCCGCGTTACGGCATCACCGTCACCCATAGCATCTCTGGCCTGGATTTTGTGCTGCCGCCCCAAGAACAAGCCATCGTCAATGGCGGCTGGGAAAGCGGCGATATGACTGGCTGGCACAGCAGCCTGGGCATCACACCCACCGTCGAGATAACAGCCGCGCACACCGGGCATTATGGCCTCAGGCTAGAGCTATCTGGAACCATGACCATTCCCCAACCCTGCCTCGCGCAGACTGTCTTGATTCCGGGCGATTGGTCACAGCCCACTCTTTCGTGGCTGTACCATGTGGCCCAAGCCAGCGCGGGTGACGCGCTTTTAGTAGAAATCGTTGGCAGCAGCGCCACACTCACCTACACTATTCCAATGACGCCAAGCGGCGCATGGATGCACGCCTGGTATGATTTGAGTGCCCTGGCCGGGCAAACCACAACAGTGCGTTTCGGTTTCCAAAGCCTGACCGGCACACAACAAATCTACCTTGATGAAATCAGCCTGGGCCAAAGCAAGATCGGCGTCTTTCCCGTGTACCTGCCGATTATTGCGCTCAATCACTGATCACAATCACTGATAAAAACGTTGCTGTTATCGTAATGATGTATCAGACCCGCCCGCTCACAAATAAGGCCGAGATTCTGGCTTATCTGGAAACCGACCGCAACTATGCCGGCTACGCCATCGGCGACCTGGAGGCGGGCTTTTTTGAGCAATCCACCTGGCATGCCGCTGAAAGAGGCGGCAACATTTGCGCGCTGGCCCTGGTGTATGCCGGTTTTGATCCACCCATTTTGTGCTTGATGGGAGAAGGCGAGGGCATCGCCGCCTTGCTTGGCGGCCCAGTGCAAATTGCGCGCGCTTACCATATGGTGCGGAAAGAGCACTTGGCCGCGGTGGGCCGCTATTACCGCTGGGGCGAAAATCAGTTGTGGCCCATGTGGCGCATGGCCCAAGTCCCCCCTCTCCCGCCAGCGGGAGAGGGGTCGGGGGTGAGGGCTATAGCCCTCACCTCTAACGATGCCAACCGTCTGCGCACGCTGTACGCCTTGGGCGGCGGCGACGCGTTTGCCCCGTCTCAAGTTGCCCAGGGTGTGTTCTACGGCATCGAGTGCCAGGGCCAATTGATTGCAGTGGCCGGCACGCACCTGGTCAGCTTGACCTACAAAATAGCGGCAGTGGGCAACGTGATGACGCACCCCGATTATCGCGGGCAGGGTTACGCCACCCAGGCAACCCATGCCGTGTGCGATGAACTGATGCGTAGGGGCATCCAGACTATTATACTGAACGTGAACCAGGAAAATCTCGCCGCCATCCGCGTATATGAAAAGCTGGGCTTTGTGCGGCACTGCGCCTTTTACGAAGGGCTGATTACGCGGCGGTAAGCATTTGTACCGCAGAGCCAACGTATCCCTATACGTTGGCTGCCATGGGCCAAAAGATCCAATGAAATTGATCCGGCTAGACAGCTATAAAACCAAGCGCGGCGACTTTGAGGTGTGGTACGATTCCAGGCGCGACGTGATCGTGCAGACCGGGCGCGACGACCTGGGGCACACTTACGAAGACGAATCGCCCGCGGCCGAGTTTATCGAGGACCTGCAAGACGAACAAGAAGGCGAGTGCTATCTGGCCGCGCTGATCGAATCGCTGCAACAAAACAACGCCGAAATTATGGTACAATGGGGCGTCTCGATAGAGGCGTGGGAGCAGGCGCGCCAGCGCGGCGATTTTAGCGGCCTGCGCGCCACATTGAAAAACTGAGTGGTAACCGCTCACCCTCGTATGTCACCCTGAGCAAAGCAAAGGGTCTCAGTGCCCGGCGAACCAGATTCTTCGCTTCGCTCAGAATGACAGGCTGAGTAGATACTCGATACCCTTTGTGGTTAAAAACTTTTGTAAGGAGTGACAATGACAGTCGAACACGATGTAAAGAATCTAAACCTTGCCACCGGCGGGCGTTACCGCATCGAGTGGGCCGAGCAAGAAATGCCGGTGCTCAGGCAGATCCGCGAGCGCTTTGCGCAAGAGCAGCCGCTCAAGGGCGTGCGCATCAGCGCCTGCCTGCACGTGACCACCGAAACCGCCAACCTCATGCGCACATTACAGGCAGGCGGGGCCGATGCGGTGCTGTGCGCCAGCAACCCGCTGTCTACCCAAGACGACGTGGCCGCTTCGCTCGTCACGCATTACGAAATCCCGGTCTATGCCATCAAGGGCGAAGATGATGCAACCTATTACCAGCACATCCGGGCCGCGTTGGATCACAAACCGCACATGACAATGGACGATGGGGCCGACCTGGTGAGCACCCTCCATAAAGAAAGGACCGAACTGATCCCCGATGTTATCTGCGGCACCGAAGAAACCACCACCGGCGTCATTCGCCTGCGCGCAATGGCAAAGGATGGAGCATTAAAGTTCCCCATTTTGGCCGTGAATGACTCTAGGACCAAGACCCTGTATGATAACAGATTTGGGACGGGGCAGTCTACCCTCGATGGCATTATGCGCGCCACCAATGTGCTGCTGGCCGGCAAGAATTTTGTGATGGCCGGTTATGGCTGGTGCGGGCGCGGCATTGCAATGCGCGCGCGCGGCATGGGGGCGAATGTCATCGTCACCGAAGTTGACCCCATCAAAGCGATAGAAGCTGTGATGGATGGCTACCGGGTCATGCCGATGAACCAAGCCGCCAAGATTGGACATTTCTTTGTTACTTCGACTGGCGATTTGAATGTTATAGATGCAGATGATTTTGAGGTCCTCAAGGACAGTGCCATCATGGCAAATTCCGGTCATTTCAACTCTGAGATCAATATACCCGCCTTGGAAAAAATGGCGACCGGCAAGCGGCGCGTGCGCGAATTTGTAGATGAATTCACCATGCCCGATGGCCGCCATATTTACTTGCTGGCCGAAGGCCGTTTAGTCAATCTGTCCGCCGCCGAGGGACACCCTTCAGCCGTTATGGATTGTTCTTTTGCCAACCAAGCTTTGGGGGCCGAGTGGATGCGCCAACAGTCCAAGAATCTAAAACCTGGCGTATATATTATTCCAGAAGAAATTGATAAAGAAATTGCCCGCCTCAAATTGGCCGGGATGGGGATTGAGATTGACACTCTCACACCCGAGCAAGAAAAATACCTGTCTAGCTGGGAAGCAGGGACATAGTGAACCACCAACCTCCCGAAGGTTTCGAGCCTTCGGGAGGTTTTTTATACTCCTCTGGTTATCACGTTTGCCCACACCGCAAACATATCCGCCCGCCGGTCGGCGTGCCTCAGGTATGGCTCAAATAACTCGCACAACCGAAGCACAGATACTTTGCGATAAACACCCATACGCCAACAGTCTTTATTGGTGTAATACACTTTGTCACTCTGGCGTTTGTTTTGAGTAGGTGTACCTTTGGGTTTAACCAAATGCACAGGTGGGCAGATAATTTCCAAGCGATTATTGAATATATCGTGTATTTGTTGTAGCAACCCCACATCACATGAATCTAGCATCAAATGGGCTTTTTTGCCATCCTTCGTTACCAAAAAGCAACCTTCGGCATCAATATAACCAGCAATAAAGGCTAAATACAAATTAGGGTCCCAAGTTGCGGATTGCAAACCCTCGGATTCTCTTATAATCCACAATGGAATACAATCTTGCTTTTCGAGCAAGAATGAAAAACTCATGTTAAGCCGGCACTGAAAATTATAGCTGCCATCTGCCCCCTTGCGGATGCTCGCATGACCATAAGAACCAAACAATTCGTTGCACAAGTTAAGTTGAGCCGGTTTAGTTGTGCCAGTGCTCGCGTGAATTGTCGTACAGCCTGGCCAATCGCCGTTCATTTTGACCGCCACATCGCCAATGCAGAAACCATGCAAGTAAGCCTTTTCAATCAAATCGCCTGAAAAATCACGCCGAGGGTAGATAGTCCGTAGTTCAGATTGGCCGCGTCTTTTTATTCCACGCTCTTCCAATCGAGCCTGAATAGTTCCAGGGGCAACACCCATTCGCCGCGCAATTTCGTATGTATCCAAATGCTCCTCAAGGTATAGTCGTTCTATCTCGATTTCATCCAAAGGTTTGCGATTAGACTCTCCGGGTGTGCGGCGCTCAATTCCGCACGAATCCAAACGCTGGGCAATCGTGCTAGGGTCAACACCCATTTGTTGTGCTATCTCGCATGTACTTTGCCGCTCTTCAATGTACAGCCGCACAATCTCAGCCTCATCTAATGGTTTGTGGCGAGTTTCTCCAGGTGTGCGGCGCGGTAATCCTAGCTTTTCCATCCACTTACCCACAGTGGTTATATCCACACCCAATCGCTGTGCAATCTGCTTCAGCGTCATCCGCTGGCCGTTGTACAGCTCGTCCAATTCTTCGCGTGTCACTTGCTGGCTCATTTTGTCACCTCTTTCGGGGGCAACCCGCCCAGCGTGGGGCCACATCGCTCGTGGGCAGGTTGCCCCTCACCTCATCTATCAGTGAACCTTGGCTCTAGGCAGCCGGCTAGTCCACGGCTGTTCCAGCGCCGCCAGGCCACGCGGCCCCAACACCTGCGCGTGTTGTTGTGGACCAAGCCCCATAAATTCACACAAGTCGCTCAAGAGGGCGGCAGCGTTCAAATTGCACTCGCCAATGTTACCCACGCCATCTTGGGCCAGCTCGGCCTCCAGATATTGCCGAAACTCGGTCAGCAGCAGCGTCAGTGACATTGCGGCTTTGCTTTGGTCCTGAGAAAACGTCGCCCTGCGTCTGGCGATTTGCCCAGCTTGTTGCAAACTGGTGTTATTCATCCTCATCTTGTCCGTCCTTTCTATTCGTGTTATGATTGATTTACGGGTGGGAACGTCCGTTGCCTACCCGCCGCCGCAAGTGGCCCTAACACTTGCGGCATTTTGCTTTGTGTGGCCCCGCACCCCTTCCCACACCCTCCCCCGCAAGCGGGGGAGGGCTGGGTGGGGGAATAAAAAACAGCGCAAACGGCGCGCTGCCTTGTGACCGATGGTTGCAAAAATGCTAATAGCTGTTACCATGCCATCAGCCTGGTGTGGCGCTTGGTTCGCCGTGCCGGGTCAGCGGGCGCAAGTGTTGAGGCACTTGCGCTCCGCGTTTATGGTTTATGCTGGCAAAGTCAGGTTTTGAAACGTTCGTTCTATCGCCACTAGTGTACTCGATTTGGGCGCGCTTGTCAATAAGCAATTTTTGCCTGCTTGTGCCGCAACCCGCGCAACAAGCCTTCGCAGTGATGAAAAGTTTTATACTTTCCTATACCATGATAAAATCAGAGCAACCAAAGCCAAAGCGCAAGTGGAAGAGATGGTAGTGGGATGAGGTGCGCCCCCACCCAACCCTCCCCCGCAAAGCGAGGGAGGGCCATTCTCCCCCCGCTGCGCGGGGGGAGCTAGAGGGGGGCGCA
This sequence comes from Thermoflexales bacterium, assembly GCA_041740315.1. Classification (GTDB taxonomy): domain Bacteria; phylum Chloroflexota; class Anaerolineae; order Fen-1058; family Fen-1058; genus JBGSMF01. The sequence continues at coordinate 14,878 of JBGSMF010000188.1, forward strand.
AAATTCCCCCGCGGCGCGGGTAGAGCCAGAGGGGGGAAATATCCAATCACAAACGCTGGCGCACAACCGAGGCTATTCAACAACGAGCGAGAAAACTGCGCCGAGAGCAAACGCCCGCCGAACAAAAACTGTGGGCGGCTCTGCGCTGTAAACAGATCGAGGGTTTGCGCTTTCGTCGCCAGCATCCCATTGGACGATTCATTGTTGATTTTTGTTGCGTTGCGCACAAACTGGTTATCAAAGTTGATGGCAACAGTCACGCTCTACAGAAAGTCTACGACGAAGCGCGAACTGCTCACTTGCAGGGCATAGGCTACACCGTCATTCGCTTCACCAACGATCAAATTCACCATCAACTCGACGCCGTTTTAGCCTAGATCGCGCGGCAGTGCAATAGACCTTATCGGAAATAGCAGGACGGGCATCCTCATGCCTGTCCGCCAACGTACACCCTGGACTGCCCGTCCAGCCTGCCTGGCGCAGACAGGGTGTGGGGATACGTTGGCTGCGTTATTTCCGATAAACTCTAATAGTTACAATCAGGAATGATCGCCGGCAGCGAGGAGGAAACCTGACAGACCCAACCTTTTTTAACTTTCGTTATTTGCAGTTTTGTAAGGATTGAGATGAAGGAAAGAAAAACAGCCAGCCCACCCAAAATGGCGGGCTAGCTGCATTTTTAGAGGGTGCGCCGGATTTCTTCCAGCGTAGCCTTGGCCTGGGGAGCAAATTGAAAAAAGCCCGCCAGCGTCTGGCACGCTTCAAACTCGGCGCAGTGTGCGCAATTGGCCAGCCCGCGCCCCATGCCGCAGGTCCGCACCTCGCACTCGGCGCAATGGCCGCCTTTTCGCCCGGCGGTCGTGCAGCCATCGCAGGTGACAAAAGCCGCCGTCAACCCCGGCGCATTAAACATCTGCGCCCACTTGGCAGCCACACGCTCTTTGGCGGCCTCGTCGTTGGCCTGAGTGGCAAGATAACCCTCGCACTCGGCGCAGTTCAAACCACACATTGCAATCATTTGGGACATTAGAAACTCCTTTCTAAAATTGGAATTGCCAGGCTTGCGTTGATCTGGCAGGCAAATGAATTATGCTCCTTACAAGGAGGGCTCCTCACAGGGAGAGCTTGTACATTATAGAACAAATATTCTATTTGCGCAAGCCCAATAAACTCCAGTTTCCATATACCCGTATCTGGCGCATCCCCACACCTGCACTTGCGCCAAGCGCCAGCGCGGGTGTGGGGATGCTGCTCTACCTGGAAACTGGAGAGATGTCTACAGCAAAATCTCTGCGGGAAACCAAAGGAACGTTCCACCTTTTACCGGCGTCTAAATTACCAGACGTCTACCCTACCAGAACCCGTGGGCGGCGTGGGTGTGGTGGGCGAGCCGGGTGCGTGGGCGCAAAAACCGTCCCAAAACCGTGCCCATGTGGGGTTTCAATTTTTGGCTCTCCTGCCAAAAACGGGAGAGCCGCAAATTGGCAACCAGGTTGAACAGTGCGCTCACGCCAACGCGAACGGGCAGTGTGGTCGGGCAATGTGGTCGTCTCTTTATTCCTGTGATAGAATGTGGCGGGGATTGTGGAATTCTCAACTTGTTGAGGCATACTCGCGCCGAACAGGCTCGGCAACCCGGTGGTGGACAAACTCAACCGGGCTTGGTCGCACCCTAATGAAAAACGTATCGAACAAACTCTATTTCAAGGCCCTTTTCCTGCTGGTGGCCCTTTTGCTGCTGGGTGCGGCGTGCAATCTACCGCTCCCCGATTACTTGATTGGCACACCGATGCCTTCGCTCACTCCCAGCCACACGCCCACGGCTACCCCTTCACCCACCCACACACCATCGCCCACGCCCACTTTTACGCCCACGCCGTCGCCCACACCCACCCCGCGCCCCGAGGTGCGCCTGGCGCAAGCCGAGCGCGCCATGCACAATGGCGATTACGCCACCGCCGCCCAGCTCTACGCCAACCTGAGCGGCGAACCCTTGTCCGATGAGCAAGCCCAACAGGCGGCGCTTGGGGCCGGCATGGCCCTGCTGCGGGATGGTGATGTCCAGGCTGCCATAGCGGCGTTTGAGAGATTCTTGCAGCTTTACCCCCAGGGCAAACTTGCCGCTGATGCGCACTTTTGGCTGGCCGAAGCCTGCCGTCAGATAGAGCCGCCCGATCACGCCGCCGCAGTTGAGCATTACGGCAGCTACCTGCAACTACGTGGCGATGTGATTGTGGCTTTTGTGCGCGAGCGAATAGGCGATACACAAACAGATGCCGGCGAATATGCCGCCGCCATAGGTGAATATAAACAAGCATTGGCTTATGCCCCCACCACCTCATTTGGATTGGGCATCCGTGAAAAGCTGGCCCAACTATTTATTCACCAGGGCGATTATCAAAGCGCGTTGGCCGAATACGATGAAATCTTGTTGGTGGCCACCATTCCCGCTTACCGCGCACGCATTCAAACCTTGGCTGGGCAAACGCTCTTGCTGGCGGGGCAAAGCCAGGCTGCGTACCAGCGCTATCTGAATGTAGTCAACACTTTTCCAGAGACAAGCTATGCTTATGATAACCTGGTGGCCCTGGTTGAGGCTGGGGTCGGCGTGGATGAATTTCAACGCGGGTTGGTGGATTATTACGCCCAGGCTTATGATCCCGCCCTGGCAGCTTTTACCCGCGCAATCCAATTGGACCAGCATGTGGCCGATAGCCGTTATTATGCAGGTCTGGCTTTTCGCGCGCAAGGTGACACACCCAACGCACTGCGCCAGTTTAATCTGATTATTGCCAATTTTCCACAAAACAGCCATTGGGGTGATGCCTGGCTAGGCAAGGCTGGCACACTGGCTCGCAGTGGTGACGTTGATGGCGCAGTTGAGGTCTATCAGCAATTTGCGGCCCAATATCCCACTCATGCCCAGTCGCCAGAATCGCTCTGGCAAGCCGCGCTGCTTTTAGAACAATCACAGCGATATGCCGATGCCTCTACCGCCTTTCGCAATTGCCAGGCAAGCTATCCTTTTGGCGACCATGCCAGCGAAAGCCTGCACCGCGCCGGGCTGGCGGCTTTTCGCGCAGAAAACACTGATGCCGCGCTTGCAGCCTGGCAAACGCTTGATGCCAAATATCCTCTATCTGATTACGCCCCGGCTGGGCTGTTGTGGCAAGGCAAGCTGCTTGCAAGTACCCACCCCCTTTCGGCCACCCAATTGTTTAGCCAGGCTGTGTCTATTGCGCCTGCCACATTTTGGGGCATACGCGCCGCCGAGGAATTGGCAGGCCGCCCGCCGCTCAAACCGATCAGCTACACATTGAGCTTGGATGAAACGACCGAACGCGCAATTGCCGAAAAATGGCTGGCGGCGCGCTTGGGGTTCAGCGACACGCTGCGCTTGAGCACGCCGCGCGATGACATTGCCGCCGACCTGCGTTGGATGCGAGGACACGAACTGTGGCGATTGGGCTTGCAGGCCGAGGCGCGCGACGAGTTTGAATCGCTGCGCAAGGCTTTTACAGGCGATGCCGTTGCGCTTTACCAGTTGGCCGTTGCCTTTAGAGAGATTGGGCTATATCGCTCTTCCATCATTGCCGCCGATAGCGTCATCCGCCTGGTTGGGGCAAGCCCCACCACAGCGCCGCTTTACCTGGCCTGGTTAGATTATCCCACGCACTATGCCGACCTGGTAGCGATCGAAGCGCAGCAGCGCCAACTTGATCCACTGCTAGTCTTTGCCGTCATCCGACAAGAGAGCATGTTTGAAGGCCTGGCTGTTTCTTCTGCCTATGCCAACGGCTTGATGCAAATTATGCCAGCCACAGGTCAAGAGATTGCCGACCGTCTGGACTGGACCGGCTACACCCGCTCTGATTTGTTCAAGCCCTACATCAGCGTCAAATTTGGAGTCTACTATCTGTCGCGCCAGCGTGATGGATTGGATGGCAATCTGTTTGCTGCATTAGCCGCTTATAACGCCGGGCCTGGCCGCAGCGCCAATTGGTTGCGCGCCGCCGGCGATGATCCAGACATGTTCTACGAAACCGTCACTCTGAGCGAGCCTCGCCTGTACATTCGCCGCATTGTCGAGTATTATGCCATTTACCAACAACTCTATGCCAAATAGACTTGGGCCTCCTGCATCCTGCCTCTTGCCTCTTGCATCCTGCCTCTTGCATAGTATAATCTAATCATGCCTTTGTCTTTGGGTGATTCACAGCAAATTTGGGGCACCACCACCATCATCATCATCTGGCACCTGCCGATGGCCATTATCGCCGGGCTGGCTGCGGCATTGGCGCGCGAGCTTTGGCAAAAGCAGGCCGAAAGCCGCTTTAGGGCCGCCTGGCTTGCTCTGGCAAGCATTACTGTCCTTCAAATCCTGCTGCTTGCATTGGCCCTCTTGCGCGTTAATCTCCCGCCACTGGCCCGCACCCTGGGTAGCCTGTGCGCGCTGCTGCTGGGATGGGGTTTGGCCGCGCCATTTGTCTCGCAGCCTGTCAAGCGCGCGTGGCTGATTGGTGGGTTGGCCGCCAATGTCGCGTTGGGAGCGCTATCGTCAAGCTTTTGGCAACTGGCCAAATCTGAGCCTGGCTGGATAATAGCTGTTTGGGGCCTGTTCAGCGCAATAGGGGTTGGCGCTGGCGCGGCAGCGCTGGCTTTGAATCGAGAGGAACGCTCGCCTTTTGTTGTGGCGGTGCTGAGCGCGTTGGGGGTTGGGGCGCTGCTGTGGACAGTTGGCCTGGATACACTGGGGCAAGCTGTATGGCTAGCCGCCTTTGCCGCTCTGCCTGTGGGCATAATGCGTTGGCTGCTGCGAGACCTGGAAAGCGCCGAGCGAGAGCTGCATGCTTTCAGCCAGCACGCGCTGAGGCAGACCCAAGAGTTGCTGGTGCTCTTGCGCGCCAGCACCACGCTGGTGGCGCAAACCAACGTGACCACCATGTTAACCAATGCCGTCGAAGGCATTGCCCTGGGCACCGGCGCCGACCAAGCGCTCATCGCGCTGATTGGCGACGACGCCGACAAGACGATTGGGGTGATGTCCACCTATCCGCCGCGCCCTGGAAAAATATCCATCAACTTTCCGCTGCATTCGCATGTCGTTATTTCACAGGCGGTGCAAAGCAACCAACAAACCACCCTAGAACCTGACGCGGACTTGGCCCACCATCCTTTGTACAGTTTGATGGGCGGGGCAAGGGCCGGCCCGGCCCTGGTTCAGCCCATGACATGCCAAGACCGCACCATCGGCATCATCATTGTGGGGAATGCGCACAACCAGAAAGTGTTGGGAGAAGGAGCCGGGCGGCTGCTAGAAGCCTTGGGCGCGCAAATTGCCACAGCGATTGAAAACGTTCGAATGTACCATCGCGTGAACGCCCAGGCCAGAGAATTGGCCAATCTGTTGACCATTCGAGAAGAAGAAGCCAGCCAGCGCGCGGCCATTTTGGAAAGCATTGCCGACGGCGTGGTAGTGACCAACAAGAACGAAAAGATCATCATGGTCAATGCTGCCGCCGCCAACATCTTGGGCCTCTCGCGCTCCGAGTTGATTGGCATGACACCAGAAGATGTTTTCAAGTTGGGCATCCCGCTTCCACTCAGCGTGTTTCGCACCTCAGAAGATGCTTCTGTTCTGGAGGCATTCCGCATGGAATTTGAAATCAACAACCGCTCGGTGCAGGCCAGCCTGGCCCTGGTACAGGCGCACTCGGGCGACTTGCTGGGCGTGGTGGCGGTTCTGCGTGATGTCACCCGCGAACGCCAGGCCGAACTTGCCAAAACCGAGTTCATTTCTACCATCTCTCACGAGCTGCGCACGCCGCTCACTTCGGTCAAAGGCTATGCCGAGTTGATGGGCGCGGGCGTCAGCGGCCCGCTTAGCGAAGCTCAAAGGCAATTCGTAGACAAGATCCGCGACCAGGCGCAGCACCTTACCCAGCTCATCAACGAGGTCATCCAATATTCTAAATTGGAACGCGGCAGGCTGGTCACCCACCGCCAACCAGTTGACATGCAGTCTCTTGTCCAAGAGGCATTAGAGGCCGCCCAGCAGCGGATTGAGGCCGATGGCTTTACGGTTACCCTCCAGGTTGAGCCAGGCGCCCCATTGGTATATGCCGATCCAGACTATACTCGCTGCATTGTAGATCAATTATTAGACAATGCCCTTCGCTTTACGCCGGCGCCCGGCCAGATCATTATATCTATTCGCCCGGCTCGCCCACAAGAACACCCATCGGCCTCCCTCCCGCTTTTGGTGTCTCTGTCTATCAGCGATACCGGCGTCGGCATCGCTCCCGATGCTATTGAGCGCGTCTTTGAGCGATTCTATCGCGCTGATAACCCCATGCAAGTGACTGCAGGTGGGCTGGGGTTGGGGCTGACCATTGCCCGCGCACTGGCAGTTGCCCAAGATGGGCAACTATGGGCGCAAAGCCCGGCCATCGAGCGGCCCGCCACGGAACCTCACCCAGCGCCCCCGGGCGCAACGTTTACGCTGCAATTGCCGGCGCATGTCACATGAAAGGCTAGAAAGCCTATCACTTGCAAAAATACAATAGACTTTATCGGAAATAAGGAAATGGTCGGCCCGAAATGGCACAACCACTATGAAAATGGGCGTTTTGTTACGCGGTAACGTTTACTTCCGATAATGTCTAATAATTCAAATTCAGAATCGTTGTATTGACTTTTAACCTTGAAAATGCTATTATAAAACCAAACTTACCAGTGGCACTATGGGAATAACGGCCAGGCACATTTTTTTGCTTTATTGTCAGCAGAGCGTTTATTCTCTCTTTTTTGAATTAGGACTCATTTTTTTCTGCTCTGGCATATCCCCCATTATCTCCCTGGGCCATCATTTGGCATTCTTTTTATTTGTTTATTGCGCCTAGAGCCTATCCTAAAATTGGCCTTTTTGCGCCAAAAACGGTTGATTAGGCGCTTGTTCAGGAGATTATGAGCGTTGAATTTTTCTTCCGCATGATGGGCATGATTGTCCTGGCAATCCTTGGCGTTCGACAGGGGACCCAGGCAGCTGAATCGCTGAAACAATCTGCCGAGTTGTACGCCACCACTTTTGGCCTGCTGGGCGCGTTGGCTGGCTTTATCTTGACCCCCTGGGTAACCACCCGACCCATCAGGCTGATGCGCCGTCGCATCAGCCAGTTGCCCGCGCCAGAGCTGACGGCGGGCATCATGGGGCTGATTTTGGGGTTGGTTACAGCGCTGCTGCTCTCGTTTCCTCTTTCCATGCTGCCGTCGCCCTTGGGCCAGGTGCTCCCCTTTTTATGCGCGCTCTTGTTTGCCTACCTGGGAATGGTCATCATGACCACGCGCCAGAACGACATTGCCAACATTATTGGGCAGAAATTGTTTTCGCCAGGGAGCCAAGTCAGTGAGAGCTTGCCCACCGAGCAACTCAAACTGCTAGACACCAGCGTGATTATTGATGGCCGCATCGCCGATATCAGCCAGACGGGCTTTATCAGTGGAACATTGCTGGTGCCGCAGTTCATATTGAACGAGTTGCAGCACATTGCCGATTCGGCCGACCCGCTGCGGCGCAACCGGGGCCGGCGCGGGTTGGATATGCTCGGCCAGTTGCAAAAAGAGTCGCGCGCGCCGGTGCGCATCACCGACATGGACGTAAAAAATGTGCGTGAGGTAGATGACAAGCTGATTGCCCTGGCCAAGCAATTGCGCTGCCCCATCGTCACTAACGACTACAACTTGAATCGCGTGGCCGAGCTGCAGGGAGTGCAGATACTCAATGTGAACGAGTTGGCGAACGCCGTCAAGACCGTCTTTTTGCCCGGCGAACTGCTGAACATCAAGGTCATTCAAGAAGGCAAAGAGGTCAATCAGGGAGTTGGCTATTTGGATGACGGGACGATGGTTGTGATAGAAGATGGCAGGCGCTATATCAACCAGAGCATTGATACCGTGGTGACCAAAGTGCTGCAAACCGCCGCTGGGCGGATGATTTTTGCCAGGCCCGAAGAAAACAGCTAATCCAATCTCAACCATTGCCGGGCGGGTTGTCAGCCTGCTCGGCGGCGGCCTTGTTGTTTTCGGGCTTGCCTTCGCCCTTCTTTTCAGTGCATTCGGCCAGTTGTTTCAGTTTAGCTTCGACCCGCGCATGCACGCTTTCTGGCGGGTATCGCCCATCTGTTTCCCGCTCACCCGCCGGCGCGCCCGTAAGCAACTCGATCCCCTCATCAACCGTGTGAACGGCCCACACATTAAACTTGCCTTCGGCCACCGCCTGCACCACATCGGCGCGCAACATCAAGTTGCGGACATTTTGGTGTGGAATCATCACGCCCTGGTCGCCGGTCAGCCCGCGCGCCGCGCACAAATCAAAGAATCCTTCAATCTTGTAGTGCACACTGCCCACCGGCTGAATTTCGCCGCGTTGGTTCACCGAGCCGGTCACGGCAATGCTTTGCTTGACGGGCAAATCAGCCAGGCTAGACAGCAAAGCATACAATTCCGCCGACGCGGCGCTATCGCCTTCCACCTCGCTGTACAACTGCTCAAAGCCCAGACTGGCGCTGAGCGTCAAGGGACGCTCGACGGCATACTTGCCGCCCATATAGCCCTGCAAAATAAGCACGCCCTTGTTGTGAATGCGCCCGCTCATCCTAACCTCGCGCTCGATGGCCACCAAACCAGCGCGCCCCACAAAGGTGCGGGCCGTGATGCGCGAAGGCTGGCCAAAGGCGTAATCGCCCAACGAGGTAACGGTCAGGCCATTCACCTGCCCCACCACAGCGCCGCTTGTGTCAACCATCAGCGTGCCGTCGAGCATTTGCTGGCGCAATTCTTCCTCGGCCTGGTTAGACCGATAGCGCCACTCGCTCAACGCGCGTTGCACCGCCTGGGCGTTGACCAGCGCTTGCCCCAATTGGCCGGCCCAATAAGAGGCCTCACGCGCAATATCGGCCACATCGCCAAACTGGGCAGAAAGCTTGTTTTGATCCTCGGCCAGGCGGCTGCCCAACTCAACCAGAGCAGCTACCCCGCTGGCGTCAAAATCGCGCAAGCCCTCCTCGGCGCAGCGCGCGCGAATGAAGGAGGCATACGCCGCTTCGTTTTCAGGCGTGCGCGCCATGTCTGCGCCAAAGTCGGCCCGCACCTTGAACAGCTTGCGAAAGTCTTCATCGGCGGCGTAGAGCGAATAATATAGCGACGCCCCTCCCCACAGCACTACCTTGACATCAAGCGGGATCGGTTCCGGCTCCAGCGTCATGGTAGACACTACCCCGGTCTGAGCGCCGCGTTCCTCAATGCCCGCAGCGCCATTCCGCAGCGCGCGTTTGAGCGCCTCGTAGCTGTCGCCATCTTCCAGCAAATCGCGCGCTCGAATCACCAAATAGCCGCCATTGGCGCGGTGGAGCGAGCCTGCTCGCAGCATGGTAAAGTCGGTCACCATCCCGCCAAAGCGCACTTCATGCTCGATGCGCCCCATCAAATTGCCAAAGGTGGGGTTTAATTCTATCACCACCGGCGCGCCAGCCTGAGCCGAGTTATCTACCAGCACGTTAACCAGGTAGCGGGCAAAGGGAGATGGGTCAGCAATCGCCAGCGCGGCAGACCCCTCCTCATTTTCACTAGCGATGGCTTGGACTTTGAATTCTGCCACATGGGCAATGATATCTTGGCGCACCTCTTCCAGATATTCAGACACTTCGGGCCATTGGGTATATTTTAGCTCCAACTCATCAATCATGTGCCCAATGGCAAACGCGGCCACCTGCCGATCTAGCTCTTCAAGCTTGGCGCGGCTAACCTTGTCTTGCTCGCGCACAACGCGAACGGCATCGCTTAGGGCATCTTCCAACTCGGCCCGCGCGGCCGCCAGTTGCTGCCGCTGCTCGGCGGGGAGTTGGGCAATGGTGTCTGGCTCGGCCAACTGCCCGTCAATGATGGGGGCAATCAGCAAGCCGCTGGGCGTCTGCACCAATGCCAGGCCTTTTTGCCGGGCCGGCTCATCTACCTTGGCAAACTGCTCGGTGCGCGCCTGCTCTAATGCGCGAGTGATGCCCGCGCGCGTGTTTTCGTATTCTTTAGTTTCAAACGCGCGGGGCAACTCGGTCTGCAAACGAAAAGTCAGTTGGTTCATGTCCTCGGCCAGAGCTTTGCCCAGGCCAGCTTTGAGGCAAATGGCGCGCGGCTTGCGCGGCTGGACAAAGTTGTGCACGTATACCCAGTCATGGGGCACCTGGCCGGCGGCCGCGCGCTGCGCCAGAAAACGCTTGATGGTGGTGACTCGCCCGCTGCCGCTGGGACCTAGCACAAAGATATTAAAGCCCGGCCCATCCATATCAATGCCAAACTCGATCGCGCGCGCGGCGCGCGGCTGGCCAATAATATCTGGATTGAGCGGCAATTCAGCCGTGCTGTTAAACGTAAAACGCGCCGGATCACACCGGCGACCAAGTTGATCTGGATCAAGTTGTATAATTGACATAGGCATAAATATAGACGTAATAGACCTAAACGTAGGCGCAAAAGATGGAATATGAGAAACTGGGCGATCTTCCCCAACCTGCAGGAAGGTGTAAAGCGCGCTGGCAATTATAACACAAAACGCGGGCGATTTGTCGTTACGCCCAACCTGAGGTATACTTGTATAACTTATTTCACACTTTACTCACAGGAGATGCTTCCATGAAAGTGTCGTGCCTGCAAGAAAACCTGGCCAAAGGGTTATCTATTGTCAGCCGAGCTGTGGCCACCCGCAGCACCTTGCCCGTGTTGGGCAATATCTTGATCGCCACAGACAACGGCCGCCTCAAGCTCAGCGCCACCAACCTGGAAATTGGCATTACATGCTGGGTGGGCGCAACCGTTCAGGAAGAAGGCTCTACCACCATCCCGGCGCGCACCTTTGTAGACCTGGTCAACGCGCTGCCTGCCGAGCAGGTGGACATGGAGTTGAGCATTCGCACCCATACCCTCAATATCAAATGCGGCCGCTTTGACAACAACGTGCGCGGCATTGACGCGCACGAATTCCCCCTCATCCCCACCGCCGATGATCAGAACGCCATTCACATTGCGCCAGAGGCGCTGCGCCAGATGGTAGAGCAGGTAGCCTTTGCCGCCGCTACCGACGAGAGCCGACCTATTCTGACCGGCGTCCTATCCAAGTTTGAAAACAATCCCTCAGCCCAAGCCGGGCAGTTGACCTTTGCGGCCTCGGATGGCTTTAGAATCTCGGTGCGCACCACGGCGCTGCCAGAACCTATCGGCACGCCGCTTTCGGTGATTATTCCCGCCCGCACACTGGCTGAATTGGGGCGCATTGTGGGGGCCGGTGGGCCGCAGTTTGGGCCGCAAGAAAACCCGGTCAGCATCACCATCACCCCGGCCAAAAGCCAGGTCTTGTTCCACCTGGACAATGTTGATCTGGTCAGCCAGTTGATTGACGGCAACTTTCCAGATTATAACCCCATCGTCCCCAAGAAATGGAGCACCCGCGCCACCATCAACACGGCCGAGTTGATGAAAGCCTACAAAGCAGCCAATGTTTTTGCGCGCGAGAGCGCCAACATTGTCAGGCTGGCCATTGCGGTGGGAGAAGAAAGCCTGGGGCACATTACGGTGGCGGCCACCGCCGCCGAAACGGGCGACAATGCGGGCGAGATGGATGCCAAGGTAGAGGGCAACCCCATCGAGATCGCCTTTAACGCCAAGTTCATGCTCGATGTGCTCTCGGTGGTGGGAACGCCTCAAATTACGCTAGAGATGACCACCTCTACCAGCCCGGCCATGCTCCGGCCGGTGGGTGACGAGCACTTTACCCACGTCATCATGCCCATGCACCTGGCTTCACGCTAAACAAGAACTTTCTCAAGACAAGAGCCTCCAGCTTTGACCGCTGGAGGCTTTTTTGTCGCCCGCCAACGTGTCTTTACACAACATCCTGGGCCATCGGCTTGCATGGGGATAAAAACCTACGGGGCGCGGAAAACAGGCTTAGGGTCGGTCGTAGCGGCGAATATAGTCTTCGGCTTTTTCCACCAGGTCTCGGTTGCCAATGAAGAGAGGCACGCGGTCGTGCAGGCTTTTGGGTTGGATATCAAGAATTGGGCGAGTGCCATCCGAGCCATAGCCACCGGCATTCTCGGCAATAAAGGCCAATGGGGCAGCCTCGTAAGCCAGGCGCAGCTTGCCTTGAGGAGTTTTGGCATCTGCCGGGTAATAAAACACACCGCCTTGCAACAGATTACGGTGGAAATCGGCGACCAGGGTGCCCACGTAACGGCCAGAAAGCGGCTTGGAGGGCAACTTGGGATCTCGGCCTTGCAACCAATGGGTATAACGTTTTACACCTTTGCTCCAGTATTGTTCATAGCCATGGTTGACACTGTAATACTTGGGGGCAGGCGAAAAGTGAATGTCATGATGCGAAAGCAAAAACTCACCCAGGGTTGGATCAAGGGTAAAGCCATGCACCCCTTTGCCCGTGGTATATACCAGCATGGTGCTGGGGCCGTACACCACATAGCCGGCGGCTACCATGGCGTGCCCCGGCTGCAAGCAATCTTTCAACTTACCGGGTCCCTTGGCGCTCTTGCGGCGATAAATGGCAAAGATGGTGCCCATGCTGCCATTGACATCAATATTGGAAGAGCCGTCAAGCGGGTCAAAAATCAACACATATTTGCCCAGCAAATATTGCGGCGGGATGGGAATGACGCCATCTGATTCCTCAGAAGCCATCACAGCCACCCGGCCTGTAAAGCTGTTCAAGCGGATGATGGTTTCGTTGGCAAACACATCCAGCTTCATTTGCTCTTCGCCTTGCACATTGATGCGTCCCGCCAGGCCCAGAATTTGCGTCAGGCCGGCCCGGCTGGCTTCGCGGGCAATCACCTTGCCGGCCAGGGCCAGGTCGTACAGCAGGCTGGTGAATATGCCGGTTGCCTTGGGGTGCACCCGCTGCTGCTCAATGATAAAGCGCTCGATGGTAACAATCTTGTCCGCCGCATCTGGCGGCGCCCCTTCAACTGTCTTGTTCATAAGTTTCTATGGCCTCAGCCATTCTAGCAACGCTATCAACTCATCTATCACTGTAAAACGCAACTCCTAGCACGCCTGGGCCTGTGTGGGCAGCTACCACTGGGCCAATTTCACAGAAAACTAGGGCGCTAGGCTCAATCACCGAGACCAAATCGTCTTGCAAACGATGCGCTTCGTCGGGGGCGGCGCAGTGACTAACGGTCATGTGCACATGGGTGCGCCCGGCCAAGCCATCAATCACCAGTTGCCGCAAACGCGCAATGGCCTTGGGCTTGGTGCGCACCGACTCGAGCGGTTCTATATGCCCCTCTTGCATAGTCAGGAGGGGTTTCATTTGCAGCGCCGTTCCCAGCAAGGCCCTGGCTCCGCCGATGCGCCCACCTTTGTGCAAATACTCGAGTGTGTTGACAACAAAATAAAGGCGCTGATGGGTTATCATTGATTCAAGCTGCTTCAAGATGGCTTGCACCGGCTGGCCTTCAAGCGCCATCTGCGCGGCTGCAATCACCATCAGCCCCAACCCGCCCGAAACACTTTTTGAATCTACCACATGAATATTGGGGTTGCCCACCATCTCTTTGGCCGCTAGGGCCATTTTGTACGTTTCGCTCAGGTGGCTAGAAATGTGAATTGAGATGATTTCGCTGTACTTGCTTGCCAGCTCTTTAAAAGTTTGCTCAAAATCATAGACTGTGGGGGGTTGGGTAGTGGGCATGCTTACCGAACTCTGCAGCCGATAGAGAAATTGCTCGTTGGTCAGATTGACGCCGGCTTTAAAAATACTTTCGCCAAAGTGAACATAGAGCGGGATGACTTGAATTTGATGTTGAAGGACAAGCTCTGGTGGCAAATCGCTGGTGCTGTCTGTGACAATTGCTAACATGGTCTCCTCCCAGACAAGAAAAAAACAAGCGGCTCGGCTAGCTCTATTTGTAACTACTCAGCATCCTGAGCGTCCTTCGGCCTTGCTCAGGATAAGCGCCGCGCATCCTGAGCGAAGTGAAACGCAGTCGAAGGAGCGGCGCGTAGCCTGCTCTGTCGGCAGACAGGTCGAAGGGTGCCGGCTGAGTAGTTACCTCTATTTTACATTCATGCCGCCAAGCGCGCAAGCCAATGATGTGGTGGTGTGGTTTGTGGTTTCGGCTCTCCCCATTTGATGTAGATAATTATTCTCTTTATGATTAATTATAGTAGTCTGTAGTAGGCAGTGTGGATAATGGGGATAATGCGCCCGTCTGTGGATTATCCACCAAATATGGGTGGGCAAGGCGAGGCAACCGGCATATATGGGAGATAAAGCCCAATAGATTATACAGTGTTGCTGTGGAAGGAATGTGGAATGTTGGATGTTGAATTTAAAATTGATGTATATCCATTAAATACGACATCTACTTGTGGGTGCGGTTACCGTGTAGAACCCCCATAGGTGGAGTCATGCCCCTAATTGTTTTCAAATCTAATCGCAAGTTATCCCCAAAAGCTCCTTGTTATCCACAGCATTAGGGCAGTTATCCACACTCAAAACAAAAACCGCCATAGAAATTGCTTTAATATGGCAGTTTTCATTATTTTTTAGTAACTACTCAGCATCCTGAGCGAAGTGAAACGCAGTCGAAGGATGCCGGCTGAGTAGTTACGGAAAATCTAGCTTTCAATACTTTGCTGGTAAAGGCGTTCCCGTATGGTCAAAATGTCTCGGCGCAGAGTATCATCCTCTTCGATTGCGTCGGTGATTTTATCCACACCATAGAGAACGGTGGTGTGGTCTCGGCCACCCAGGGCCTCGCCGATTTGCGGCAGTGAAGCATTAGCTTCTTCTCGGGCCAGGTACATGACCACTTGGCGCGGCCTCACCATTTCCTTGCTGCGGCCTTTGCCGCGAATGGTATCAATGTCAATGTTGTAATACTCTGAAACCACGTGCAAGATGCTGTTTAGCGAGATGGTGGCCGGCCGGGCCAGCAAATCAGCTATCGCGCTAGAAGCCACCTCGATTGTGAGCTGGCTATGCATGAGGCGAGCATAAGCCACCACCCGGTTGAGCGCGCCTTCCAGCTCGCGAATGTTGCTTTGCACTTGGTGAGCAATTAGCCCAATAACTTGATCTGGGACAGCGATGGGTTGTGTTTCAGCCTTGGCATGCAAAATGGCTATGCGTGTTTCCAGGTCGGGCGGTTGAATATCGGCAATCAGGCCCCACTCGCACCGGCTGCGCAGCCGTTCTTCCAGAGTAACCAGCGCTTTGGGGGGGCGGTCGCTAGAGATCACAATTTGCTTGCCATTTTCGTGCAGCGCGTTAAAGGTATGAAAAAATTCTTCTTGCGTGGCTTCTTTGCCGGCAATGAACTGGATATCGTCAATCAGCAGCACGTCAATCGTGCGGTACTTGTCTCGAAAGGCGGCGGCGTTTTGCGTGCGGATGGCGCTGATCAGTTCGTTGGTGAATTGTTCCGACGAGACATACAAAACTTGCCGGCTCTGCCGCATGCATTCATAGCCTACCGCGTGCAGCAGATGTGTTTTGCCCAATCCTACTCCGCCATACAGAAACAAGGGGTTGTAAGCCGAAGCCGGGTTTTCGGCCACCGCCAACGAGGCGGCATGGGCCAAGCGGTTGCTGGGGCCGACCACAAATGTTTCAAAAGTGTAGCGTTGATTGAGGCCGTTGCTGTTGGCGTTTTTAAAAGATTGGTCTGCAATCATCTCTGGCTCGACTTCTGCCTTCACTGGGGGAGGCGTATTCAAGAGTGGACCGCCATCATCTTGGGTTGCCGACTTGTTCCACACAATAAAGCGCGTCTGCACACTATGCCCCACAATATCGGCCAGCGTGCGATTGATGAGCGCCTGCAAGCGGTTTTCTAGCCAATCTTTGGCGTAACCGTTGTGAACGCCAAGGATGAGCATGCCATCTTCGTATGAAATGACATTGGTCGGACGTACCCAGGTGTCAAACGTGGCGCGTGTCATCTGCATTTGTAGTTGACCCAAGGCTGTTTGCCAGACCTGGTCAGGTTTCATGCTTGCCTCCATGTGAATATATCAATTTGTGTAAGAGTTTATCGGAAATAACGTAGCCAACGTATCCCCATACGTTGGCGGACTGGCATGGGGATGCCCACCCTGCTATTTCCGATAAGGTCTAATGTATGCCAAAACGCGCCGACGGTAAATACAATGCCCTGAGAGTCGGCTGGGTCTTGCTCAAAGGTTCGAGTTGGCTATCGGCTTGCAAGTTATGATTTTGTTATGATTCTAGTTTGATTAGTTTGATTAAAATCCAAAGCTCAAGGGGTTCAAAATAACTGGGGGGCAAAAAATTGGCGACAAGCGCCAACAAATAATTCCTGTCTAAATTTTTAACGGCGCAACCCCTTTACTTTGCTTGAATGAGTGCCCCATTCTACCAAAAGCTGATGATTATGGCAATAGGGGGGAGGCTTGCAGACCTTAAAACTTTGGATGTTTTAAGACAAATGTCTGACAAGGTTCAAAGCGATTGGTTGCCTGTTTTAACCAGTTGTGAGATAATCTCGCGGTAGACAATAGAGTTTATCGGAAATAACGTAGCCAACGTATCCCCATACGTTGGCGGACTGGCATGGGGATGCCCACCCTGCTATTTC
>JBGSMF010000189.1:0-18733 GCA_041740315.1 Thermoflexales bacterium
CCTGGGTCAACCCGTCCGGCGCGGACGACCAGTCACTTTTTACCACCACCGCCTGCCCGTCCGCGCCGACCTAGTCGTTACTGCGGTGTTGAAAACGGCCTGCCTAAAGGCAGGGGTTTCTACCCTATTTACAGACAATGAGACACAAATTGGCTAGACCTCGCGCAAAATTTCCGTCACCTTGCGCCGGACCGTGCCGCGCGCCGCCAGCGAGGCGCTGAGGACGCTGGCTAAAATCACCATAATCAATATCGCCAGCGTCGTTATCCAATCAAACGTCAACAGCGTAGGGGTGTTGCGCATGGTGTTGTTGCTGATGTAGAAAACATAACCCAGCACCGTTCCGGCCGTCACCCCGGCCAGCGAAGCGCTCACCGTCATCATCACCGCCTCTAGCGCAAACGCGCCCACCAGGTCGCGCTGGCGCATGCCAATCGCTTTGAGCATGCCAATCTCTAGCCGCCGCACATAGACCGCCACATAAACCACCGCAAAAACGCCAAAGATGCTGGTGATGAACGAGAGCGCCGTCATGATCAGCATCAAAATGCGCATCGTGCGCATGGTCTGCTCGGTGGTGCGGACATCTTCGGCCGTTGATTGCACCCACAGTTCTGAGCGGTCAGAAAAAAGTTCGCGCAATGCGGCCACCGCCTCGGCGGCATCGGCAGTTGGGGTCGTTGAGGCAAAAATGCGCGTGATGACCTGCTGTTCTCGCTCGGCCGGCGAACAGACACCGCCGATGCAAATATCTTGAACATTGGGGTCATTGGTCAGGCGCAGATAGCTATCTAGCGAAACAAAAGCAGGCGATTGCCCCCAACGGACATTATTCTCGTTGCGTGAAAGCTCCTCAAAGCCCGGCATGCGCTCAATCAGGCCCACCACGCGCATATCAACCACGTGGTCTTTGCCGGCCCCGTACACCCGCACCGTATCGCCCATCTTGACATCCATATACTCGGCATAGCCCGCGCCCAAGATAATGGTATCAGGCTCGGCCAAAATCCTAAAGGCCTGGGGGCCGCCCGCATAGTATTCGGTCAGGTCGGCATAAACAATGCCATCTAATGTGCCGGTCAACCCTTGCAGTTGCACCGCCACCCGGCGCAGCTCGACCTTGTTGGTCACGTCGGCGCGATAGGCCGAGGTCAACGCCACAGCCTGGGCAATCCCGGGCACGGCCAGCACCTTGTCCACCGTGCTAGGCGTGAGGTTTTTGGCGCTGTCGGCAAATAGCGACCAATTCCAGCGAGACACTTGAACAATGATGGGCGCGCCGCTGCTAAAACGCGCCTGGATATCATAGTTTTTCTGCTCCAGCGCGGCCATCGTCCCCAGAAAAGTGGGTAAGGTGGCGCTAAACACCACCATCAATGAAATCATTGTGTTGCGCTGCTTGGCGCGAATTAGATTGGGGCCGGCAAAAAAAGCCAGGCGGGGTAAAACCAGGCCGCTCAGGAAAATCAAAATACGCTCAAAGGGTATGGTGAGCGCGTAAAATAGCAGGCTCACCCCAATCACCAACAAGACCAAGCCGCCAAACATAAAGATGCTGATGATGGCCTGGTTGCCCTGCACAAAGAGAAAGTTGGTGCCGATAAAGATCAGGCCCCACATGACGGTGAGCACAATACCGGCAATGATGATGCGGATATCAAATTTGCGCGAGCGCAGCCGGGCCAAATCTTCAATTTGGATATTGTCAGCCGAGCCTGGGTTGACAGCATAGCGAACCTTGGTGTTGGCCGCTTTGCGCGCCGGGGCCAGGGCCGATAGCCCCAGCACAACACTCGCCGTCGTTGCGGCCCAGAGCATTGCGCCGAGGGTGATGGTCATCTGAAAATTGACGCCAAGCTCTGCTGCGCCCTCGCCGGCCTGGGCAATGAGCTGGTTGGCGATAGGTGAAACAATGGTAACGCTGATGGCCTGCCCCGCCAACATTCCCAGCCCCACACCAACCAAGCCAATCAACGCCACCTCAATCATCACCAACCCAAAGAGGTGATGCTGCTTGGCGCCCAACACGCGCAAAAAAGCCAGGTCGCGGCGGCGCTCTTCCACGTTGGTATTGATGATCGAGTAAACCAGCAGGCCCACCACACCCATGACCAAAAAACCATACACGCCGCTGATAGAGCGCAAAACTGCAAAAGCCACATCGCTCAGGTCAAGCGACTGGGCCTTTTCAAGCCCAAACGTATAGGTGTCTACCTCGTCTCCGAGCGCGGCATAGACCTTTTCGGCCACGCGCCGCACCCTAAAGACCGAGCTTTGTGTATTGAGCGAGCCATAGACAGATTCATCCAGCATCATCACCAGCCGCTCGGCCCGGCCCGGCTCGCCCAGCCAATCTTGCACGGTGGGCACACCGGCCAAAACGCCGTTTTGCCCCCCGCCTCCCAGGCCGGTTGCCAGCGCGATGCCGCTGATGGTAAAGCGGCGCGTGACGCGGCCAACGCTATTGCCGGGTGGAAAGTCTTGGCCTTTGAAACGCGATACCGGCAAAATATAGCTCAGGTCAACCTGATCGCCCACCTCCAGGCCAAAGGTGTCTGCCGTCACGCGCAAGACGACGATGCGGTCGCCTTCCAGGTTATATTCGCCCTCCAATACCGTCACCTGGCCCAGTTCGTCTTGAAGTGTGCGCGCCACCAGCGAGGCGTTGCCGGTTTTGTTTTTGCCCTGAATTTCAACCGTAGCGTAAAAGCGCGGGTACACCGCCTTGACAATTGGGTCGGCGGCATACAACAAAGCAGAGAGACGCTCAATATCTACATACTGGCTTGGGCTAGTTTCGGCTCGCATCAGGGCAATATCGTGTTCGCCTGAAACCCCCTCTACCAGCTCGACAATTTGCCGCTGCAGCGAGTCTACACCGTTATTCAGCGTCACCAGCATGGCCGTAACGACCAGCAACGCCAAGACCATGATAACCGTGCGCGCCTTGTGACGCCCAAAGCTTTTTAGAACGTAGCGAGCAATCATACCGTCACATCTTCTGTAATCTTGCCATCGCGCAACTGCACCAGCCGCTTGGCAAACTTGGCCATGCGCGGATCGTGGGTCACATAAATGACGGTGGTGCCCTGCTCTCGGTTCAGCCGAGCGACCACCTCCATCACCTCAAAACCGGTTTCCGAATCCAGGTCGCCGGTGATTTCGTCGCCGATGAGAATGGGCGGGTCGTTGGCCAAGGCGCGCGCAATAGCCACCCGCTGCTGCTGTCCGCCCGAAAGTTCGGTGGGATAGTGTTTAGCCCGGTCGGCCAGTCCCACGCTCTCTAGCAGCCTTTCAGCCGCCTTGCGGCGCTCGCGTCCCCCTACCCCAGCCAGTGCCAGTGGCACTTCTACATTTTCTAGAGCTGTAAAGTTGGCCAGCAGGTTGTAATTTTGAAAAACAAAACCCATCTTGGTCAACCTTAGCTCGGCCAGGCGATTTTCTGAAAGCGCTACAACATTTTCGCCATCTACAATCACATGCCCCCGGCTGGGTTCTTCCAACCCTCCCACAATATTGAGCAGCGTCGTCTTGCCAGAACCACTGGGGCCCATCAGGCAAACCATCTCGCTGCGTTGCACAACCAGGGTGACTCCACGCAAAGCTTGCACAGCTTCTTTGCCCATCAAAAAAGACTTGTGGATATTGTCCACTTGTATAAGAGGCGAGCTTTCTGCCGCCACGGCTTTTGCTGCCACGATTGCATTCATACGCGCTCCTTGCAAAACGCCCAACGCATGGAGATGCGTTGGCCGCTTAATCTCTGATAATGGCCATTTGTCCGTTCAGTATGACGAATCCGCTTCCTCTTTGGTGACAACCTATGGTATCATGTCCATCTATAATTATCAAGGTCATTGCATCTTATGGATTTTTTCAAGCGTCCGCGCATTCCCTTTATAGGCGTCATCATTTCCAAAGCCGAGTTCTTTTCGCCCAATGCCAGGCTGCTCTTGCTGGCCACCATCATCAGCGGCATTACCTTTGCCGGCTTTAACCTGTTTTTCAATTTCTATATTCTGGCGCGCGGGTTTGACCGCGACTTTTTGGGCTTGATTAACGCGGTGCCGTCAGGGGCGGCGCTGGTGGTGGGTGTGCCAATGGGGTTGCTGTCGGACCGCATTGGGCGGCGGCGCGCCATGCTGATTGGCATGAGCGTTGCCACCGCGGCATTATGGCTCCAGGTCACCACCGAATCGCCCGCCATCATGGTCGCTATGGCAGCCACGCAGGGCATTGCCAATTCGCTCTATTTTCTCAGCCTGGCCCCATTCATGGTGACGGCGTCTAATGAAAAGAGCCGAACCATGTTGTTTAGCCTGAATTTCGGCTTGCAGACTATAGCAGGCTTTGCAGGCAACCTGTTTGCCGGGCAATTGCCGGCCTGGTTCGCCGGTCGGATGGGCGTAGGCGCAGAGAGCGCACCGGCTTACCAGGCTGTGCTACTGGCCAGCGTCATCTGCGGGGGAATGATGCTCATCCCGCTCTTTCTAATTCGAGAAGCGCGCTGGTCAGGGCCATCGCATTTACCCCCGCCCTCGCTGGCCGACCTGAGAAAACTCGTCCGGCCCATGGTGCTCAAACTAGCCACACCCAACATCATTATCGGTTTCGGCGCAGCCACACTCATTCCCTACATGAATGTTTTTTTCAAGACCAAGTTCACCATTCCCGATAACCAACTGGGTGTGCTGTTTAGCCTATCGGCCATCACCACCGGGCTTGCCACCGTTATTGGCCCCAAGCTAACCGAGCGAACGGGCGGCAAAATCAAGACCGTCGTCTTGACGCAGGCAGCATCGCTGTTCTTTTTGCTGGTTTTGGGCTTTGTGCCTGATTTAGCCATTGCAGGGGCAGCCTTTCTTTTGCGAGCCGCGCTGATGAACATGAGCAATCCACTTTACTCGGCGTTTTGCATGGAGCAAATCTCTGAAAACGAGCGGGGAGCAGTGAACAGCATGCTGCAAATGATGTGGGAAGTAGGTTGGACTGTGGGGCCATATCTTTCCGGGGTGGTGCAGCAGCGTTATGGCTTTGCTCCCTTGTTCATCAGCACGGGCACACTGTATGCCGCGGCCATTGCACTGGTCTGGTTGTTCTTCAAGAACGCCGAGACGCGCCAACCAACTCAATTGGCAGCATAGCATAGGAATACCTAGGTTTTCTTTGGCGAGTGCTTGCTGCGACTATACAAAGAATTGATTTCGGTGATGCGTCGGCGCAGCGCATCGTCGAGCGCATTGTAGGGCATGCGCCAGTCCCAACAGTGAAGACTGCCCGGCAGATTCATACGCGCCTGGCTGCCCAGGCCAAGAAAATCTTGCATGGGCGCAACGGCAATGCTGGCCACCGATGACCAAATAGCGCGAATCATGGCCCACGAAATATCTCGCCCATCCGAATCTAGGTAGCGGCGGCAAAAGCCTTGTTCTTTTTCTGGGGCAGTGCTGTACCAGCCAAGGGTGGTGTCATTGTCGTGCGTGCCAGTGTACACCACACAATTGGGGATATAGTTGTGGGGCAAAAAGGAATCATCGGGGTCGCTGGCAAAGGCAAACTGCAAAACTCGCATGCCAGGCAAATTAAAACCATCGCGCAGCGCCACTACATCGGGCGTGATGACGCCCAGGTCTTCGGCGATGATGGGCAAGGTCCCCAGGGCTGCCTGAACCGCCTGAAAAAAGGGCGCGCCTGGGCCGGGCACCCACTGGCCCAGCTCTGCGGTGGGCATGCCGGCTTTCACTTCCCAATAACCCGCAAAACCTCGAAAATGGTCCAGGCGAATAAAATCAACCACCTGGAGCGTGGCGCGCAAACGCGTCAGCCACCAGGCAAACCCGGTTGATGCATGCACCTCCCAACGATAAAGCGGATTGCCCCACAATTGCCCCGTGGGAGAAAAGTAATCGGGCGGCACACCTGCCACCACCGTGGGATTACGCTCTTTGTCCAGGTAAAACAGCTCTGGGTGCGCCCACACATCGGCGCTGTCAAAAGCGACAAAAATGGGTATATCGCCAATGATGCGGATGCCCTTTTGGGCGGCATACTTGCGCAAGCCCAACCACTGGCGGAAAAAGAGGAACTGGCGGAATTTGTGGCGCAGCACCCCCTGAGCATAGCTTTGCCTGGCCTCCTGCAAAGCCTGGGGATCACGCTGGCGCAGGGAAGTAGGCCAATTATTCCACGAGGCGCCATCGTTGTGGGTTTCTTTGAGCGCCATAAAGAGAGAAAAATCCTCCAGCCAGTCTGCCTGGTCTGCGCAAAATGCTCCAAACTCGGCCTGCAGCTCAGGCGAGGCATCCGCCTGAAAATGGGCAAAAGCTCTATCCAATAAAGTGAGCTTCCAAGAAATTACAGGCCCAAAATCCACATGATCGGCAGGGAAAGCGGGCCGGTCAGCCAAATCAGCGGGAGTGAGCAAATCATCATCCAGCAAAGCCGCCGGGCTGATGAGATAGGGATTGCCGGCAAAAGCCGAAAAACATTGGTAAGGTGAATCGCCATAACCCGTTGGGCCAAGCGGCAAGACCTGCCACAAGGCGCACCCACTGGCGTCCAAAAAATCTATCCACCGATAAGCTTGCGGGCCAAGGTCGCCAATGCCATCTGGCCCAGGCAGGCTGGTGGGATGCAGTAAAATTCCCGAAGAGCGATCTAGTTTCATGTAAGCTCCTTATCATCACGTTAAAAGTCAAGGGAGAATTATAGCACATTTGATGAAATTACAAGGCCCGCGCAAGAACCCAATGCATTTCATCAAAAGTAAGCTTGATTGGATTAGGTTGCATGCTGCTGGCTATGGCCGCTTTCTCAATCAAAATAGGCAAATCATTAGAGGTCATTCCATACGAGCGCAACGGAGCGATACGCAACGCCTGGCTCAACTCTTGCAGCCAGGTGATGCCATCGGCTATGGTAGCGTTAGGATTGCCGGTCAACAGTTGCGCAATTTCATCATAACGCTGCAGCGCCGGGCTGGCAGGCGAACGCTGGCGCAACGCCTGCACATTGACCGCAGCGACGTGCGGCAGCAGGCAGGCGCACACTGCTCCGTGCGGCGCGGGGAACATTCCACCGATGGGACCGGCGAATCCATGCACCGCACCCAAGCCAGCGTTGGCCAGCGCCAGCCCGCCAAACAAGCTGGCCAGAGCCATATCTTGGCGCGCGGATGCATCACCGCCTTGCTCAAACGCGCGCCCAAGCGAACGCGCCGCACAAATAATTCCCTGGCGGCAAATGGCATCGGTCATGGGGTTGGCTCGCTGCGAGACATACGGCTCAATTACTTGAGCCAAGGCATCCATGCCGGTATTGGCAGTTAGCTCTGGCGGCATGGTCAATGTGAGTTCGGGGTCTACCAGCGCCAGGCGCGGCAGCATGAGGGGGCTGCGCAGGCTGACCTTGACGCGATGCAAAGGCTCTATCAACACAGCGTTGCGCGTAACCTCGGCGCCGGTGCCGGCCGTGGTGGGAATGGCAATATAGGGCAACGGAGGATGCGCAAGCGGCTTGCCCTGACCAATAACCTCAAGATAGTCAAGCGGATCGCCCGTGTTGGTGGCCAGGGCGGCAATCGCTTTGCCGGCATCCAGTGCGCTGCCACCCCCCAGGCCGATGACCAGGTCGCAGCCAAGCTCTCTGGCCTGTTGCGCGCCCAGATTTGCCGCCTGCACCGTCGGCTCACCCGTTACACTAAAGACCGCGCTTTTGACCTTGCGGGCAGCCAGCAGATCCAGCACAGGGGCAGCGCGCATGGACCGCCCCGTGACCACCAGCGCATTACAGCCCATCTGGGCAGCAATTGGGCCAAGCTGCGAAAGCGTCCCCTGGCCAAAGACAATTCGTGCAGCAGTCGCAAACTCAAAGCGCATGGGAATGGTGCCGTCACAAAACTGCTAGTGATAGCTAATGACCCGATCGGTTGTTGCCCACCCGTCTTCATCAGGAAAGATGTTGGCATATATAATGCGGGTGCGCGGTTCGGCCAGCATCGGCTCTGCCACCTCACGCCACGCGTTGTAGTGAGCAGTCTCTTTGTGCTTGGCGGGGTCGCCGGCAGTACGATAGACCTCTACGAGCACAAACCTGGTAGAGTCGTCGGCCTGTTGAATCACATCAAAACGCGCCACGCCGGGTTCTTGCACGCTGCTGCGAGCGTTTTCGATGGTGGCCTGTTTAAAGGCCTCGACAAACTCGGGCTTGACATGAACATGAACGTGAACAATATACATTGAATGCCTCCTCTGAACATTTAACCGTGATGCTTTAAAAGAAAAAAGGGGGCCAGTGGATCCTCGTAGTTTACAGGCATGTACTCTCCCGTGCCAGGCGCAAGCCGATAATCGCCTTTGTAATCACCCCTGGTGATGCGCTCCAGCATGTCTACCAGGCGGTCAATATCTTGAGTATTGGTATAGCAGCCAAAGCTAATGCGCACCATCCCTGGCATGTTGGATTTGTCGCCACCCAGCAATTGTTGCCGCCAGGTTGCGGCCTCTTGAGGGCCGAGGTGCAGCAAGTGAACTACATAGGGGTGAGCGCAAAAACAACCGCTGCGCACCCCAATGCCACCTTCGTAACCCAAAATAGCCGCCAGCAAGAAATGCGACACGCCTGCCAGATTGAAAGGAATAGCCCCCACCTTTTCGTTGGCCCGCGCCGGGTTCGTTTCGCCATAGATTTTGAGGCCAGGCACAGCCCCCAGGCGTTCCAGGGCATAGACAATGAGATGTTCCTCATGGGCGGCAATGTTATCCATGCCCACCTCCATCAGCGCCTGAGCCGCAGCCGCCATAGCCACCGCGCCAATCACATTGGGTCTGCCGGCTTCGTCGCGGTCGGGCAAGCCCGCCCAATGCACATCATCCAGTGTCACCACCTCAACCGTGCCCCCGCCGCTGTACTCTGGGCCGTCTTGCATAAAGACCGTCTTGGGGCCAATCAACGCGCCCGCGCCAAACGGCGCATACATCTTGTGCGCCGAAAGCGCCACAAAATCGAGATGCTCTGGGTCGTCGTCTGGCTTCATATCCACCTTGCGGTGAGGAGCCAGTTGCGCCACGTCCACCAAAATTTTGGCCCCGGCTGCATGCGCCTTGCAAGCCAGCCGGTGGATAGGCTGCAAAAAGCCAGTCACATTCGAAGCGCCAGTGACCGCCACCAACGCAATCCTGCCGGCAAACCTGGCCAATTGCCGGTCAAAATCCTCTTCGTCCATTCGCCCTTCGGGGGTGGCTCGCACGTGAACCACCTGCGCGTGAGCGCGCCAGGGCAAATCGTTCGAGTGGTGCTCTAGCTGAGTCGTAATTACCACCGAGTCAGGTGACAAATTCAAGCGATAAGACAGCTTGTTGACCGCCTCGGTGGTATTTTTACCAAAAATGACGGTATTGGTGCCCAAATCTGCGCCCACAAACTGGCCCACAATCTCGTGCGCTTGGTCATAGGCCACTGTGCTCAGGCGTGATTTAAAGCCAGCGCCTCGATGCACACTGGAATAATAGGGCAAAAAACGCTCTACGGCCTCTGCCACATCCTTCAACGCTGGCGTGCTGGCTGCATTATCCAGATTAACATAGCTGACAAGGCGGCCATCGAGCAAGGGGGTAGGCTCGTCAATGCCTATAATTCGATTCCGCATATTCAAAGATTGGACCGAGTGGGCCATGTTCACTGCAAACTCCCGTATTGATCTTGTGATATGGATACAAGTGTATCACATAGGTTTTATGTGCGCAATGTGTTAAACACAAATTGGGTCTATCCCAGCAACACAACTGGCGAAAATCAGCCAAAAGGCTTAAACTAGTGCCTGTCTCAAAACTCCCGTAACTGCTGCATCTCCATGGAGGAAGCATGAACATAGATGCCACTTTTAGGTCAAGACGGAGCAATGTGCTGGCTATTCATGGCATGGTGGCGGCCAGTCAACCGTTGGCTGCGCAGGCTGGGCTAGATATTTTAAAGGCCGGCGGCAATGCTGCCGATGCAGCCGTAGCCACTGCCGCCATGCTCAACGTGGTCGAGCCAACCTCCACCGGTATCGGCGGCGATTGCTTTGCGCTATATTGGGATGCTAAAAGCAAAACTGTGAGCGCGCTCAATGGATCTGGGCGAGCGCCTGCCACGGCTAGCAGCCAAGAGCTGCACAAGCTGGGCTATAGCCGAATGCCCCTCTACACCGGGCACGCTGTCAGCATCCCCGGAACGGTGGCCGGCTGGAGCGACCTGATTGAACGCCACGGGCGCATGACGCTGGTAGATGTGCTGCAGCCCGCCATCTGGACAGCAGAAAATGGCTATCCCGTAACCGAAATCATTGCCGGCGGATGGGCTACCCAAGTGGAAAAATTGTTGCGCCTGCCCGGCTGGCACAGCGGCGATTTGGATAACGGGCCAGAGCAGCTCAGTGGGCACGAACTGCTCATCAACGGCCGCGCCCCCTACCCTGGCGAGATTATGCGCATCCCTACTTTGGCGCAAACACTGCGCGGCATTGCAGATAAAGGCAAAAATTACATTTACCAGGGTGAATTTGCGCGCAAGCTCTGCGAACACGTGCAGCGTTATGGCGGATGGATCACGCCTCAAGATATGGCGGCTCACACCAGCACATGGGACAAACCCATCACAGCGCAGTATCGAGACATTACGCTATATGAATGTCCTCCCAATGGACAAGGGCTGGCTGCCATCATTGCCGTGAACCTGGCGGGTGGCTTTGACCTGGCCGCATTGAGCGAGGCCGAGCGTGTTCACGTGATGATCGAATGTATGCGCCTGGCCTTTGCCGATGCGCAGCAGTGGGTGTGTGACCCGCGAGCGTTCGATATTCCCCTGGCACAACTGATCAGCCAAGCCTATGCCAACCGCCGCCGCCAAAAAATTGATCTACGCCATGCCGCAAAAGAGGTGGGCTATGGCAACCCCATGCCTGGGTCGGATACCGTTTACCTCAGCGCAGTTGATGGCGAAGGGAACGCTTGCAGCTTTATCAACAGCCTATACATGGGAACCGGCACGGGTCTGGTAGTGCCCGGCACCGGCGTCAGCCTGCAAAATCGCGCCTCGCTGTTCGTGCTCGACCCAGAGCATCCCAACTCCCTGGCTCCCAACAAACGCCCCTACCAAACCATCATCCCAGCCATGGCAACAAGAGAGGGTGAACTATATGCCTCGTTTGGGGTGATGGGTGGCTATATGCAACCCCAGGGGCATTTCCAAGTGTTGGTGAACCTGCTTGATTTGGGTATGCCACCTCAGCAGGCGCTGGATATGCCGCGCTGGCAACTGGGCAACCCGGCGGCCGGATTGGGAGCCAATCAGCCCGGTGGCGTGGTAATGATAGAAGAAGGCTGGAGCCTGGCCACCATGGCCGAACTGGCGCGGCGGGGGCACCGCCTGGCGCCGGTAGATGGATTTGGGCGCGGCGCGTTTGGCGGCGGGCAGATTATTTTGCGAGATCCAATCACCGGCGTTCTAAGCGCCGGCAGCGACCCGCGCAAGGATGGCTGTGCAGTGGGATGGTAATTTGACTATCGGCTTGACCGCCGTCTGAACCAAAAGACCAAGGCCAGCAGCACAATTGCGGCCAAGGCAGCCCCCCCACACAAAACTAGACCCGTTTGTGGCGTCAGGGGGATGGTGATTGCCATTGGAGTCGCCGTAGCTGGCGTCACTGTAAATGGCGCCATTGTAGGCATAGCTATTACGGTAAGCGGAATGGGCGAGGGTGTTGGGGTAGGCGTAGCCGAGGGCATCGGCGTGGCGCTTGGCTGGATAGTGGCCGTGGCTGTAAGTGTAGCCGTGGCCGTAATCGCAACTGGCAGCGATGTTGGCGTGGCAATGGCTGGCAACAAAAGCGCCTGGTCTACATAAATGGTGGTCGTCCGCAGGCAATTGGCGGAGATGATTGCATTTAGCGTCGTTCCCAGCTTGGCCGCCAGCTTGGAAAGCGTATCGCCGGCTTGCACTTTGTAGGTCGCCCAATCGGCCGGCGGCGGCGCGCAAGTAGCTGTGGGCTTGGGCGTGCCCAGTGTAGGTGACGGCGCTGGCGTGCCCGCCGGCATTTGGGTGGGCGTGCCTGCCGGCTTGCGGGTGGGCGTGGCCGCCGGAAGCGCCCCCGTCCCTACTGCCACCAGCTCGGCATCATCCCAATACATATCATTGTGCTTTACAGTAAATTCGGGCTGCGAGCGCATAAAAACCGTGATAGTATCTTTTTGCGCCACTGCTTCTACGGATAATTGCCCCCAGGTATCATAAAAGGCATAGGTTCCCGACCATACCACCGTACTTTGCCATGGATCCCAATAGCCGGTGGGGTCAATACCCACTTGCAAATTAGGATAGGCTGGCTCTGTTGAATAATCAGGGTTATCTTTGACAGACGACCAAACCTGCGCCCAAATGGTAAAACGATAGCGCACTCCGGGGGTAACGTTAAAGACTTGCTGGTACATGCCGGCCTGGTGCGAGGAATAAAAAGTGAACCACTGTTGCGCGGCCGCTCCACTGCGCACCCGGTTGGGGTAAATATAACCATCGGCCTTTTTGTATTCCGGCCTGAAAAAGGTTGCCGGCGGGTCGGCCTCGGTGCGGTTGCGCCACCAGGGCGTCCACTCTGGCGCCACCTGCGCCTCGTTGACATAATTCCAGGAAGAATACTCGCCTTCAAAACCTGGGTTTCGGATCAAGTTGACAGGAGCCTGCCGAGCCTGGGTTGATTGCACAAGACCCAGAGCAACAACAAGCGCCAAGATAGCCAGACAAATTTTCCTCATTGATTCTCCTGTCTTATCGTAGCATCAATCTCGCGCAAGCACGCTTCGACAACATCTGCGGTTTGCTGCAAGACCTGCGGGTTGATTCCCTCAAGCGTGTCATCGGGCGAGTGGATGTGGTTCAATTCCAGTTGGCTGGCATCGGGGATGCGCAACAGCCAGGCCACCAGTTTGGCTGGCAGCGAAAGCGGGCAATAGTTTTCTCGAAAGAACGAAATAGCCTGGGTATAGCCGCGATCTACCCACTCGGCATGGTCAGACGAGCCGCCGGAAATGATTGATTCCCAGGCGCGAATAGTCTTGACCCCAAGGCCAGCCGCAATGCGTTCGATCCGCTCCACGATAGACGGGTCGGTGGCCCGCCGCCGAATAATGCCCTGCCCAGTATGAACGGTGAGCCTTTCGCCCACACCTACACAGTCAACATTAATCACGTACAGCTTGTTCTTGTCTAGCTGTGAATGAAAGCGGCGCACAAATTGGCGCGAACCAAACAGCCCGCTTTCTTCGGCTCCCCACCAAGCAAAAAAGGCCTCGGCCTTTGCGGGCGGGGCCGCCTTGAGCCGTTGCGCTAGATCAAGCACGACGGCTGTCCCAGAACCGTTGTCATCAGCGCCAGGGCTATCTGTCTTGTGGAGCACAAATTTGCTCAAGGCGCTCAGCAATATGTACAAAACCAGTGGCGCCGTCATTGCAAATACCACCCAGCCTATCCAAGAAGCAAACGGCGCAAGAAAGGCAGAGGGGGCGGCTGTGCCTGCCGTTTCGATCAGGATAGCCAGGGCCTGTAACATCATAAAGGCAATATACAAAATGATGCCAATCAACGACAGCGGCAACAAAAAGCGCATCGCGCCGCGCACCCTGCTCTGCCAGAAAGGCGCGTTGCGGGGTGTATCATAGTGGGCGCAAATGAGAAAAGCTATGCCCTTGTTTGGATTGGACACATAGTCTGAGATGGGCCGGCGCAGGCCGGCAATCACATTGTAGCTCTGCGCGCGGGCCAACCTGACCTCGACATGCTTATGAGCCAGGTTGAGATAGAGAAACATTAACAAAAAACCCGCCGCGCCTAACAGAGGCTGACCAGAAAATGACAATGTAATGCTAATGGCAGTCCACCCAAAAATAAATAGTTGAAACATAGAGCGATAATACTCGCTGCCGATGAATGTAAACTCGTCCAGTTCCACCGGCAACCCCAACACCTGGCACCTGGACTTGAGCCATTCTTGGGCGCGGCGCTCTCCAGCAGTGCCAGCGCGCCGGCTGCCCACCTCGCTCTGCAAAGCTCGCAAGATATCTATTGTGGACACTCTTGTTCCATCCTTGCCCTTGATCAAGTCAGTCCGGCAAATTCCACCGGGTTGCTCCACGTGGCGCGCTCGCCGCCCTCATCGCTAAACTTGGGGCCGCGTGGCGCGCTGACGCCCGGCAAATCCACTTCTTTGGCAAGCAGCGGCGCGGCCAATATCCCCAAGAATAATCGCGCCCATTCCAACGACAACCAATAGCGCGTGCCCCACGATCCCAGGTAAGTCAAAAGCCAGGGAGTTGTATCCAGGTGGATACGGTTGCGCCATTCGGTGTGATCCAGCTTTGAGGCTTCGCCGGTGGCATAGTCAATCAAGTTATAAAGCGCCATCAAGGGATACTGCCTGGGCTGGGGATAGCTGGCGTGAGACCCCGCCCCCACATAGATGATGGGATGGGTGCCCTCTTTTTGCACATCGGGGTGATCCCACGGCTTGGTCATGCGCGAATGATGCCCCAGGTAGCACACGTAGGCTGGCGGCTCGATGGGGCGCTTGGCGGCATCGAGCTTGAAAAAGACGTGAAAGCCTTCCCAATCGCCTTCGTGATCGTTAAAGCCATCATAGCCGCCGGCCCAGTCGTTGTAGCCATAAAAGAACCAGTATTGCAAATCCATATAGTCGCCTTGCTGCATGGTGCGATAGTAATAGGTATAGTTTCGCTCGGATCCCTGGCTGGCATCATAATTTTCAATCGCCGCGTTCCTCACCACCTGCGACAGCTTGAAGCGTGGCAGGTCCTCACGCATATTGTTCAGCCTATCGGTGTAAGCCTTGGGCAGCAGCAGCCCATTCCACCAAAAGAGCCGGGTGGCCGGCTTGGTTTTTTCGCTGAACCAATCATAGGCGCTGCGGGCCATCTCTTCGCTCCAGACCGCCACCGGGTTGCGAGCATACTCGTAGACCAAACGAATCGCCGCCACGCCCCATTCCTTGGCTACATTGGCGCCATTCATCGGGCCGGCTTCCACCGAGCGAACAAACACCTCGCGTGAGTTATAGCGAACGGTCAAATCATCCAGAGAAATTTTGCCCTTGGGGACAAGCGGCGTGTTTTGCCCTTTGATGTATAAAGCCGAATAGGCTAGAAAATCATCCAAAGACATTGGGAAAAATCGCTCGCTCAACGAAAAGCGCATGGTGGGAGCATATTTTTGATGCAAGTCGTCAATCGTTGTCATGACCAGATTCCCTCCTTTAGAATAGACCTTATCGGAAATAGCAGGATGGGCATCCCCATGCCCATCCGCCAACGTACACTTGCACCTGCGCTGCGCTTGGCGCAAGTGCAGGTGTGGGGATACGTTGGCTACTCTAATATTTGAAAATGCACCTGCGGTTTTCGGCGTTCCACCATTTGCTCGGCGGCATGCGCCAGGCGCAACAAGACATGCTCGGCCCAAGGGCGACCAATAACCTGCACGCCCACCGGCAAGCCTTGCCCGTCATAATCGGCAGGGAAGGAAATTGCCGGCAAACCGGTGAGGTTGGAAGTGGTGGCAAAGCGCATAATTTCTGTAAGCGTGCCCAGGTCAGATTCGCCATCTGGCAATGCGTCCGCAGGAATAGGCGGAGCAGCGCAGGCGGTGGCCGGTGTGACAATGACATCTACCTGCTCTAGCACGCGGTTAAAATGCGCGATGGCGCGCGCCCGTATCCGTTGCGCCTGGATATAATCGCGAGCGGTGAACAAGCGCGCCAGCGCCAAGTTCACCCGCACATCCAGCCCAAAGTCGCGCTGATGCGCAGCATAACAGTGTTCCATTGCCGCCGCCATCTGGGCCGAGATGGTGACCACATGAGCAACACGCGCCGCTTCCAATTCGGGGATCTCAACTTGGCGCACCTGTGCCCCCAAGCGTTCGAACCCTTGCACCATTTGCTTGCACACGTCTACCACAGCCGGTGTGGCATGGTTAAACCACGGCCAATAAACGCCCATCGTCAGCCCATCCAAGTTGAGCCTGTCAAACTCTGCCAGGCTGACAGGAGGTTGACCCAATGTGCCAGGATCGTGGGGGTCTGGGCCAGCCATGACGGCATAGGCCAGCGCAGCATCTTGGGCAGTGGCCGCAATAGGCCCCAGGTGAGCCACACTCCACGCCAGCGGCGCTGCTCCAAACTCGCTCACCCGGCTGTAGGTAGGTTTCAGTCCCACCACACCGCAAAACGCCGCCGGAATGCGAATTGAGCCGCCGCCATCTGCGCCAATAGCCACCGGGCAAAGCCCGGCCGCCACAGCCGCCGCAGGGCCGCTAGAGCTGCCGCCTGTATAATGCCCGGTGTGATACGGATTGCGCACTGTGCCATGATGCGGATTCAGGCCGGTCACCCCAATGCCAATCTCGTGCATATTGGCCTTGCCAATCAACATCGCGCCTGCCGCCCGCATGCGGGCTACCACTGTAGAATCTTGGCGCGCAGGCTCTTGGCCCAAGAAACACGTTCCAACCGTTGTGGCATAAGGAAGCTGATCAACTTCATCCTTGACGGCAACCGGCACGCCATCGAATGGGCCAAGCGGCTTGCCGGCTTGAAATCGCTGGGCAGAGGCGCGCGCCTGGGCCAAAACATCGTCGCGGTCACAGGCAATAAACGCGCGCAAGGGCGGCTCGGCCGCGTCACTCGCTTTTATGGCCGCAAGCACCTGCTGGGCTATAGCCTCGGGCGACGCAGCGCCCGAACGGTAGGCTTGGGCATAATCTTGCACGGTGGTGAACGGGAAACCTTTTTGGCGTTGGCGCGCCTGGAAAGACCAACTTGCCAGGTCAGGCAATGAAGGAAAAGACTCTCCGGCTGCAAGAGGCTGATATGGGAAATGAGGTTGAAAAGCAGGGGGTTCATCTATGGCCAGCTCACGCAGCGCGGTGACGCCGGCGTCATGCAACAAACGCTCGACCAGTAGCCAGCGAGTGGCGGGGCTTTCAATCAGGCCGGCGAACAAGCGCAAAACGCCGCCTGCCATGCGCGGCAATTTGACAGACCTGAGGTCATAGTTTGTGTTGCTCAAAGCGCCTCACTTTTCTCGCAATTTGACCGAATCGAACCACAACCCACTGACCAGAGGAGTATCGCCAGCTATGTTGTAAACAACCCGCACACTGACATACTCTTCCTGCTCGAAACGGGCATCATAAACGACCGCGCGGAATTGGCCTTTTTCTTCTACCCGCACCATTTTGCGGTCGAGATATTTGCCTTCTTTGCTGCTGAGCAATTGATAGACTTGTTCAAAATTGTCCGAGGTGCTGGCTTGTTGCATCTCTGCATCCATATCGCGGATGTATGCTTCATAGTCATGATTGTTGATGGCTTGCATCAAGTTCTCGCTCATTGCATCTACCTGGCGGGCAAAGGCCTCGGCTTCATCGGCGGGCAAGCGCTTGGTCGAAGCGCACGCGGTCAAGAAAAGCAAAACAAACAGGGCAGCAATCCATATCTTTTTCATCATTCACCTCCAAGCCAAGCATAGTAAGAGTATAGTGCAAATTTTCGCTTTGGGCAAACGCGGCGGCGTCCTTGTCTCACCGTGTTGACCTTTACGTTGTTCAAGGCTAGAATGATGGCGACCTGACAAAGGAGACTGTTAATCACAATGGCCATAGCTCAATCCACTGACACGCAAACTTTGCCTGCCGCCACATTTCAAATGGGCCAAGTGGCGCTCATCAGCGGCGGGCATTTTGTTCATGATGTCTTTGCCAGTTTTCTAGCGCCGCTGCTGCCTTTGCTTATCGAAAAGCTGAGCCTCTCGCTCACGCTGGCCGGTTCGCTCTCTTCAATCTTGCAATTTCCCTCGCTGATCAATCCTCTGCTGGGCATATTGGCCGATCGGGGCAATTTGCGCTGGCTGGCTATCCTTGCGCCCACTGTCACGGCAACTACCATGTGCCTGGTGGGCATTGCGCCTAGCTACCCATCACTGGCTCTTTTGCTGTTCGTGGCCGGTATCAGTTCCGCCGCCTGGCATGTGCCAACCCCGGTCATGATCGCGCGGGTTTCTGGCCAGCGCGTGGGGCAAGGCATGAGCTTTTACATGCTGGGCGGTGAGATGGCCCGCACAGCAGGCCCTCTGTTAGCGGTGGCGGCAGTATCGTGGTGGGGATTGGAGGGCGCCTACCGCTTTATTCCCATTGGTGTGGCCGCCTCTATCATCCTTTACTTGCGGCTGTGCAATGATTGCGCGCGCCCCGCCAATCGCGCGGGGAGGGATGGAGCTACTGTCTGGCATGAGCTCTACAAGATCATGCTTCCGGTGGCCGGCATTATTGTTGCGCAGGGTTTCATGTCGGCGGCGCTGAGCACTTTTTTGCCCACTTTTCTTTCGTCAGAAGGCGCCAGCTTGTGGCGGGCCGGCGGCGCGTTTTCTGTCATGGAATTGGCCGCCGCCATTGGGGCACTGAGCAGCGGCACCATCAGCGACCGTATAGGCCGCCGCCGCGTGCTGGCTTTTGTGATGATTGCCGCGTCAATATTGATGCTGGTATTTTTGGCCGCGCGCGGCTGGCTAGTCTTTCCGGCGCTATTTGCGCTGGGCCTGGTGGTCTTTTCAACCAATCCGGTGCTGATGGCGCTTGTGCAAGAAAACAACCCTGATCACCCAGCCACAGCTAACGGCCTGTACATGGCCAT
>JBGSMF010000190.1:0-19501 GCA_041740315.1 Thermoflexales bacterium
CAGGCCGACGATGGCTACCAGCAAGCGCGGAATCCGCATGGCTCGCATGGCCACCAACAACTCTGGAAAAGGTGTGCTGGCTGCCAGGACAATGGCTACTTGCACCGAAAGCCACGATTTGGCCGCAATGCTGGCGAAACGTCCCAGGCCTTCCAGCGTGATTGTCGCTGTCCACGGCCCAAGTGGCAATGCTGCAAGCGGTGTTCCTTTGGTTGTAACCAGGATGGGCAATGCGGCCAATGCAAATGGCAGAGCAATCAGGGCGCGCTTGAGCACATAGCCCACACCCAATTCCGACATGACCTCGATGGAGATGGCAAGAGAAAAGAGCAGAATGTAAATGGGCCATGCTCCCGGCGGCGTGAGGGCCGTTGTCAAGATAAAGGCCAGGGCCAGCGCAAACTTGACGCGCGGGTCGAGCCGATGAATGGCGCTTGAACGCGGCCGGTATGGATCGAGAAAGTGGATGTGCATGGCGAACCTAGTCGGCAACCGCCTTTTGGTTGCGTCGAGCGTAGGCTACTCCCAGGGTTACGCCCAATACGATTAATGAACCGATGACGCCCGCCAGGATGGTTGCCACCGACTCGTTGGACACGCCGGGGAACACATAATCTGGGATGATCTCATACGTGGGGCCTTGCATCAAACCCA
Source organism: Thermoflexales bacterium (assembly GCA_041740315.1). GTDB lineage: Bacteria > Chloroflexota > Anaerolineae > Fen-1058 > Fen-1058 > JBGSMF01. The sequence continues at coordinate 655 of JBGSMF010000190.1, forward strand.
AAAAGCCCTTTTGCTCGGCTACCCATTCCAGCCCGTCGGGGTGGGTCGAGGCGCGCGGCGCCAGTATGGCTAAGGCTATGATGATGACTAACCCGGCAACCCATACTACTTTGCTGCTAGCCGGACTGGCCTGGCCCGCTTGGAGCAAATCGCGGCGGGCGGCGTACAAAAATATCAAAGCGCCAAGTGTGATCAGCCCCTCGCCGATGCCGATGAGAGTGTGAATGCCAGCCATGGCCGGCACAGCGATATTGGCTGGCGACGTGCCAGATATCGCCAGTTGCAGCGCGCACGCCAGCGATGCGACAAAGATAGAGACCCACGCGGCGATGAATCCCCCCGCAAATATGCCCCACCTCTTGCCGCCGGCGAATTTTTGGATGGTCTGGTAGACAAAATGGGCCACGGCCACGCCGACGATGCCCATGTTGAAAATGTTGGCACCCAACGCCAGCAATCCGCCATCTTGAAAGATGAGCGCCTGGATGCCCACAACGCACGTCATGACAAGAATGGCGGCCCACGGGCCTAGCAAGATCGTGGCAATTGCCGCGCCCAGCAGATGGCCCGATGTGCCCCCCGTCACCGAAAAGTTGAGCATTTGCCCGGCAAAGATGCAAGCTGCCAGCACGCCCATCAACGGCACTTGCCGCTCGCCCAGGTCGTGGTTCACTTGCTTGAGGGCATAGCCAACCAAAATAATTGACGCTGCCCAAAATACGATTGAAACAATCAGGGACAAAAATCCATCAGGAATATGCATGGGAGTGGGTGAATACGACATTTTCTTTTCTCCTTATTCGTTGTTTTTCTGGCATTTGGGGCATTGCCCGTAAATGACGATATGTTCCATTTGCGCTTTAAAACCAAACTGTTGCTTGATTTTGCGTTCGAGCGGGCGCAAGAGGGCGTGATCGAGTGAGACCGTGTGGCCGCATACTTTGCAGACCAGGTGATGGTGCGGCTTGCCCTGGCACAACTCGTAGCGGACGCAATCGCCCAAGTTGATTTGGTGGATAATGTGCAGCTTTTGCAGCAATTCCAGCGTGCGGTAGACTGTGGCGCGATTGATGGCCGGGCTGCGCCGGTGCGCGCGCCGATAAATCTCGTCGGCGCTCAGGTGCTCGTCTTCGTGCCGGATGGCATCCAAAATGATTTCGCGCTGCGGCGTCAGACGGATGCCGCGCTGGCGCAATTCTGCTACCAAAGCATGATGATGTGACATAGCAACTCCTTGCAGTTGCGATTACTTGCAACTGCAAGGAGTATACAACAAGGCGAATGTGGTGTCAAGCGCATTTTGGCCTATAGTGGTGTAGGATTTGGAAGTTAACGGGACTGTGAGGCAAGTTAACGGGACTGGGTAGGCAACATAACGGGACTAGCCTAAACATACTTAACGGGACTGGCCTAAAGCGCGCGAAATTGTGCAAGTTAACGGGACTGGCCTAATTCTCTGTCGCACGCCTTTTGTGTAAGATAACCGGACTGCCCTAAAACTGGGGCCGCTGCATCCTCAAATATGACCACACGCCGTCCTCGCAATTGTATACTCCTGCATCATTGAAGAATGGGGCACAATCCTGCGCGAACCTGCTTTTCTGCTAACATAGAAACATTCGAGGGCAATACTTGTGTATGCCCAAGCATATCTAATTCGAGGAGGTTCTATGTCAGTCAGAAAAGTGTCTAACCGCGGCGGGAACATTGTCGGCAAGTTTCCATCGCTCAAGACAAAACGCATGGTGCAGTTCGAGTCCACCGTTGAGCGCGACTACCTGTACCTGTTGGACTATGAGGCCGATGTCATCCACTTTGAAGACCAGCCACTCACCATCGAATACCGGCACGAGGGTAAACTGTTGCGCTACACACCGGATTTCCTTGTGGTCAAGCCTGGCCAACACATCCTGATAGAGTGCAAGCCGCAGGCGCTGGTCAGCAGCGAAGGTAATCAACTCAAAATTGCTGCCGCTCACGAGTTTGCCGTCAGACAAGGGTGGCAGTTCAGAGTTGTCACCGATGTGGAGATCCACTCAGGTTCGCGCTTGCGCAATATCAAACTGCTGCGGCAATGCGCTTGCCTCGTCATCAGAGCCGAGGTGAAAGGTTGGGTTTACTCTGTCCTTCAAAACACCCCGCTGACCATCGCCCAAGTTCAAGCAGCGGTTCCCATCCCACCCGCTGAGACCATGGCCGCGGCGCTGCACATGGCGTATCACCACGAGCTTGCCATCCCTTTGGACGATGGGCGGATCTCGGTTCATTCGCCTGTGAGTTGGCCCCGACAGACCTCAACAGGAGGGATGCGGTGAGCGCGCAATACCTTTCAGTCGGAAAACAAATTCTGCGGCGGGGTGAGGCTTTTGTGATTGCGCGCCTTCTGCCTAACCACCAGGCCAAGTTGGAACATGCCATCACCGGCGAAGAAACGACGGTTGACCTTAACGATCTCATTGCCGACCTGTACGACGGTTTCATGATCTTTGTGGAAGAAGGCAAACATGTCAGGCAACGCAAGGGGCAGTCCGCGCCGGAAGTTAAGTATCTTGACCCCGATGATTGCGCCCAAGACCTAAAGAACATTGCCAGGTTTCGCTTGCATGTCATTGAGCCTCTACTTGACCTAGAGATGCGCACACGCCAGACCGTTGAGAATCGCGTCAGGGAAGTCAATACTGCTTTGGAAACCAGAGAGCTGGACATGCCAGGCACTCATCAGGTCAGCGTGACCAGGACCTACCAATGGATAGCCGATTACGAACGAAGCGGGCGCGACTGGCGAGCCTTGATTCCCAATTTCGATGAGCGCGGCGGCAAGGGCAAATGGCGCGTGCCGCCGGAAGTGGACGCCATCATCAATGCAGTGATTGAAGACAAGTATGCCAGGCGCGAAAAGACTTGTGTGGAAGATCTCCTACGGGAAGTGGCTGCCCGCCTAGACGACGAAAACCGCCTGCGGGCGAAGCAGGACCGCCTAGATTGTCCTGCTCGAGACACCCTGCAACGCCGCATTGACGCATTGGACATCAAGGCAGTATTCATCGCCAAGCACGGCAAACACGCTGCCGAGCGCGAGTTCTCACAGTTTGGCGCTGGGCCACAAGTAGAGTCGCCGCTGGAGCGTGTAGAGATAGACCATACCAAGCTTGACTTGATCGTGATTGACGACAAGGACAACCTGCCATTGGGCCGCGCCACACTGACTGATTGCATGGATATTGCCACCCGCTATCCGCTTGGCTACTACCTTGGCTTTGAGCCGCCCAGCTACTATGCTGTGATGGAGTGCCTGTACCATGCCATATGCCCAAAAGAAAACGTGCAAAAGTACGGCACACAACACAACTGGATCGCGTATGGTATCCCGTTCACACTGGTAACAGACAACGGCAAAGAGTTTGTTGGCCGCAGCCTACAAGACGCTTGTCTCGCACTCAACATTACCCTGGAGCAAATGCCCATCAAAAAACCTCACTACAAAGGCAAGATCGAGCGACTGTTTGGGACAATTACGACCGTCGTCCACGGCATACCCGGCACAACGTTTTCTAACACGGCCCAACGCAGTGATTACGACAGTGTGGGACAGGCCTGTGTCTACCTTGGCGAAGCCGAAGCCATCCTTAACCACTTTTTGGTTGACATTTATGCCGAGCGGATGCACAAGGGCCTGGGCGGTGTCCCAGCACGGCGATGGGAACAAGCACTCCAAAACGGATTCCTACCCAGGTTGCCTGCCAGCGCCGAGGAACTGGCCATTTTGCTGGGGCAGGTAGATTGGCGCACCATCCAACCCTATGGGATTGACTTTGAATCCATCCGGTACAACTCGCCTGACTTGGCCCTGTTGCGCAATGCTTTGAGCAAAGGTGAAAAAGCCAAGATCAAATTCCACCCTGGCGACTTGAGCCGTATCTATGTATACAACCCTCTCGATGGGCAATACATCCTGGCCCCCGCGCTCAATCAGGAATACACACGGGATCTTTCACTGTGGAAACACCGCGTGATTCGCCGGTTTGTTCTCAGCCAACAAGACACGGTTGACTTGGCGGCCTTGGGCCGGGCCAAGCGCGCCATCCAAGATATTGTGGACCAAGCTCGTTCGCGCAAGCGCACCAGCACACGCGCGCACATTGCTCGATGGGATAGCAGTGGGCAACCGGCCAGCTTGGCCGACCGGCAAGCCACTCCCCTATCCTTGCCGCTACAGCCAGCAGGCGAGCAACTGCCTTCCTTGCCTCTGGACACTGGCCCGCAGGCATCTTTAGCCAATGAGGGGTGGGAAATCACATACAATTTGCCCAGGAGCCAGGATGATTTGCCCTCCCCAAGGAGGAAGCCATGACAAACAAGATTACTGTGGAGCGCATTCACACCGCCCTCATTCAATACCCTCGCTTCAAAGAACTGCACGAGGAAATCCGGCTGTGCCAGAAAATGTCCAAAATTGCTGGAGAGCCACAGTGCATGTCGCTAGAAGGGCAAACGGGCGCAGGCAAATCCACACTGGTCAAGGCGTATGCGGCCAACTTTCCCGTAACCGAGACTGAAACGGGCCGCTGCATCCCTGTGTTGTACATGGAAGTGCCTTCGCCAGTAGGCATTCGCGACTTTGCCTCGGCTGCCTTGAAACGTTTGGGCGACCCGGCATTTGAGAAAGGCACGCGGGCATCCATGACCATGCGTTTGGTTGGCCTTATCCTGGATTGCGGCATCACCCTTGTCATCCTGGACGACTTTCATCATCTTATAGACAAGAAAACCAACCATATCTTGCACGAGGTTTCGGACTGGCTCAAGTACATTATCAAGCAAACCGGCGTGCCGTTCCTGGTTGTTGGCATCGAGAGCAATGTTGAAATCATCTTGCAGGCCAACCCGCAGTTGTCGCGTCTGTTCGCTGCCCGCGAGACGCTGCAGCCATTTGCGTGGAACGTCGCCAAGCCAGAGACGATCCAAGAATTCTCGCGTTTTGTAGAGTATGCCACAGACAAGGCCCTGGGAAAACCATTGGCCCAAGAGTTGTCTCGTGTGGATCTGCTCTACCGGATTCACTACGCGACGGCCGGCGTGGTTGGCAACGTAATGAACCTGCTGCGAGTCGCTGCCGAATTGGCCGAAATGCGTGGCGCAGGCAGCATTGACCTGTCCCTGCTGTCTCAGGCTTTCGTACAACGGCTGCAAAAGCACATGTCTGACAGATCCAACCCCTTTTCCAGCGCAAGGCTGCCATCTCCCACACCTGCCGGGTGCAAACAGCCTGGCAAACGCAAGCCGCGAGCGCCATCTATCCAGGAGACATTAAAGACAAAATGAGCGCTCAACTTACCCTTCTACCTCGTCGTAGCCCCTTGCTGCCGGGTGAGTCATTGCTGTCGCTCCTGGTTCGGCTGGAGAAATTGAACTACTACGAACCTGGAATAATTGCCCGCCTCTGCCATCAGACTACGGATGGATCGAAAGAGATGATCTGCCCGGCGCACGCACGCCAAGCCCACACCTTTGTACAATTATCCAACCTGACTGGCCTCGACCCAGCCCAACTGTTTGCCGCCAGTATTCATGGCCTTGCGTCAGTCCTGAATATGGCAGGCAACAAGGAATATATCACGTTGCCTGGCGGCCAGGTCAAGCCGCTGCTTGACCGGCACAATCATCTCAAGCGCCCGGACAACCATGCTCAGTTCTGCCCACTGTGCATCGAGGCGGATGCTTACCACCGCCAGCTTTGGTCATTCTATCTCACCACGCTTTGCCTAGAGCATCAATGCAAACTGGTGCGTCAATGTCCTGGCTGTGGCCATGAGATAAGCGTAGCGCAAGTTGTGTCAAGGCGGTGTCAAATATGCCAGGCCGATTTGCGCCAAACGCCGGTAACATCTGTAGCAAGCGACACCTGGGATCTGGCGTCCCAGCAGCTCGTGCAGCGCTGGCTCACCACTGCTCTGGCATCGGCATCTCCACTGGATGGCGCGTCGCGCGGGCAAGTCAAAAACGGCGCGCCGCACTGCGAGCTTTTAACCAAGAAGCAAGTGATGCAAGCCCTGCGCCTCTCTGAAGGAGCCGTCACCCGATTGGCCAAATCGGGGACGTTGCGTCAGGCTCGCGTGCCGATGGGCGAAACCTTCCTGGTGATGTTTCGGAGCGACAGAATACTCGCGACTGCGCAAGAATGGAAAAGAGGTATGCCAATAGGGGATGTGTGTCGCTGGCTAAATTTGACGCGGCCAGTTATCGCCAACTTGGTCAGGAACAAGCTGCTGAGGCTGGCGCGAGGCAGCCCACATGACAGCCATCATATGTTGCTTAACCAGCAATCCATCACCACCTTCGTCCAAGCCATTGCCGATAAACTGAAACCCATCCAGGAGGCAAATGGCTATGGGCTTTCGCTGGCAGGCGCCACACAGAGATTGTCGGGTGTGCGCTTGGATCGGGCGATGCTACTCAAGATGATGGCCGAGGGTCAGATGCAGGGATATTGCTGGGGGCCGTGGAGAGACAATCTCATGACCATACACTTTACGCAATCTAGCATAGACTCATTGGTCCAAGCCACCGTTGCCAGGCACAATTGGGTTAGCGACGCGCAACTCGCCTGGCGACTTGGCACGAACACCGACACGCTACGCTCTTGGAAACGAGAGAGATGGTGGGATGACAATGGTCTGTGGCCTGCTGCTCGGTACGGCCATACAGCGTACTTTGAGCAGCAAGCCGTCGAGCGGTTTTGCGCCAACTGCCTGACCAGTACGCAAGCAGCCAGTCTGCTCGGGATAAGCAGAGCCAGGCTGATGCAACAATACGTGTATGGCGGGAGACTCCGGGCCATAGCCGACCCACGCCGCGATGGCAGTCGCCGTTACCTATTCTGGCGCAGGAACGTGGAATGGTTGCAGTAGAGTCTGCTGCCTACACATAACTGACCTGGGTGTAGACCACCCGGCGAAATGATCCCTCGCGCGCTTTCCGCCGGGGGATTTTCTTTTGTCGTCAGCAGCAATTGTAGCCCAGAAGGCAGAGGGGATATCCACGGCGGGTAGACTACAAGTCTCGTTAACCGTAAAAAAACGAATGTAGGCCATGCCAAGGCTGGCTCATCGCGAAAAGAATACCCGTTCAGCCAGCCGATGTTCTAGTTGTAGGCATAAGGCTCGCGCCATTTTTATTGCCCCCCCCCGTAATTTTGCCACTTGCATTGAAATAGATGCAGTGATACAATGACCCCGCCCAAGTAACCTTGGCTTTATCGAGCTGAAGATGACAATAACCCACCCATTGTGTATCTCTGTATCCTCCTCTGTATCCTACCCTTTGCTATACTTGCACAATGGACGTTTGTCATCCCAGGATGCTCGTCATCCCATAATTTAACCGAGTAACACCCAAACTATCAGGAGTCAACAATGTTTTCAATTTTCCCCTCGCGCATCGTACGCATCGCATTGACCGTGTTCATTCCCTTGTTTTTGCTTTCTCTCATTGCGCTTGGCGTGCAGGCCAGCGCCGAGCCGGCTCCTACGGCGGGAAGCGCCGGGCAGCTTGACCACCTTATCCACCTGGCGCTGGGGCTGCCAGCGCACGCCCTGTCCAACCGCCCCGCCGCGGCGGATTGGCAAAGTGGGGCAGCCTTGCCGCGCTATGGTCCCTTGCCGGTCAGCGGGGTGGAATCTATGATGCTGGCTGCTCCACCGCACACGCTGCCAGAGGGTATCACGGTCTATGATCCAGACACACAGCCTGCTTCATGCAGTGGTACTATTTCACCTTCCACGGCATCATTGTCCTATGAAGAGGAAGAAAGTTGGGAAAATGGTACGAGCAAAACCATAGTTGTTTGCTCTCAGGGTGCCAGCGTTCACCTATCGCTGTTCGCGGGTGCGGTGGGTGAGGGTGCGGGAGTAGGAGCTGTGCTGGTTCATTGTGACGATGACCAATGTTACTCATATCATAATGAAGTGGAAGGGAAACATGTAAAACGATGGTATGTATATAACGATTGCCATCATAATGAGGCTTTCTTTGAAGGAAATGTATACCTTCCCCCTGGCAAATATATAATGTACACCTATACCGCATTTAGTACCTGCTCGGCCTGCGGTGGTAGAGATCCATGGTGGAGAATGTTCATGGATATCACCTCTCCCCGCCCCAACACCGACCGCACACTTGCGCCCGAAAGTACCTGCCTGGCCAATAACCCAACCGCCCCTGACAACCAAGCCAACACCTTGAGTGGTAACGCCTCTATCCAGCAAACCGACGTAACCCTCCCCGAACTTGGCCTGCCGCTGAACTTTGAACGCTCGTACAACTCGCTCGACCTTGAAGATGGCCCGATGGGACGCGGCTGGACGCACAGCTACAACATGAGTGTCATCACCGAACCGATTGGCTATTCCAACACCGTCACGCTGGTTGCGCCGCGCGGCTCGCGGCTGCGCTTTGACCAACAAACCGATGGCAGCTTTAAGCCCGAGCCAGGCATCAATGCCAGCTTGTCGCTCAGCGTCACTGGCGCATATACCACCTACATCATCACGCAGAGCAACCAAATCGTTTACACCTTTGACACCGCTGGTCACCTCAAAACAGTGGCCGACCCCAACGGCCACTCCACCGAACTAGGCTACACCAACGGCAAGCTCACCAGCATCACCGGCGCGGGCGGGCGCGAGTTGACGCTGGAATATAACAACTGGGGGCTGCTCACCCAAATCAATGCCCCTCCCAACCGCACCATAGACCTGACATACACGGCGCACATCAGCACAGACAATCCTGGCATACCTCATGTCTGGCTGCTGGACAATGTCACCGGCATGGATGATAACCAGACAGATTACACCTACGACATTGACGGTTACCTGGAAACCATTGCCGACCCCACCACTGTCACCAAGACCTTTTACTACGACCTGCGTGGGCGGGTGGTATCGCAGACGACGGCGCTAGAGCCGCCCAGGTACTTTGACTATGGCTATGGCCCAACGGTGGTGACGGGCACGAATGGGCACACCACCACCTACGGCTATAACGACCTGGGGCTGCTGGCTGTGGTCACCGACGCGCTGGGTAACGCCACCGGCTATGAGCGCGACGACAACTATAACCCCACCCTCATCACCGACGCGCGAGATAATTCCACCGCCGTCGAATGGAGCGGGTGCGGCTGCCGGCCTACCAGCGTCACCGACGCGATGGAGAATACGACGACGATGGAATACGACGCGCTGAACAATCTGACCCGTGTAGAGGATGCGCGGGAGGCGGTGACGACGTATTTCTATTCGGGCGCGCTGCTGACCAAGACAGTGGACGCGATGGGGAATGCCACCGTTTACACCTACAGCACAGGCGGTGCGGGACAACCGCCCTATGGGCTGTTGATGGCGCAAAAAGACGCCGAGGGGCGCATCACGCGCTACTGGTACAACGAGTTTGGGCAGCGGACAATCATTACCGACGCGGCTGGCCTGGTCACGCGCTACGGCTATGACGCGGCCGGGCGCTTGATCACCACCACTGCGCCAGGCCCTTCGACAGGCTCAGGGCAGGCTCTTGTGACGGTCAACGACTATGACAATGCCGACCGGCTGACCCGCGTGACACGCAACTATACCACCACATCGAGTGCGCAGAATTACCTGAACGAATACAACCTGGCGACAGAATACGATTACGACGACGCCGGGCGGCAAACGGCGGTGACCGATACGCTGGGTCACGTTACGCGTAACTGGTACGATGATGCTGGGCGGCTGATCTCGACCACCGTCAATTACACCACCACCAGCAGCCAGCAAAACTATCTGAACCAATACAACATCATCACGCGCTACGGCTATGACGACACTGGCAAGCAGATATTGGTGACCGACACGCTGACGCACACCACCCGCACTTTTTACAACCCGCTGGGGCAAACGACGGTCGTGACGACCAACTATGTCCTCGGCGGGCCGTTCGACGCGCAGACCAATCTCACGCGCACCACAGGCTACGACCCGGTGGGCAATGTGGTGACGCAAACAGACACGCTGGGGCGTAAAACGGTGACAGAGTACGATCCGCTCAACCGCCCGGTGACGGTGACGACGAATTACGTGAGCGGCGAGTACGATCCAGACTATCCCGATCAAGACCTTGCGATGGTGACAGCTTATGACGAGACCGGCAATGCCACCGCGCGGCGCGATGCAGCCAATCACTGGAGCTATTACGAATACGACAAGCTTGGGCAACTGATCACTACCACCAACGCGCTTCCGGCCAGGACCGTGACGCATTATAACAAGGCTGGGCAGCGAAGCGGGACGCAAGACGCAAAAGGCAAATGGACCCGCTATGGTTATGACGATGCCGGGCGGCTGGTGGCGGTGACGGTGAATTATGAGAATGGCGTCTACAGCTCAAGCTCTCCCGACGAGGATATTTCCACTGTGACGGTGTACGATGATTTTGGCCGCTGCATCAAGACGATAGAAGCCTATGGCACGCCGGTGTCTCGCACGACGGTGTATACCTACAGCCCCACTGGCCGACTGGTCAAGATGCAAGACGCAGGAGGCAGTTTAACTCAGTATGCCTATGATGCGCTTGGACGGACGATTGCAGTGACCGATACATTGGGCCAGGCCACGTACACCCAGTACGATGCGTTAGGGCGGGCGGTGACGGTGACGGTGAGCTGCGAGGATAGCGTTTATAGCGATGCTTGTCCAGAGCAGGGTATAACTACCGTCAGCCAGTACAACGCGCTGGGTTGGCTGCTCAAGAGGCAAGATGCAAGAGGCAACTGGACAACGTTTGAATATGACGATTTGGGACGGGCCATCACCACCACCAATGCTGTGGGGGTATCCACCGTAACCATCTACAATCGCGCCGGCGAACGCACCCAGAGCCTCATCTGTGGCGCCGAAGGCAATTGCCTCACGCAGGCCAGTTTTGAGTACGACGATGTGGGGCGTTTGATCGAGCAGACCGACGCGCTGAGCCACGCCACGCGCTATGCCTACGACCCCATAGGCAGTCGCACCTTGATGACCGACGCCAACAACATCGTCACGCGCTATGAATATGACGCGCTGTCTCGCCTGATCACGGTGACGGAAAACTATACAAGCGGACCACCGACCACTGACCACAATGTGATGACAAGCTATGGCTATGACGCAATTGGCAATCGGATCCAAATTACAAATGCCAAATCTCAAATTTCAAATTTCACCTATGACGACCTCTCGCGCCTGATTGAGCAGAGTGACCCGCTCACCCACACCACGCGCTATGGCTATGATCCGCTGGGCAATCGGGTGGTGCTGACCGATGCCAATAACGAGGTAACGCGCTACACCTACGACATTGCCGGACGCCTGCGGGTGATTAGCTACACGGCCGATGTGACGGCGGTGAGATACGACTATGATGCAATGGGCAACCGCACGGCAATGACGGACGGCACCGGCGCAACTGCTTACGACTATGATGGGTTTTATCGCCCGCTGACCATCACCTCACCGTACACTGGCGCAGTAGGTTATGGCTACGACGAGAATGGCAACCGCACCCAGCTTATCTATCCCGATCACAAAACCGTTACCTACGTCTACGATGCCGCCAATCGCTTGACAGGCATAACCGATTGGGATGAAAGTACCACATACAACTATGACACCTACGGACGGCTGGCCACCATCACCTTGCCGAACGACGTGCAAACAATCTATACCTATGACAATGCCAATCGCGTTACTCACTTGCTGCACACTCGCACCGACGACAATGTGGTTCTGGCCGAGTATAGTTTTGCCTTTGATAACGTGGGCAACCGCACGGTTGTGACTGAGGCGGTGAGGCTGCCGGCTGGGAGCGGCGGCGGGGGAACTGGCCTTGGCGCTGCCTGCCAACGCCGACGAGGTGCTGGAACTGGCCACCGGCCACCGCCCGGCGGGGCTGGCTGCGCCGGCGCTGCCCAGGGTTGTTCCTGCGGCGTCATATACCACTACCTTCCCCTTGACCAACATGGGCGCTTTGACCAGCACGGCCTGGTGGGAGAGTGTGCAGACGAGCATTCGCCAATCGGAATACAACATCACTTCCCAGGCCGAGCCTGCGCCAGGTATTCCGGCGGCTCACCAAGCGCCCAACCGCGCCCACAACCTGCGGACGTATTTCACGCCAGAAGGAATTTACGTCGTTCCGCGTTCGGGCGTGGAATGCCGCGCCCCCACAGCCGGGGCATGCCCTGCCCCAGAGTGGAAGTTGGGCCTGACCCTCACAAGTTATGGTTACGAAAGCAGCACCCAGCCTCCACTGGCAGCCAGCCTGGTTACCTCCACCAACTATATTGAATATCGCCGGGGTAGGCTGGTCGAGTGGTACCTGAACGACGAGCGCGGGCTGGAGCAGGGCTTTTTGTTGGCTGTGCCGCCGGTGTCGGAGACGCCCGGCCTCCTGGCCTTTAACCTGACTCTCTCCACCACACTTATTCCCACGCTCAACGAGGATGAAAACGCCATCGAGCTTCTCACCGCCGGCGGCGTGCGCGTCTTGCGCTATGGCGAGCTGCGCGCTTACGATGCCGCCGGGCAGGAATTGCCGGCGCACATTGAATTGATCTCTTCCACCCTCCGGCTGGTGATAGACGACGCCAACGCCGTCTATCCTATTTTGGTTGACCCACTACTCACCTCGCCCAGTTGGAGCGCCGAGAGCAACCAGACCAATGCCTACTTTGGCTACGCGGTGAGCACCGCCGGCGATGTGAACGGCGACGGCTACAGCGATGTGATTGTGGGGGCGTACAATTATGACGGCGGGTATGCGGGTGAAGGCAAAGTGTTTGTTTATGCCGGCTCAGCGGGCGGATTATCATCCGCCCCTATGTGGACGGCCGAAAGCAACCAGGGCAGCGCTTACTTTGGCTATGCGGTGGGCACCGCCGGCGATGTGAACAATGATGGCTATGCCGATATTATCGTCGGCGCGCCATATTATGACCACGGCTCGACCGACGAAGGGATGGCCTTTGCCTGGTATGGCTCAGCTTCTGGGCTGGGCAGCAATGGCACGCCGCTCAACGCCGATTGGAGCGCCGAAAGTGATTGGGGTTGGGCCCGCTTTGGCCACGCAGTGGGCGCGGCAGGCGATGTGGATGGCGACGGTTACGCCGATGTAACCGTGGGCGCGCCTTACCATAGTTTTGAGCTAGGCAAGGTGTATGTTTACCACGGCTCGGCCAGCGGTTTGGAATCTGATCCCACCTGGACAGAAACAGGCAACCAGCAGAATGCCCATCTAGGTTACGCGGTGGGCACGGCCGGCGATGTAGACAGCGATGGCTACGCCGATGTGATTGTGGGTGAGCCACATTATGATGAAGGGGGAGAAACCGATCTAGGCCAGGTGTACGTTTACCACGGCTCGACGAGCGGGCTGGAATCTGATCCCACCTGGACAGCCACCGGCGACCAGGAAAACGCCTACTTTGGCTTTTCGGTCAGCACCGCCGGCGATGTAGACGGCAACGGCTACAGCGATGTCATCATTGGCGCGTATGGCTACAGTAATGGCCATGCCGGCGAAGGGCGCGTCTATGTGTATAGCAGCACAGTGGGCGGGTTGCAATCTGCCCCGGCGTGGATGGCCGAAAGCAACCTGGCCGGCGCAGCTTTTGGCTATTCGGTCAGCGCGGCGGGCGACGTGAACGGCGATGGCTATGCCGACGTGATTGTAGGCGCTCATCTGTACGACAACGGCCAAACCGACGAAGGGCGCGCTTTTGCCTGGTATGGCTCGGCGGAGGGACTGGGCAGCAACGGCACCCCCAGCAATGCCGATTGGAGCGCCGAAAGCAACTGGGCGGGGGCCCGCTTTGGCTACTCGGTGGGCGCGGCCGGCGACGTGAACGGCGACGGTTACGCCGACGTGATTGTGGGCGCGCCGTACTATGACAACGGCCAGACGGACGAGGGCCGGGCCTATCTCTACGTGGGCAAAGCGGGCGGGCTGCAAGCTGCCCCGGCGTGGACAATCCAAGGCGAGCAGGCCTATGCCTACCTGGGCGCGGCAGTGGGCGCGGCTGGAGACGTGAACGGCGATGGTTACGCCGATGTGATTGTGGGCGCGCCGGGTAACGGCGAATATAATGATAATGGCCAAGGCAAGGCGCTTGTTTATTACGGCTCAGCGGACGGCATAGACGACGAGGCCGATTGGAGCGCCGAGGGCGAAGCGGATAGCGAGCACTTTGGCGCGGCGGTGGGGACGGCGGGCGACGTGAACGGCGATGGCTATAGCGATGTCATCATCGGCGCGTATGGCTATGACCAGAATATGGGGCGCGCTTACGTGTACTATGGCTCGGCGAATGGCCTGGTCACCTCTACCGTTTGGACTGTTGTGGGCGAAAGGGCGGGCGATTACTTTGGTTATGCGGTGGGGACGGCCGGCGATGTGAACGGCGATGGATTCAGCGATGTGATTGTTGGCGCGTATGGCTACAATAGTGGCAAAGGCCAGGTCTTGGTCTATGCCGGCGCAGCCAGCGGCCTGCAACCCAAGCCTGTGTGGACAGCCGTCGGCGACCAGGCGTACGCTTACTTTGGCTATGCGGTGGGGACGGCCGGCGACGTGAACGGCGACGGCTACAGCGACATTATCGTGGGCGCGCCGTATTACGACGACGGCCAAGTCTCGACCGACCCTGGGCGCGTCTATGTGTACCACGGCCCGTTGAAAGAGGGTGGCGAACAGTATGATGTTTGGACAACCACCGGCAGCCAGGCGTATGCCCGCTTTGGCTATGCGGTGGGCGCGGCCGGCGACACTAATGGCGATGGCTACAGCGACATTATTGTGGGCGCGCCGTATCACGACAACGGTCAAATTGACGAAGGCCGCGCCTTTGTGTATCGAGGCTCGGCGGGCGGCTTGTACTCTACCGCCGCCTGGACCGCCGAGAGCAACCAGGCGTATGCTTCCTTTGGCTATGCGGTGAGCACAGCGGGCGACGTGAACGGCGATGGCTATGCCGACGTGATTGTAGGCGCGCCGTATTACGACAGTGATGAGGCCAACAGCAACGGCCGTGTCTATGTCTATTACGGGCCGCTGCAAAGCCTGGGCTCGCCTTGGACGCGCGGAGGCGGCCAGGCCAACGCCAACTATGGCATTGCGGTGGGCGCAGCGGGCGATGTGAACGGCGATGGTTACGCTGAGGCCATCATCGGCGCTCCGCTGTGCGACGTTGAGGCAAGCGACACAGGCAACGCCTACCTGCACTATGGCAATGACGGCGCAGGCAAGGCGATGCGCCCGCGCCAGATGCGGACAGACAGCGCGGCGCAGGTCGCGTCATTGAGCGCGTCTGATTCGCCTAATGCCATCCAACTGCGCCTGAACGGCCTGATGCCGCTGGGCCGCGAGAAAGTGAAATTGCACTGGCAGGTTGCGCCCCTGGGCACGGCTTTTGCGGCTTCCAGCGGCGTCATCAGCGGCACCACCAGTTGGACAGACACGCTGCCTTCTGGCCTCACCTTCATCCAAGAGGTGAGCGGCCTCACGTCAGATACTCCCTACCATTGGCGCGTCCGGCTGCTGTATCGCCACAACCGTTTAGGCCAGGTTGCCAGCCGGTGGATTCACATTCCCTGGAACGGCTGGCAAGAGCAAGACTTTCGCGCCTCGGCCTACACGCAGCGGATTATATCGTATACCTATGACCCGCTCTATCGCCTGACCCAGGCCGATTACTCTACCGGCGAGTTGTTTGAGTATGTCTACGATTCGGTTGGAAACAGAACTCGCTACACGGAAACGATTACTACCACCAACATCATCAC
Organism: Thermoflexales bacterium; assembly: GCA_041740315.1. Classification (GTDB taxonomy): domain Bacteria; phylum Chloroflexota; class Anaerolineae; order Fen-1058; family Fen-1058; genus JBGSMF01. The sequence continues at coordinate 16,509 of JBGSMF010000190.1, forward strand.
CTACGCCTACGATGCCGCGAACCGATTGACAAACGTGGACGGCGTGGCGTATACTTGGGACAATAATGGCAACCTCCTCAGCGATGGGAGCAAGACCTACACCTACACTCAGGCCAACAGGTTGATAGCGGTCAGCGATCAGCAGTCAGCTTTCAGCTTTGTGTATAACGGCGACGGCGCACGGGTGAAGCAAGTGGCAGACGGTCACGGGATAACGTACACGCTTGACCTCGCCGCGCCGCTGGTGGTGGTGCTGGCCGAGCGCAGCGGCACAACGACGACGCACTATCTCTACAGCCTGGGCACGCGCCCGTTAGCTCAATACGGCCCCCACCTCAGCCCTCCCCCAGCGGGAGAGGGAGACTGGGCCTACCTCCTGTCAGACGCGCTGGGCAGCGTGCGCCAACTGGCAGACGCGGAGGGCAATGTGACGCTGGCTCAAGCCTACCAACCCTACGGCAGCCTGCTGGAGAGGGCGGGCGGTGGCCGCTCGACGTTTGGCTACGCGGGTGAACAGGCTGATGAGAGCGGGTTAATCTACCTGCGGGCGAGATACTATTCATCTGGCATTGGCATCTTTGTTTCACGAGATAGCTGGCAAGGCGATTGGCAACGTTCCCTGACGCTAAATGGCTTTTTGTATGTCGAAGGAAATGTTATCAATCTCACTGATCCATCAGGACTAAACCCATATTGCAAAAAGAGTATTGCAGAGTGCGCCCGCGATAGAAGAGATGAGATTATCAAGCAGCATGCGCCCAATCAAGTCAATATTCTTGTCCAATTGTTCAGTGACAAGGAGCTTACCGATTTGTGGGGAAGCGCCGCGGGCAGCACCGCTGAAGCGCGATTAGCATGGTTTCTGCAAAACGTTGATGGGTTTACAGAGCCTCAACTTGTAGGAGATCAAGGTTTTTCATCAGCGTTTCAAGATTGTAAATTCTATGGCATGTGGAAACTTTTACCAGAAGGCTGTCGGCAAGTAGGGCATTTCAAACTTGCAGTGCAATACGCCGACCAAACAGCTATGCTCATTGGCCATGAAAAAGTCGGCGACAATCTTGCCAACGGACCATATTATATTCCTCCCTCGTGGAGAATTTATGTGCCTGGGGTAGGTTGGAGAGCATGGAGTGACACAGAACGCGCAATACGCGAACTTTGTCTTTACCCTGTGCAAACACTTTCACCAGTATTGACCCCACCAGCTTACTTTAGCCTAGAATGGGAGAATGATGATGGGCCCTTGGGAGCATTCGCTGCTCTAGTAACTCCATCAGACTTTGCGCTGTGGAATGCTGCAATTAATCACGATAAGCTCGGAAACATAGCACAACGCGACGATCTATTATGGAAGATACTTGGCTTTGGTCCTCACGTCCCATTTGAAGGGGTTGATAAAGATAGGCAAGGTAACAGCTTACAAGACTTGCGGCTGAGTCTGAAAGGAGCTCGTTTTGCACACTGGGTCAAAACAATGGGTTCCCTGCCTCCTGACTGGGCTGGAGGTTGGCTGAGCGATAATCTTGGGCCTGGGGCAAGATAGTCTATTGCTTGTTGAGTAGAAAATTGTTCCAAAGGATAACCTTATGAAACAGGCGCAATTGTTACTCTTTAGTTTCATCTTGGTCGCTTGCACAAGTCGAGCAGCCCAAGTGACCGTTAGTGAAGACAGAATCATTCGGGGGGGTAGCGGGGTCTATATGGTCAACGCCGATGGATCTGGGAAGAGCAGCGAAAGACTGCCCTGGGAGTCTATAAACCAGCCTCACTGGTCGCCAGATGGCGAATGGATACTCTACGATACCCATTACTCCGATAACTCCAAGCTCATCTTACCTCGCGACCATGGAATCTACATTGTGCAATCAGATGGCACCCAGCGCAAACGTATTGCAGACGGTGATTATGCAGCGGGGTGGTCACCTGACGGCACACGCATTGCTTATCTAGCCTATGACACCAATCATAGTGTGTATACACAGCCCAGTATATACATATTGAACGTTGAGTGTATTGTGCAACATAAAGAATGCAATCTTCAGCCTGATTACCTGGCACGGGGATACTCTCCCGCATTGTCGCCAGATGGGAAGTACATTGCATTCGTTGGAGAGTATGTGGACGCAGACGACCAGCATGGTATCTATGTGGTCAATACCGATGGTACAAGTGAACCAGTAAGATTAACTCCGCCAAGGTATGATTGTTCTTCGCCCGGTTGGTCACCGGACGGCATGAAAATTGTCTTCGCTTACTACCAGAACAGTAGCACCGAAGGTAATATCTATGTTATGGACATAGATGGCTCTAATGTTGCCAATCTCACAAAAGACTTTACGGGTTGGCCTGGGTCACCTCAATGGTCGCCGGATGGAAACAAAATTGCGTTCATTGCCCCACTTCCCACAGAGGTGGGAAAAGTGTACAAGTCAGGTGATGCAGTGCGCTACTCAAATGCGGTCTATGTGATGGACACCGATGGCACCAATATCACTCGTGTCACTCTCCACAATGATGAAGTAATAGATTGGTTTGTATGGTATCCGGCACAGTTCAAAGCGACAAAGTAGACTGCGCCAGATGCGGACAGACAACGCGGCGCAAGTCGCGTCGTTGAGCGCATCCGATTCACCTGATGCCATCCAATCTACCTGGCGGCAGACAGGTTGCGCCTGAACGGCCTGATGCCTCTGGGCCGCGAGAAAGTGAAATTGCACTGGCAGGTGGCCCCATTGGGCACGGCTTTTACGGCTTCCAGCGGCGTCATCAGCGGCACAACCAATTGGACAGATACGCTGCCTTCTGGCCTCACCTTTATCCAAGAGGTGAGCGGCCTCACGTCAGATACTCCCTACCACCCACCTGCTTGTCCCACGACCGAAGGGAGTGGGACGGCGGGCAGGTTGGCGAGTGCGGCTGCTGTACCGCCACAACCCACCTTCGGCGGGCAGGCCGCCTGGGGCAGGTTGCCAGCGGTGCGACCAAAGGGA
>JBGSMF010000191.1:0-31993 GCA_041740315.1 Thermoflexales bacterium
TCTACTCATCAGGCTCTCGGCACCAACTTACAATCGCCCTCAGACCAGCCCTACTCGCCAGTATACCATACTGGCGCGGATGGAGTTGGAAGCCCATTTTCATCTTTGGTGGAGAGCGCAGCTCATGTCGTCTACTCAGCATCCTGAGCGGAGCGCCGCGCTCCTTCGACTGCGTTTCACTTCGCTCAGGATGCGCGGCGCGTAGTCGAAGGGTGCCGGCTGAGTAGTTACGACGACCCATCATAAACCACACATTGCAGCAGGTATAGGCGTGGATACAGGCGATCTGGCGATGGCAAGCGGAGCACGTTCATATCGCTCACAATTGTTCATGGTTCGAGTTTGGCTGGAAGACTTGGGCGCGGACCGCACCGAATGGCGCGGCCAAGTGCAGCATGTGGCTTCCGGACAGGTGCGTTACTTTCGCGATTGGCCGGGGTTGAGCGTCTGTGTGCAAGAAATGCTCGAGAGCCGCGTGCGGCGGTCTGCCACCACAATTGATCTCTGACAATATTCATAATATTAGGGGCTCTTTGGGATTTCGCGTGGTAAACCTAACCCCCTGGCCCCCTTCCCTACGAGGGAAGGGGAATGTGCTCCCCTCTCCGCTTCGGGGAGGGGCTGGGGGAGGGGTTCAGCACGGCAACTCCCAAAGAACCATATTAGGAGGCCCTCAAATGAAGTATCATCCGTGCATCAACTTTTCAATACGGCATTGGATTCGTCTAGTTGCCCAGGTTTTTTTAGTGTGCATCCTGCTGCTGGGAATTGCCCCCTACCCTGCGCCCCCCCCCCAATCCAGCGAGGTTCCACCTCAACTCGCTCCGCTCCAATCGGCGCAGACAGCACGCCGGCCAGCCAAGCTTCAAACTGCAAGTGCCCAAAGCTCTTTACCTGTGCGCAGCTCTTCCTCTACCCTTCCAACCTCTCGCCCTTCGGGCCTCCAATCTCCAACCACCCTCTCCGATTCCCAACTCAACTCTGCCTACGTGCGTGATCTAGACCTGGGCGATGGCCGCCGCCAAGCCATCGTCTCCACTGCTCCCATCAACTACCAGGCCGCGGATGGCTCCTGGCAGCCCATTGACCCGCGCTTTGAGGCCGTAGCGGGCGGGTTCCTGAGCCAGAAAAACAGCCTTGTCATCGGCGCCGCCGAACGCCAGGCTAGCTTGAGCTTGCGCCACGGCCAGGCCCATATCGCTTGGGAGCCGCAGGCGCTTGTGCTCGCCGCGCCCGGAGGAAACGAGACCGTCCTGGCCCGCCCATTAGACCATGCGCAGGCTGCCGCCGGCGCGACCAGTTCTGATGGCCTCAGTGTTCTGTATCCAGCAAGCTGGAGCCTCGCCAGCCTGAGCGAGCAGGTCACGGCCGGCCCCGGCCAGGTGGAAGAGAGCCTGGTCGTCGCCTCCCTCCCTCTCCCGCAAGCGGGAGAGGAGGAAAAGGGGAATGAGGGTGAAAAATACCTGGCTTTGCAAGCCACGCTGCTCTTGCCGCCCGACGCTCAGCTCTATGCCAATGGCGCCGTCCAATCGGCCGCCTTTACCACCACCGGCCAGGTGCAGGTGCGCGATGCCCAGGGCCAGACCGCGCTGGCGCTGGCGACTCCGCGCGCCTTTGAGCAGGCCAACCCTGGGGTTGCCGTGACCGGCCGCTACCGCCTGACACCGGATAAAGATAACCGTTGGCAGGTGGCAGTAGAGACACCCTGGGCCTGGTGGGCCGACCCGGCGCGCGCCTACCCGGCTGTGCTTGACCCTTCTATGCTGGTGCTGCAGCCATTCGAAGCAGCCGAAATTTATAGCGAGCCTTGCACTTCCCAGCCTGTGCCGCCGCAGCCAGGTGAATACCAAGGGCCAACGGTGGGCGTGGGCAATAGCCCATACTGTGGCATAGTGCGCAGCCTGGTCCGCTTTAACAACCTGCCCACCCTGCCGCCGGGCTATGAGGTTCAAGAGGCCAACCTCACCGTTACACCAGTGCGCGGCTACTACCCTCTGCTCACTCTCCTGAACGGAGAAGTGTTGCAGGAAGGCTCCAAAGTATGGGCATCTCTTTACGCCATCGGGCAGCCGTGGGACCCCAACACCGTCAACTGGGATAACCAGCCGGCGATTGATTCAACCCCCTTTTCCGCCACGGGCCCTATGTTTACGTACTTGCAAGTTCTGCCTCCTGTATACACGCAAAAGACCGGCACCACGGTTATGGCTGGGATGCGATGGACTCTACAAACAGGCCCAGATGGCCTGGTCAGCAAGTGGCTGCAAGGGGGCGACAATGATGGCCTGGAGCTGCGCGACGATGAAGAAGGCCCCTGCACGAGCGGATTTGATAATCCTGATTGCCACTTTGTGGCTATTCCCCGCGCCAGCACATGGACGAGCGACAACAAGAGTAGCGCCGCCACCGATGGATACATAAACCCTATTAACAGCGGCGCTGGCTTTGCCCTGTCCATCACCTACACCCCCCCCGCCTTGGATAACGAGACGCCGGTCATTCACACCAATCCTCTGCTTCTCCCAACTCAGGGCGAGGACTATCTGGCTACCTTTCACTCTTACCGGCCGCCGCCAAGCGCTTCGTGGATGGCAGTGGGCGTCAAGGGACTGGATGAGAAAACATCGGTCCAGCAGCCCAACCTATACTATGAGGTCGCCGGCAACCTGGGTCTGGGCTACAAGACGGTGTATGCCGGCGCTGCCGATCGAGTCATGTCTGCCGGTGAGGACGCCCAAACCAACTATCTGGTCTTTCCTGGCAACGCTAGCGCCCTGGTAGACATACATCCGCCCGCTCCAAAAGAGCTGCGCCCGGCCAACGCGAACCTGGATACCTACATGGTCGAGGCCAGCCAGGCTATTTCTCTCACGGGGAATCCAACTTTCGCGCCCAACACCGTCATCACCCAGACCTTCCAAATGTCCTCTAACCATATCCTCAAAGTGTTTGATCTGAACCTGGTCGAAAACACGCGGGTGTCAATCAAGGTCATTGGAGGGACCCCGGCGCGCGTCTTTCCGCCTCAAGGATCGTTGCAGACTCCCTTGCCCCAGAACGCGGGAGTCAGCATGTATCCCTATTTCAAGGTACCGGCCGGCCAGGGCGGCAAATGGGGTTTGGTGCTGGACTATTCTGGCCCGGTGAGCCACCCAGAGTGGAGCGCACAACCGGCTAACCTGATGACCATCACCGTGCGCATCCGGGCCTGCAGCCTGAACGCCGTTCCCACCGACAACGGCTGCGAGATTGTCAACTGCCCGGTGGCCGCCGACTGCCATACTGTAGAACCCTACAAAATCTGCTCGGATGCCGGCTTTGACCCCGGCAGCAGCCCTGGCGAATGGACCTCGCGGATGAAATCGCCGGGCGGCACGCCCTATGCCACCTGCATCGGCTGGAACGGCGGCAGCACCGACCGCTGGGTTACTGTCAACCAAGGACCGGTCCACTTTTTTGAGTCGGGAACCCTGCTGGAAGGCAGCTTTGATAGCATTGTTTCGCTGGCTAGCTTTTCCGGCGGCGACCCGCAAGAAATGCTCCCCCTCTGGGAGGAGAATTTTGTGGGTTATCCCAACGCCGGCCCAAACTATGGCTTACTGCTCCCGATGACGCCAGAGGCCTGCAACTACACCGGCCTGCCCCTGGGCGTGCCCGACCGGCCCCATGCCACCCTTCAGGTGAATGTGCAGAATCAATACGCCGAGGGCGAGGCCACGCTGCTGCGGCCCATAGAAACCAGCCCGGGCCTGACAGGCACATTCAACTTTTTGCTGCAGTGGCAGGTGTGGGCCGAAGGCTATGGCTCTGGGCCACTATACACGATTACCCCCCAGAGTGGGCCAGCGCAAGCTGGCGTCAGCAGCCTCACCATGTACTTTGACTCTGGCTGGACGATGGATTTTGACACCGGCGTCTACCCGCCCGCCGGCCAGTTTACGACCTTGCGCAATGTCGCCAAGATCGCCCAGCCGGCCGACTTGGGCAGCGCCTGGAAGACAGTCCAGGCCGTCATCTTGTCTTACAACGAAGGGCTGCCTGCGCCAGGCGGCCCGACCCCTTGCCTGGGCTATTGCATGGAGCCGCGCGCGCTTGATGACAGCCAGGGCCACCTCAGCCGCACCTGGCAGTTGCCCGATGTAGATATTAGCGGTTCGGCCCAGACCATTGCTTCCAGCAGCCCTGGCCGCCTGGTCGTGTACAGCAGCGACCATCCCAATGCAATCAATGAGGTCAGCGTGCCGTTTAGCTTTCGCTTTCTGGAGGGCGCAGTGACCATCAGCAAAGGCCCTTGCCCGGGCGGCGGCAGCACCCAGGTCACACTTATTGAAGGCAAGTCCAAGATTATTATTCCAGGCATCGGCTCGGGCACCGAGCCGCCCATGATTGAAGCCGACTTTACCCTGTGTGAAACCAGCCTGCGGGAAATCAGATTGACCTTTGACGTATCTATCAGTGGCGGGGGCATTCCGGTGGGCAACACGGGCGTGTTCATAGACAGCGTCAGCGGCACGATCAACGCGGTAGCGTCTGACCACACCACGGTCAATATCAGCATCCACTACAAAGCCGGGGCCGATGCCGGGCTGCTCACTAGCGACACCGGCGATCTGACCGTGGACACACGCGGCCTTTTTGACATGCAGACAACCGGCAAGGTGCTCGGGCTCGTCACCTATGACGGCCACGCGTGGGTGGCCTGGAATCCCCTGGATGTCGGCGTAGACGTCCAGGTACACTTGGCTCTCCTGTTCACTGCGATGAGCGGCCAGGTGCGGGTGCACGCCTGGCAGGGCCAGGGCTGGCAGAACAAGTATCACTGGCTGCCCAACGACAATGCCATGCACATGGCCGGCGGCCTTGAAGCAAGCTTTACCATCCCCCAGGGCGCCATCCTGAGCGAGTGGTGGGCGCCAGACATCCCTCCTGGTCCGGTTAACCTCGCCGGCATTGATCTGGCCTTTGGCCAGTTCTGCGGCGACAACTGCGGCTGTAAATGCTACGAGTGGGGCGTCAAGGGGACGATTAATGCCGGTGCCTTTACTTTCTGGCAGGACGTGGGCCTCTACTATGGCTTTAGTAGCGGCCTGGCCCTGATCTTGGGCAGCGACGGCTATACCCTGGTAGACCAATATGCCCTGAGCGCCGACACAGCCGCCACCCACCCGCAGATTGGCGGCAAGCCGGCCAATTTGCGCCACACCACCGTGGCCGATCCGCTTGCCGATACAATCACCACGCCCATCACCATAACCGCCTTTACCGGCTCGGCCCTGGTCGGCCTGGGCAATGAGATGGTTACCGGCACCGCCGCGCTGACCCTGATCCGGCCAGGCGGTGTGGAAATCTCTCCAACCAACGCGGCCAGCTATGGCATCACGGTGACCGAAAATTATGCCGGCCGGCTGTATGCCATTCGCAATCCCCTACCAGGCATCTGGCAGGCCAAGATCAGCAACTCGAACGGCGCAGACAAGTGGCACCTGCTCTTTTTGGCCAACAAAAAGATGCCCCAGGCCAACTTGCTGACCCCGGCCATCTTGGACCAACCCTGGATCACCACCGACCCGTACAACATTCAGTGGAGCGTGCCCCCCTCTTTGCCCGCTGGCGTAGATGTGCGGATCAGCCTCTACTACTCGGTGACCAATGGCGGCGAGCTGACCCCCACTCAAAGATACGGGGGAATCATCCGCGAGAACCTGCCCATCACCAGCAGTCAGTACAGTTGGAACATGTCACACCTGGCCGGTGGAACCTATCGCGTTTACGCCCGCGTGGGCAGCGACGGCAGTAGCACTTTCACGCCTCGCCCCACCCTCACCGACACGAACCAGTTGCCGGGGGTGTCCACAGTCTGGGCGCCGGGCCGCATTCTTTTGCGCGACGTTTCCATACCTCAGGTGCCCATCAACCTCAAGTGGACGCCTATGCAAGAAAGCGCCAAGGTCTGCTGGGACGTTGTGCCAGATCGCGACCTTGCGGGCTATGTGCTAGAGTACATTGTGCCAGATGTTGACCTGGCTAACCAGACCCACCACCTGCGCATTCACGCCACGGTGCCTTTTTCACCTACGGGCACGGCGGTGCAGTGCGCGCGCATCGGCGGCCTCAACAACGGCATTGCGGCGAGTGTCCAGGTTGCCTCTTACGACGCCACCGGCAACGTCAGCCATTACGGCGAAACGCTGGTGGGAGAAAGCTGGGTATGGGACATTAACTCTACACCCGCTCCCGGCAAGATAGGAGTGCAGATTGACAGCGACTATGGCACTGTCATCACTTGGACCGGGATAGCCACCCCGGGCCTGGCGAACGGCTACCAGGTGTATTACGCGTTGGACATGCCGGCCGGGCCTGGCGTGCAGGGCAGCGGCGCCCAGGAGGGCGATTCTCCCATTGACGTGGGCAACGTGACCTCTTTTACGCTGCACGGGCTACAGCCTGGGAGCATGGCCCATTTCAGCGTGAGGTCTTATTGGCACGGCAGCTATGATCGCTGGTGGTACGGGCCTCTCACGGTAGACTTGGTCAGGTGGGTCACCAATGGCGTGGATGGCAATAGCGACGGCATGCCCGATGATTGGGCCTTGTACTACCGCCTGGTCAACCCCGCCGATGACCCTGACCGGGACTCGTTGACTAACGCGCAAGAATTCCAGTTCAACACCTATCCCCGCAGGGCCGATAGCGACCATGACGGTTTTACTGACGGAGAAGAATACGCCGCCGGCAGCGATCCGCAAGACGGCCACAGCCTGCCCGCGCACATGGAACGGCTGCCTCATCTCTGGCTAGACAAGACTCAACTGACCTTCCGCGCCGGCACGGCTAGCAGCAATCCGCCTGATCAGTGGGTCCAAATCAGCAATGTGGGCGGCGGCGGGCTGACGCCCACCGCCAGCGCCGTGACGCCCTGGCTAACGCTGCGCCTGGAAGGCGATCGGCTGTGGGTGGGAGTGAACAAGGCCGGCCTGCCCAGCGGGCGTCACACGGGCGCAATCACCGTCAGCGGAGCGCCCGGCAGCAGCACCCAGAACAGCCCACAAACAATTGCCGTGACCCTGTGGCTATACGAGGGTTCGCTGCAGCAGCCGTATAATCTTTATCTGCCGTTGGTTTTGCGCAACCCGTGACTTTGCATTAGCCTGACTTGCAGCGCCCCGACAAAAAGGGCCATGTGTCAAAAATTGTGTAATTTCGTAGCGACGACCGTCCGGTCGTCGCTACCACGACAATTTACACACAAATTGACAAACCGTCACAAAAAGGCACTTGTGCCTTTTTGTGTTTATTGCGCCAGCTTTTCTACCGCTGCCTGTCAATCTGCTTCCGCGGATCGCGTGTACCGCGCCGTCGTGCTAATACTTTTCATGGCCCCACAGATCCGGCCACTTTCACCAAGCCTGGCCTGCCTGCACCTGTGGCGCAGGCACAGGTGAGCGAAGCCAAAGGCTCAGTGCCACATTCGCGCAAGCGGAAACTCCCGCCAGCGTCACATAGGGTGGATGGGCAGCGTGTTGTGCCATTACTGATAAATGGCACAGGATTTCACGCAGCGACCATTGGTGAGAACGTCCAGTGCTGCTTGGGTCCGGCAATAGTTGGTGAATGTGGCGGGTGTGATGTCCCCGCGGTCGCTTCCTCCTCGATTGTCGCCAAGGCGTTTGCCTCGAGCCCAGCAAATATCTCCTTGTATCGTTCCGCCCAATGATCCGAGATTGCCTCCATGATTTGATCGGCCAAGAACGGTTGGATCAGGCGATCTTCCAGAATCCGAAAAGTTTACCCAACCCGCTGCCTGATGCTACTGACGGATGTCAGGCTTACCTGCCTTTCTCACTCGACACGCTGATCAGCAGTGTATCGCCCGGCGATATTAGTGACAGGTTAGGAAAATGTGATCTGGTCAGAGCAAGCTCTGGCGAGCGTCTATTTCCTTGTCGGCAAGGTAAAGAAAAACGTGCTGCCTTGCCCAAGCACGCTCTCCATGCCAACCTGGCCACCCAGCTTTTCAACAATCCGCCGCGCGATAGACAGGCCCAGACCATGTCCTCTGGCGCGAACCTGGTCAAGCCGCGTGAACGGAGTGAACAAATCCACCTGCGCCTCCGCGCTCAGGCCGGGGCCATTATCCTGCACCCAAAAACGCGCGATGTCCCCACCCTTGCCCTCTCCCGCAAGCGAGGAGGTAGGGAGAGGGCCTGCGCCCACTTTTATTTGCGGCGGGCGCCCGCCATACTTGATGGCATTGCTAATATAGTTGGCCCACACCTCTTCGATCCACGGCGCATAGCCCAGCGCCACCGGCCACGTGGCTTCATCGCGCAAGGCGATTTGGGCATGCCGGTCTTGGATGAGAATTTGCAAACGTTCAATGGCTTCCCGAACGACATGGCCCATATCAAGCGGTTTGGGAGTGACCTCCTGCTTACGGACGCCGGTCAGCAGCATCAACTCTTCAATGATCGTATCGAGTTTTCCCCCGGTCCGAAGAATGTGGCGCAAGGCTTTGGATATGTCTTGGGGCGACATGGTTTCATGGTCGTCATCCAAAACTTGGGCAAACCCGACAATAACACTAATCGGGTTTTTGAGGTCGTGCGCCACCGTGTGGGCAAAGGCATCCAGTTCGGCATTTTGCGCCGCCAGTTGCTCGGCGTAGCGGCGCAACGTTTCCTGCGCTTGCTTACGCTCGCTAATGTCTTCCTCGACGGCGATATAGTGGGTGATTTGCCCGGCGGCATTGTGGACGGGCGCAATCGTGGCCGATTCCCAATACAGCGCGCCGTCTTTGCGCCGGTTGTGAAACTCGCCGCGCCAGATTTGTCCGCTGGCGATGGTTTCCCACAAAGCTCGATAGTCCGCGTTCTGCTCGCCCGATTTCAAAATGCTCAGGTTCTGCCCCAACGCCTCGCGCAGCGTGTAACCGCTGGTTTCTTCAAAGCGGGGATTGGCATACTGGATGGCGCCCTCCGTATCCGTAATGACGATGGCGCTGCCGCTTTGCTCAATCGCCAGCGAGAGTTTGCGCAGTTCCTGGTTTTGCGCCTCCAACCGGCGCTGATAATCTTGCAATTGCGTCTCGGCCTGCTTGCGCTCGACAACGCTCCAAACCAGATCGGCAACGTAGGCGACCAGTTCAACATCTTTCTCGTCATAATCGGCGGGCTTGTTGCCAACGCCAAGAATGGACACGATGCGCCCCGCGCGCAGCGTGGGCACCACCAGCTCCCGCCTGACCTCGGCATGGCCTGGCGGCAGCCCCTTGCGGCGTGAAGCGGGCAGCGCCGCATAGTCGTTGTGGATGACGGGTTTTCGCTGGTGGACACACTCTACCCACACGCCTGCTTCGTCTAGGCTATAGTGCAGCCCTTTGCCTTCCGCCTGGCAGTATTTTTGCTGGGTGCGCGTGGACCAGGCCTGGAGCGAGAGCGTTTTTTGATCGGCCTCTACAAAGTGGTAAAAGCCAATCTGGCTGCCGGTGATTTGCTCGATTTCATCGAGCGCTTTTTGCGTCAACTCTTCAAGCGAATGGTCGGCGGCGAACTCGAGTAACCTCAGGCGCAACCGAATGATGTTTTCCGCCTGCTTGCGGGCGGTAATGTCGCGGATGTTGCATTGGATCACTCTCGTGTGATCAACCGGGTAGACGTTGCTGACAAACTCTACGTCAATGCGCCGCCCCGCGCGAGTTTCAAGCGGCAGGTCTTCGTAACGGATGTATTCTTTGCTCTGCAATTCTGCAAAAGCCGTCCGGCTCGCCTCAACGTTTTTAAAAGGCCCAATTTCCCAGAGCGCCTTTCCCACCAAATCCTCGTGCGAATAGCCTAGCAGTTCTGTCAGGAATGGGTTGACGTCGGTGATTTGCCCCGTGCCTACATCAAGAAGCAAGATGCCGTCTTGGGCTGTTTCAAACAACCGCCGGTAACGAGTTTCAGAAGTCTGCAACGCTTCCCTGTGCAGCGTTTCGGCTGCCTCGGCCCGCTTGCCCGCCTGGCCCGCAGCAGACAGAGGCTCGGTTGCTAGCATTTCCAACCTGCCGACTCGCTGGCGTAATTCTGTCAACTCGCTCAAAAGTTGGGGTTTGGTTTTGTTCTCGTCTCGCATAAGCGCCGCCTCCATCCGGCCTTGTTGAGCAAATAGATTTCTCCTCTTGATAACAAGGCGCTTACCCTATAGACATTTATCAGTATAGACTCGAATGTGTGGGCTGTCATCGGCGCGGCGTGGATTTTTAGCTCCACATCAAGACCCCCCAACCGTGAGCGTGCTCCGCTTAAAGTGGAGAGAAATTTACGCTAATTGTCGAGTCGCAAAAAAGCTTGGTGTATAATAGACATTATCGGAAAACGGAATCGGCTTTGACCCGCTCACCGCCAGGAATGCAGTGGGTTGAGCAACCCGGAAATTGAACATCAGCGACCCGACCGCGCGCGCGCGCGTGAGAAACATTATGAGCAAGCTGCACCTGGCCAGCCGGATCCAGGCCGCGCTGTACGCCCTGCGAGAGGGGCTGGCATCGCTGGACGCCGACGCTGACGAAGGATAACTACCAAGCGGTGTTAAAGCAGCCGAGAAACCAGGTTTTTATGAAAAACCTGGTTTCTTAACACTTGATCAGGCCACGTACAACAAACGTGGAGACAGACCGCCCCCAAGCGGTCTTTTTGTTTACCTAAAAATCCGCTCCTCTCCGATGACAACGCGGCAGTTTTCAGATAAGATTAGGCTGTACTAAAAGAGTGAATGAAAATGGCATCTTTTAACCCAAGCCAAATGGATCAATGTATGCATGTTCTGATTGCCGATCACGAGACGCGCCCTCGTCGAGCTTTGCAGGCCTTGTTGGCGGCCTGGCCGCAGATAGAGGTGGTGGGCGCGGCGGCGAATGGCGTGGAGGCCGTACAACTGGTAGAGAAATGTCGGCCAGATGTGGTCCTCATGAGCATCCCGATGTTGGTAGCTGCCAAGCCTGCCTTGCCTGCCCCCTGGACTGCCCAGGGCAGGGAGGACGACAGGCCAGGGAAAGAATCTGAAGGAATGGATGGCCTGGAAGTGATCCGCCTCATCAAAAGCCAGCAGCCGCAGGTCAGGGTGGTGGTGCTGGCGATGTATGCAACTCAGCGGGCGGCCGCGTTGGCCGCTGGGGCCGATGCTTTTTTGCTCAAGGGCTACCCGGCTGAAGCGCTACGAGATGCCATCCTTGAGACCGGGTAAGAGGAATGTGGTTTATGCGAGAGCCTTGGCCAAAATCACTGGTGTCACACCAAGCGACTGATGAACGGCAGCCGACACGCGTTAAAGATTGATTGTGAAAGGAGCTACCAGTGAGAATCCTGCTTGTCTATCCCGAGTTTCCTGACACTTTTTGGAGTTTCAAACACGCGCTCAAGTTTATCCGCAAAAAGGCCGGCGCACCGCCCTTGGGTCTGTTGACCGTGGCGGCCATGTTGCCTGCCGAGTGGGAGAAACGGCTGGTTGACCTCAACGTGACCAACTTGAGCCAAGATGACCTGGCCTGGGCCGACTATGTCTTTGTCAGCGCCATGATCGTGCAGCGCGATTCGGCGCGCGCCCTCATCGCTCGCTGTAAGGAGGCCGGGGCCAAGGTGGTGGCGGGCGGGCCGCTCTTTACCATGGAACATGCGCAATTCCCCGATGTGGATCACTTTGTGCTCAACGAAGCCGAATTGACCCTGCCGCCTTTCCTGGCAGACCTGGCCAACGGGCGCGCTCAACCGATCTACACCACGACCGAGTTCCCGGACATCCAACACACCCCGGCGCCTCTTTGGCGACTGGCGAATCTCAAGCATTACGATACCGTCAGCATCCAGTTCTCTCGCGGCTGCCCTTTCAGTTGCGACTTTTGCAATGTGACGGCGCTGTTGGGGCATCGCCCCCGCACCAAGACCGCCGCGCAGATTATAGCCGAATTGGATGGCCTCTATGCGCTGGGCTGGCGCAAGAGCATCTTTTTCGTGGACGACAACTTTATCGGCAACAAGAAGCAACTCAAGTCCGAGGTGCTTCCAGCGTTGATCGAATGGCGCAAGGGCAAACCTGGCATGCCGTTCAGCACAGAAGTCTCTATCAATCTGGCTGACGATACAGAGTTGATCGGGCTTTTGACGCAGGCCGGGTTCGACACAGTGTTTGTCGGCATCGAGACGCCCAACGAAGACAGCCTGGTCGAATGTAGCAAGACCCAAAACAAGGGCCGAGACCTGGTGGAGAGCGTCAAGCGGCTTCAGCGGGCCGGTCTCCAGGTGCAGGGCGGGTTCATCGTCGGCTTTGACCACGACACCCCCTCGATCTTTCAGCAGCAGATTGATTTCATCCAGCAGAGCGGCATCGTAACGGCCATGGTGGGACTGCTGCAAGCCCCTCCTGGCACGCGCCTATACGAGCGCATGAAACAAGAAGGCCGCCTGGTGAACGAAATGTCGGGCGACAATGTGGACGGCTCGACCAACATCATCCCCAAGATGGGCCTGGAATCGCTGCGAGAAGGCTATCGCAAGATCCTGGACCAAATCTATGCGCCCCAGTTCTACTACGAGCGTGTTTTGACTTTTCTCCGCGAGTACCAGCCGCCTCAGATCAGAATTTACTTGGAGCCACAATACATCCTGGCCTTGGGACGGTCAATTTACGAACTGGGCATCCGGGGTGTCGAGCGCGCGCACTATTGGAGACTTTTTTTCTGGACTCTATTCCGACGTCCTCGGCTGTTCCCGCTGGCCATCACACTGGCTATCATGGGCTTCCATTTCCGGCAGGTGGCCGAACTGCATGTTGGTTGAGCCTGAATCAAACACGATATCGCAAGCATGGGTCATTGGAAGAAAGGGTTGACACCGATGGCAGACAAGACAAGCAAGACCAAATCTAGGCGATTGTCCAAAGGGCAGCGCAAGCACGCGCGGCGGTTGAAGCAGGCGGCTCGCAAGACCAGTACTGTCTACCGCTAGCCGACCCGTGCGTCGCGCCCATCGAGAGTATCCAAGAAAGAGTAGATAAACACAGTTGCGATTTGTTTAAAATTACCCTAACCCGGCCAAGCCGGAACCAAACAGGGGGCATTTTTACCACCAAGTACACCAAGGGACACAAAGGTGCCCTCTAGAGTTTCCCTTCGTGTTCCTTTGTGATCTTCGTGGTGAATTTTCTTTGCCGGAAAAGCAAAGATTTGACTGACAAGATACTAGCAGGCTGTCGGAGAGCGGGCTGGTGGGCTCGTAGTGCGCGCTTTAGCGCGCTAAAGCGCGCACTACGAACGGCTCTCTCCGACAAGCTCCTAGCCTTGGCATTTTTATAGCGCGCCTTTCTCGGCAAGACTCTCATGGCCGGCGCGTTGGACAGAAGTTAACAAGTGTGGTATACTATTTATCAGTAGGATGTAGTAATTCCTGTTTCGGCTGATAAGCGGTGACCACCCAGGTATCTTCTGCCTGGGCGGTTTTTGTTTTTCCACCAGTATGCAGATCACTCCAGCCTATATATTTCGATGAAAGGAAACAAACAATGGGTGAACGAATTACGGGCACTGTCAAATGGTTCGACGCGAGTCGGGGTTATGGTTTTGTGGCGCGTGATGGGGGCACGGATGTCTTTGTCCATCAATCGGCCATCCAAACCGAAGGCTACCGCTCGCTTGTAGAGGGCCAGCGTGTCGAATTCGAGGTTGAACAAAGCCCCAAAGGCGCCAAAGCCAGCAATGTCGTTGCCCTGTAAGCGGGCGACAATACGATGTCCATCCCTAGCGCCGGACGTTGCGCCAGGCATTTGTGTCTGGGCAGTGTTGGGCGCTACAAGCACGCCGCGCGGGAACGCCCGGCGTAGAAGGAAAATTTACATGAGTAAGAAATTGTATATCGGCAACTTGCCCTACAGCGTCACCGAAACCGCGCTGCGCGAAATGTTCACCCCGATTGGAGTGGTGGACAGTGTGTCCATTATCACCGACCGTGATACGGGTCGGCCCAAAGGTTTTGCTTTCGTCGAGATGACGGACGACGACGCTGCTAAACAGGCGATCAGCCAGATCAATGGCAAAACGCTCGACGACCGGTCAATTACCGTTGCCGAAGCTCGCCCCCAGGTCCAGCGATCCGGCGGCGCGGGTGGTCGCGGAGGATGGAGTCGGCGCTAGCCAGTCTCGGATCCGTTGGTTGGCGCGGACCTGCATGTTGCGCTTGAAACGCCGATAAACCTAGCCGCGCACCTGAGCGGGTGTGATTCACCTGCAACAAACAGAAAGAGGTAGCGATGAGTTTCCAGCAATTGCAGCCGGGGGACCGAGTTTCTCACCCCGCGTATGGGTTGGGCGTGGTCGAGGGCATAACCTCCCTTGACCGGGGAGGCCAAGCCACGGAATTCTACAGTGTCCGCCTGACCAAAAACAGTTTGTTGACTGTGCCGGTTGATCGCGCCAAAGCCCTGGGGCTTCGCCTGATTGTCAATGGCCTGGCGACCATCATGGCCTGCCTGCATACCCCCATGCGCTCGCTTCCAAACAACAACCGTGAGCGCTTCATCTGGCTCAGAGCCTGCTGGCGCGCTCCACAGCCGGAAGCCCTGGCTGAGGGAGTGCGCGATTTGATGGGCTGGGGCCGCACCCACAGGCTCACGCCAGCCGACAAGCGATGGCTGGTCAATGCCAGCGAACGCATGAGCGCCGAAGTGGCATTGGTAGATGCGATTGACGTGTTGCAGGCGAGAGAGGTGGTCCAACGAGAGATTGACCTGCTTAAACCAGCCATTGCTTGATAGTACTGGTTAGGAATTTCGTTTTTGGCCTTGCTGCTGTCAACTTGCGCAAGGGCTTGGTGCAGCTAAAATCTCGGCGAAGCTGGGATAACTCGAAGCGGAGGAGGCTGTTCTGCAATGGCGAGCACTCGCCTTCCAAAAGCTGCGTGTGACAGATTGATTGCAGCGTCCTCACCTGGCGAGCCAGGATATTTTTTCCACACTATGGGGCCCATGTCGGAAACAAACGACATGGGCCTTGCCCGCTTGGCATGCCCCTACAATCGGGTTCATTCAGTTGCGCCACAGGCATCTATAGAGTGCAATATTCGGTGTGACTGGGAACAGGTTTCGGCCTGATCTTGGCCAGCATGGTTATGGAAAAAGAAATCATTAACCAAGAACAATTGATCCTTGTTGGTCGTGAGCGCGGCTATCTCACACTAGACGAGATTATGGCCGTGTTCCCCGAAGCGGAAGATGATCTAGATCAAGTCTTTGGCACACTAGAGGAAGCCGGTGTTGAAATTGGCGAACCATGCGAGGAAGAAAGCGAACAGGAAGAAAGCACTGCCAACGATGAATTGGAAGAAGATGTTCTGGCCGTTATTGAGACTGACGATACAGTAGGGCTCTATCTTAAAGAAATCGGGGGTATCAAGCTGCTGACGGCCGACGAAGAAGTCTCGCTGGCCAAGCGCATCGAACGTGGCAGAGACGCGCAAGAGAGATTAGGCTCTGACGACAAGCTCAAGTTCCAGCAACGCAAAGAACTGGACGAAATCTGGCGCGATGGGCAAGCCGCGCGCGTGCACCTCATCACAGCCAACTCGCGCCTGGTTATCAGTGTGGCTAAAAAGTACATTGGGCGGGGCGTGGCCTTTCTTGATCTGATCCAGGAAGGCAATATCGGCCTGATCCGCGCCGTGCGCAAGTTTGACTACCGGCGCGGCAACAAGTTCAGCACGTATGCCACTTGGTGGATTCGCCAAGCCGTGACACGCGCGGTTGCCGATCAAGGCCGCACTATCCGCCTGCCGGTTCACATGGGTGATCAGATCAGCCGGCAGGCCCGCGCCAATTATCAACTGACCCAAAAGCTGGGCCGCGAGCCAACCCTTGAAGAACTGGCCACCGCATTGAATATGCCAATTGAGAGAGTCGAGCACATGATCAAGATAGCGCGCCAACCTCTCAGCCTGGAAACGCCCACCTACGAGGGTGAAGATAATATGCTGGGCGACTTTATTGAGGACCAGGAAGCTGTGCTACCCGCCGATGCCGTCACCCATAACATGCTACAGGAGGCTGTTCAAGAAATTCTGAGCAGTTTGCCGCCAAGAGAAGTGCGCATTCTTCGACTCCGATACGGGCTTGTTGACGGCAAATCTTATACCCTCGAAGAGGTTGGCAAAAAGCTCGGCGTGACGCGCGAACGCATACGGCAAATAGAGGCTCAAGCGCTCAGACGTTTGCGCCACCCCGCCCACACGCGCAAGCTCAGGGACTATTTGCGGTAGCCGGCTACATGCGGTAGCCCCTCATAGGGCGGGGTAGGCAGCCAGGCGGAGCATTGATAAGAGAAGGAGACCTGCCGGACAGGTCGAGGCGCTGCGCGCGTGGCCGAAACAAGTTGTCAAATAAGGGGAGATGTGGTATACTGTAGCCAGTAGGATGTAATAAGCAAGTTTATCTTGATCTCAATATCAAACGCCTGGGCTTGTTTTGCCCGGGCGTTTTTTTCTTAACTTGTCACACTCGACCTACCCATTACAGCAAGAAAGCAAAGCTTTCGCAGTGGTGGAGGAAAGTTTTATACTTTCCAGGTAACTACTCAGCCATACCCTTCGACTGCGCAGCGCGCACCCTGAGCGGAGCGCAGCAAAGTCGAAGGGGCGCGCTGCTCCGCTCAGGATGCTGAGTAGTTACCTTTCTAGTACCATAAAAACACAAGGAAATATATGACAAAACAATTACGAATCATTCCCCTCGGCGGTCTGAGTGGAATTGGAAAGAATATGACCGTATACGAGTATGGCCGCAACATGTTGGTCGTTGACTGCGGTGTAATGTTCCCCGCTAACGATATGTACGGCATCGACCTGGTGCTGCCCGATTTTGATTACGTCATCGAGAATCAAGACAAGCTGTGCGGTATTGTCTTGACGCATGGTCACATGGATCACATCGGCGCGCTGCCGTATCTGCTACAGCAAGTCAAGACGGCCATTTACGGCACGCCACTGACACTGGGGTTGGTTGAACGGCAACTCGCTGAAAAGAACCTGCTTCACAAGGCAGACCTTTGCGTGCTGCATACGGCCAGCAGGCATCATTTGGGCCCGTTTCAGGTCAGCCCATTTTCAGTAGCCCATTCTATCCCGGATGCGGTGGGGCTGGTGATCGAAACACCCGTTGGGAAGATTGTCCATACAGGCGATTACAAGTTGGATGAGACCCCAGCCGGCGGCCACACCACAGATTTGGAAAGCCTCCGCAAGCTGACTCGGGGCGGCGTGCTGGCGATGCTTGGCGATAGCACCAATGCCGACAAGCCAGGGCGCACAGAAACCGAACGGGTTGTGCGAGAAACCCTGGACCAGTTGTTTCTCCAGGCAAGGGGACAGCGCATCATAATCGCTACATTTTCCTCTTTGCTGGCGCGTCTGCAAGAGATAATGAATCTGGCCCAAAAACATGGCCGCAAAGTAGCCCTCACCGGGCGGAGCTTGGTAGAGAATGTCGAGCTGGCCCGCCAGTTGGGCTATCTTCAGGCGCCCGAACATCTGATAGTTGATGCCCCAGAGAGCGTAGCGCCAGACAAATTGGTGATTCTCTCGACCGGTTCACAGGGAGAACCGCGTTCGGCGCTCGACAGGATGGCAAACAAAGATCATGACCAGATCAGGGTCAAACACGGCGACACCATCATCATCTCCGGCGGCGCAATTCCGGGCAACGAGGAGGATATCAGCCGGATGATCAACAAGCTCTTTGAACAGGGAGCAAAGGTTATCTATGGAGCCATGGCAACCGTCCACGTTTCGGGCCACGGAAGCCAGGAAGATATGCGCGCCATGCTCAAAACAGTCAGGCCCAACTACTTGATCCCGGTGCACGGCGAACCCCGGCACCTCTATCTGCACAAGCAGTTGGCTCAGGATGCCGGCATCTTGCCGGAACGCATTTTCATCCTCAAGGATGGCACGCCCTGGGTAAGCGATGGGCAAAAAGCTTGGACGGAGCAAGCCATGCACCTGGACGATGTGCTGGTTGATGGACGCCTGATTGGCGAAATCGGCGAGATTGTGATGCGCGACCGCCATCGCCTATCTCAGGATGGATTTGTCGCAGCTCTAATTCCAGTGAACAAAAAGCAACAACTGGTTGGTGAACCGCAACTCGTCAGCCGTGGGTTTGTACACCTGGCTGAAGCAGAGGAACTGTTAAGCGCCAGTCGCAAAGTGATAAAGCAACAGTATAAACGTGGAAGCCACAATTTACGTCAGGCGTTGGAAGACTTGTTCTACCGCGAGACTCGGTCACGGCCGGTCGTACTATTACAATTCATTCAGATATGAGCGTGAATGGGCAAATTGTGCTCGGCTGACTTGAGTTAAAGGCGGCCAGGCTGCAAAATCGGCGGCGACCCCAAATGGTCGCCGCCGATTTTATTTTAGGCTACATCAATCTGCGCTGAGCCACATCTTTCTCAACTCAGCCAGACTAGTTCCTCAGCACAATCGGCAGGTAGATGTAAAAAGTCGGCGGCTGGATGGGATGCGCAATGACATTCACATCAACGGTGTTGGTCACAGCATCCGCGATCGTCATATCGCAGTTCCACACTGCGACCACAACAACATGCGTGCCAGTTGTGGCAAAGGTGTGAGTGAAGGTGAATGGCGCAGCGCTGGCCGTCAGCGTCGAGCCGGCCGCACCATCAACGGTGACCTGATAACTGTAAGGCGTTGTCGCCGTGGTCGGTGTAAGCGCCACGCTGAACTCGACCTCTGTATCAGTGTAAATGTCACCGGAAGTCAGGGTAGCCAATCCCGCTTCCGTCACCTGCTCACAGACCGCCTGGACGGTGATGGTGTGGGTGACGACCATTGGCTCGCCACAGTCGCCGGTGGCTGTCATCACAACGGTATAGTCGTCAGCCGTGGTGTAGGTGTGAGTGGGGTCTTGCACATTGGCTGTGCCGTCGTCGCCAAAGGCCCACTCAAAGGACAATCCATCGCCGCTGGCGGAACCATCCAAGTTGACGGCTTGGCCGACGGTGGGCGTGATGGGCGTCCAGTTGAATGCCGCATCGGCCACCGGCTCGCAGACGTGGATGGTGTGGGTGATGACCATTGGCTCGCCGCAGTCGCCGGTGGCTGTCATCACAACGGTATAATCGTCGCCTGCGGTGTAGGTGTGAGTGGGGTCTTGCACATTGGCTGTGTCGTCGTCGCCAAAGGCCCACTCAAAGGACAATCCATCGCCACTGGCCGAGCCATCAAAATTGACGGCTTGGCCGACGGTGGGCGTGATGGGCGTCCAGCTAAATGCCGCATCGGCCACCGGCTTGCACATGGTCACTACGACCGTGTCCACAAGCGGCTCGACCATCGCGCAATTCCAGACGGCGAGCTCGACAGTGTAGGTGTTGACAGTGGTGTAGCTGTGGCTAAAGAGCAGCGGATCGGTTGCGCTGCCGCCGCTGACCGGCCCCGTGCCGTCACCATAATCCACCGTATAGCTGTATGGCGCGGTAAAATCATCTGGGATAATGTCCGCCGCAAAGTCAACCGGGTCGCCGATATAGATTGTCCCAGTTGTCACCATGGCCAAGTCAACGCCCGTCACCTCCACACAGCCCTCAACCGCGGTGGTCGTCAGCACGCTAGAGGCCGTAGTCGTAGGGGCGATTTGGGAGGTCAGGGTGACTATAACATCATCCCAGTCGCCGACGTTTGCCCCGCCCGGGATATCCACCGTGATGTTCACGGGGGCGCTCCCGTTGGAGGCAACCGGCCCAACCACAGCCGGCGCGTTCGTCGGCCAGGCGTTTCCGCCGACAGTGACGGTAAAAGTGTCGCCGCAATCACCCGTGTTGGTGACCCGTAGGGTATAGGTCACGGTCATGCCCGGCGCGCCCGACTGGGCGGCGGTAGGCGGCTGGAGGTCCAGGCCGGCGGTACACTGGATTATTGTGCTATAGTCTTCCACCTCGCCGCCGTCCGCCCCACCCCACGAGCCGACGTCCCGCAGCGGGCTGCCGGCGCTGTCGTACAGCCGCGCCCGGTAGCGCATCGGCGGGGACAGAGTGCCCGGCACATCCACAATGATGTCATTGTTGCCATTGTTCACCGCGGCGTTGTACACACGCTCGCCGTCGGCCACAGTGCCAAAGATGCCGTCGCCGTTCCAGTCAAACCAGAGCCGCAGCCAGCGCCCATAGGTCGGGGTGCCCTGCACATTCACGCGGACGAGGTTGGGCTGTCCGGGCACCAGGCCGTTGGGAAAAGTCACGCCGTCGTCGCTGGCATCGTCGTAGCCAGGAGGCGCAAAGAGGCTATCGAGCGTCCAGTTAGCCCCCAGGCGCAGCGCCCCATCGCCGGCGTGCCAGGCGACGCCGTAGCTGTGGGCCAGGTCGCTATAATCCCCAGTTACGGCGCTGCCTGTGCCACATACAACCAGGCTCCAGCCGTTCAGCGTGCCGGTGTCACTGCCGGCATCGTCATAGATGCGCAGCGCCCAGGCGCCGTTGGCAGTTTTGCCATCCAGCGTCGCCAGGCTGCCCTCGGGTCGGAAACTGCCGGTAAAGGGCGCGCTGCCACTGGTGATTGGGGTGGCGGCCTCGTCGTCAAAGCGGGTGTTGGTATAGTTGTCGCCCAAACTGCCATTGTCGGTGGAAAGCTCGACCTCGGTTGTGTCAGGGTGGCGGATGTAAATGTCCAGATCACCGTCGTAGGTGTGGGTGACCGAATCAAGAATCACATCCACATCGGTGACGTTAAAGGAATCGGGGACGGCCAGCGTGCTTGTCACCCAGGTATAGTCGTTAATCGTCTTGGGCACATCAGTGCTGACGTACGTCACGCAGCCGCTCGCCGCGGTGCGAAAGGCCCGCACGACCGAGACCACGCTCTCGCAGGCGTTGACCGCCCGCACGCGCCAATAGTAGACAGTATCCATGGTCAGGTTGCCGGCGGGAGTATAGGTGGAAGCAGCCAGCCCGGCCGCCGAGTCTACGATATTGACAAAGTCGGGATCGGTGGCAACCTCAATCTCGTAGGTCGAGGTGTTGCCCACGTCGCTCCAATCAAAAGTGGGCTTGGTAGACACGCCCGTGGCGCCATCGGCCGGCAGGAGGAGTGTGGCTGCGCCAGGCGCGGTTGTAAAGAGATTGAGCACAACGGTTCCCTGGTGACCAGAAGAGCCGGCAGCCGCGCCGACGACGACGATAGTGTAAGAACCAGGCGCAGCGCCGCCGGTGTTGCCAACAGTAAAAATGCTGGTGCTTGCCGGTGTGACCGGATTGGGAACAAACAACTCGGTCGTGCCGGATGGACGTCCAGTCGAGGTCAGCGTCACGGTGTTGCTGAAAGCGCTGACAGCGCCCACGCTCACCGTGTAGACGGCGTCGTCTGGGGCGCAAATATCTAACACGTCCGGCGAGACATTCATTGTAAAGTCGGGCGTCCCACATTCATCGAACTTGAAGGCAGCAATGCGGGTCTGCCCGCTGCCGCCGTACTCGGTGGTGTACCAAAAGGTGCAGCCATCGGCTGGGTCCACACCGATGCCGGAATAGTCACCCCAACGCTCGTTGTCGGTATTAGAATTGGTAGCGTCCCAAATCTTGGCGTCATAATAGGGCATCGTGCCCAACGGGTCGGAGGCCAGCCGGCCCGAGTAGTAGATGGATGGATAGTAGGGCGCGCTGCCGCCGGTGCGGGTGTAACCCACGGCAATGTTGCCCGCGCTGTCCATGGCCGCGCTGCAGACGCTGCGATGAACATCCGTCAGGCCATCGCCGATCACTCCTTCCTGGTAATTGACCCAGTTGCCAGAGCCGGGCGGTGTGCGGCGGATTTCGAACCAGTGCACCGCAGCTTGGTCGGTCCCGTCCACGTCTTCCGCAAAACAACCCACCAGCGTTTCGTGGGCGCCAAAGTTGCGGTACTGTAAGGGGTAATGGACTGGTTCGCGGATAGGGTCAATCTTTTGCGACGTTCCCGGTTGCGGCATGCAGTTCCACGTGCTGCCCGTGCCGCAGAGCGTATGATCCCAATCGGTGAGCTGGATGCCCGGGAGCGATGTCAGGGAAGAGTTTGCCGGAGTAGTCCAGTCTATGTGCAGCGACCACATCTCCATCAAGTCACAGTTGGTGCAGACGCCGCCGTGAACCTCGGTGTCGCGTGGGCGGAGGAAAAAGGCCGGCTCGCCGGCCGGCGGCGCGTCGCCTTCCAGCGTGGCAGGCATTGACAACTGGAAACCAAAGCCCGGCAATTCTGCAAGAGCAAAGGTCTGCATTGTGGCAGGCTGGCCGTTGATCATGTCGTTTCGTTCCAGGACGATGATGGTCCCGCCGTTGTTGGCCGCGATGTAATAGCCATCCGGCCACACAGCGTACTTGGGATAGTCCTGACCGCCTCCGGGCGGGTCAAAAGCATAAGCCCACCACTGGCCCGTGGGATCCGGCGTCCTGGAGACATAGACGCAGAGCGTATTGGCGCTCGAATCGAATTCGGCGATCATCCAGCGGTCAGCCAGCTCGTCGTACTGAATGATGGGGTCGCAGTAGCCGTTGTTGCACGGCGAGGTGGTCGCCAGGTCTTCCATGTCAAACTGCGCCAGTTGGGTGCCACTCTTGTCATAGATCGTGACCCGCGACCCGCCGGGGCCGTTGTCCCCTTGAAGATAGTGGTTGGGGCCCACATCGCCGGTGTCGTCCGGCGGCGAGCTAGAGGACTGAATACCGGCAAAGTTGAGGATTGGTGTCGTAAAATCGTTGGGGGCCGGCGCCAGGGCGCTCTGCTGCAGGTCTGCCAGCAGGTTGCCGTGGGGCGGCATCTGGATGTCGGGGCCGACAAAGCCGCGGCCGTCCCGCTGGATCGGCTCACGGCTCAGGGTAGGCAGATTGGGATCGGCTGGCAGGTCTCGCACCGCCACGCTGAGGGTGGGGGTGTAAGGCCCGCTGACGGTGAAGGTAAAGGGAAGGGTACTACTGCTCCCCAGTCTGACCGGCGCTCCACCGGCGACGCGCGCCGCGGAGATGACTTTTACAGGTTGGTTGCTCCACACAAAAACTAGCCCGACACACATGAGGGCCAAGATACCGCAGAGTATTCTCCATACTGATTTCATAAAATCTCCTTGTCAAGGGTTTTGCGTTCTGCTCAAGAAAATGCCATTCTATCACACCTGCGCAGGGCTGCAAGTTGGGGAACTCGCGGCGTTGAGGTCGGGTTGCACAGAAAAGCCCCTTAATGATAAAATGGGGGACGTTGCCGCAGCTTGGAAAGGAACAGTTGACAGTGAAATCAAGCCTGAAGGGCCAATTGTTCCTTTAACTGCATAAAACCCTAGCCTGGCCAAGCCAGAACCAAAACCACAAAGGACACCAAGTACACTAAGGTTTTTACTTTGTGCTCTTTGTGTCCTTCGTGGTGAGTTTTCTTTGCCGAAAAAGCAAAGATTTGACTGGTAAGGTACTAGAATTCCAATTCATAGATAGGAGATTATTGTAATGAAGCCTCAACCGACAATTCTGTTTCGCCTGCTGACTTGTTTCATTGTTCTTTGCCTAACCCTGCCAGGCTTACCAAGCCTGGCCGCCGCCTCTCCGCAGAAGGCTGACTTGTCTTCTGAACAGACGCGCCCCTCTGAAGAAAGGCCCGGAACTGAAACGCCTGACGCTTCACGGGTTATCCCGCCTGACCCATCTCGCCCGGTCGAAATCATGCCCGATGAACTCGAAGCGTCCATTCTTTCAGCCAATGGGCGCACAAGCCTAGAAAGTGGCGCGCCGCTGGCTTTGTATGGCATAGGCTATCGCGTCAATCCGGCGACGCCAGAAGCGATGGCTCGCCAATACTTGCGAGAAAATGCCAGCCTGCTTCACTTGAAGGCCCCTGACCTTGGCGACCTGACCCACCGCGTAACCCGCCTGAGCCACTCTGGGGCCACGGTCCGCTTTACCCAGCTTGTCGAGGGCATCCCCGTTTACAAGAGTGAAATTGCCGTCCATATCAACAACGACAACACAGTCACGTACGTGACTAATGATTACAAGAGCATGGTTAGCGCGATTGACTTGACGCCAACCCTGGCGGCCGCCAGGGCCCGCCAGATTGCCCACGACTATTTGAACGCACAAGGGCGCCTGCGCTACGACCAGACCACGCTATTTGTCTATTACAACAAGGGCGTGGCCCGCCTGGCTTACCAGGTCAAGGTCGTGCCTGAAACGCCGTTGGGCGATTGGGAGGTTTTGGTTGACGCCCACACCGGCGAGATATTCAAGGCTGTTGACATTTCACTGAGCTATAGAAACCATCCAGGCGATGTGCCTGAAAAGGTCATGGTAGATGGAACCGGCAATGTCTTCCGCCCTGACCCGCTCTCATCTGCCCACGCGACCTACGACGACCCTGGGTTCACCGACGGCAATGACGCCAATACTCCCCAATTGCAAGCCGAGCTCGTCAACGTCACCTTGCCCGATATCCAATACAGCGGCGGCCAGTACACCCTGATCGGCCCCTATGCGCACATTGTTGATTCGGAATCGCCTTACGATGGCTTGTTCCCGCAGGTCAGCAGCACCTTTAACTTTAATCGCTTCGACAACGCCTTTGAAGCGGTCAACACTTACTATCACATTGATACACCCATGCGTTACCTCAACGTGACCCTGGGGGTTCCGGTGACGCCCATCCAGTACACGGGCGGCGCGCGCTACGACCCGCACGGGCTTAATGGCGATGACAACTCGCACTATATGCCCAGCACCGGCGAGGTCGCCTTTGGTGAGGGCGGCGTTGACGACGCCGAAGATGCCGACGTGATTTACCACGAGTTGGGGCACGCCTTGCACGACTGGGTCACTAATGGCAATCTCTCCCAAGTCAACGGCCTGAGCGAGGGCTGCGGCGACTATTGGGCGCAATCGTACAGCCGCAGCCTGGGCCAATGGGCCCCCACCGATACACAATATCAATGGGTATTCAATTGGGACGGCCACAACCCCTTCTGGGACGGCCGCGACACAAATTCGCCAGACAGCTACCCCGGGGGTCTCAACGGCGACATTTATCACGACGGGGCCATCTGGTCAACCTGCTTGATGAAGGTCTGGGACGCCATCGGCCGGGCGCAAATTGATAGGGCCCTTTTCGAGGGCCTGGCGACGACGGGCAGCAGCACTGGTCAGAACGACGCTGCCAACGCCGTGTATCAAGCCGCGATTGACCTGGGCTACTCGAACGCTGACCGCTATAACATGCACACCATCTTGTCAAGTTGTGGGTACACACTGCCCCCCTTTGTGCCTGACGGTGTCATTGTCGCCAAGAGCGCCAACCCTTCGCCTGTCGCGGCGGGTGAGGTCCTGACCTATTCATTGGCGGTCGAGAACACAGCCAGTGATCCGCACACCGGTGTGGTCATGAGCGACGATATACCCATCAATACAACCTACGTGCCTGGCTCGGCCACATGCGGTGGGCTTGAAGCGGGCGGCACGCTGACCTTTTCACTGGGCACGCTGAACGCCGGCGCCGCAGTGACGTGCACCTTCCAGGTAGTGGTGAGCGCCGGCCTGGGTGGCCCGGTCGAGGTCTTTAGCGACGACATGGAAAGTGGCGGCGGCAACTGGACACCCTCGGCCGGCATCGGCGCCTACAACTGGACGCTCGGCACAACCAACCCCCACAGCCCCTCGCACGCATGGTTTGCGCAGGACGTCTCTACGATTAGCGACCAATACCTGGCCTTGAGCAACCCCATCACACTGGGCGATGAGGTGATTTTGAGCTTTTGGCACTCTTACAACCTGGAAAGCACCTACGACGGCGGCGTGATCGAGATTTCGGTCGGCGGCGGCCCGTGGGCCGACCTGGGCCCCTTTATCACCCAGAACGGGTACGACGCAACTATCAGCACGAGTTACGGCAATCCCATCGGCGGCCGCCAGGCATTCACAGGCAACGGCGGCGGTTACGTGGAAACCAAGGTTGACTTGAGCAGCTATGCCGGCGACAGCGTCCGAATTCGTTTTCGCCTGGGCACCGATAACAGCACATCCGGCGTTGGCTGGTACGTTGACGATGTCCGCCTGGCGACGGCCGGCGACGCGATTGGCAACACGGCCTGTGTAGCCTCTGACCAAGACACGGCATTTTGCGACACAATCTCGACGCCGGTGCTCGAGCCAACCCTGCCGCCTCAGATCGAGGTGATCCCGGCCAGCCTGGCCAACACGCTGCCACCGAATGTGCAGGCGGGGCTACCGCTGACGATAAGCAACCACGGCGGCCAGGCTCTGAGTTGGACGATTGAAGAGGACTCTGTTGTGACAGCCTCGCGCTGCGACCTGCCCCGCGAGGATATTGCCTGGGCCAGCGTAGCGCCTGTCAGTGGCGCCACGACGGGAGGCAGCCAAACCCCCGTCGTTGTCACCTTCAACGCCGCCGCCATGCCGGCCGGCGCCTACACGGGCACGCTGTGTATTGACAGCAATGATCCCATCACCCCACTGGTGTCTATACCACTGACCTTGACTGTGAGCTCGGCCTCTGACGTGGGCATTCACAAATCCGTCTTGCCAGCCGAAGCGACGCCCGGCCAGAATGTCACCTATACGCTTTCCTTTAGCAACAGCGGCAACTCGCTTGCCACCGGCGTGGTCATCACCGACGTGATGCCAGGCGAGTTGTCTGCCTTGAGTTACGAGTTTTCGAGTGGACTGAGCATCACTCTTACCGGCAGCGTCAGTTATGCCTGGCAGGCGCAGAACCTGGCTCCTGGCCAGGGCGGCGTCATCACCATCACCGGCCAGATCTCTCTGCCGTTGGCGGCGGGCGTGATTGACAACATGGCCCAGATTGCCGCCGACCAAGATGGCAACTCGCTCAACGATAGCAGTTCGGCGTCATTCACGGTGCTCAATGTCGCGCCTAGCGCAGCAGACGATGATTATACACTGGATGAGGACAGCGCCAGCCAGGCTTTGTACGTGTTGGCCAACGATGGCGACGAGAACGGCGACAGCCTGACCATCGCTTCTATCACCACACCTGATCACGGCGGCGCGCTCTCCATTTCTACCTCCACGCTCTACTTGGTTTACACGCCCGCGCCCAACTTTTTTGGCCTCGAGACCTTTAGCTACACAGTCAGCGATGGCGACCTGACGGATACGGCGACGGTCTCGGTCCATATCACAGCCATCAACGATGCGCCGGCGTTGGATGTCATTGGCTCCCAGGAGGTGGATGAGGATAGCCTGTTGAGCTTTACGGCGACGGCGACCGATGTTGACCTGGACACACTGACCTTTTCGCTCGATGCGGGTTCGGTGGGCAACATCACAGCAGGCGGCGTGTTCACCTGGACGCCAACCGAAGCCGAGGGGCCTGGCATTTATACTGCCACTGTGCGCGTAAGCGATGGTGAACTGCAAGATACTGAAATGATTACCATCACAGTGAACGAGGTCAACACTGCGCCATTCTTTGTCAGCACACCACTGACGGCCGCTGTTCAAGGTGCGCTCTACAGCTATGCTATTGTCGCCAACGACCTGGATATTCCAACGAATATATTGACCATTACAGCACCAGGGGGATTGCCAGCCTGGCTCAGCCTGACTGGCACCAGCAACGGCGCGGCCACGCTCGGCGGCACACCAACGCTTGCCGATGTGGGCGAACATGCCGTCACACTCCAAGTGAGCGACAAAGGCAGCCTAACGGGTACCCAATCCTTTACCATCACGGTCAGCGATGCCACTCTGCCGCAAGTGATCGCGACGAGTCCGCTGGACAACGCGGTGAATGTGACGCTCACTGCGCCCATCGTCGTCACTTTCAGTGAAGCGATCAATGCCGCCACATTCGATTACACCCTCACGCCTGACCCTGGTGGCGTGGCGGTGGTGTGGAATGGCGATGGAACCGTGGCAACGTTGAGCCACACTCTGCTTGCATACCAAACACGCTACACCGTGACGGTGACAGCGGCGCAAGACTTGACGGGCAACGAGTTAGCAAATGCGCCTTATGAGTCGTCATTCAGCACTGTGCCACAATCCATCACATACCATCTAATCTATTTGCCTGTAGTGATGCGTAACCAGTAACAGTTATCGCATTGTTTGCACAGCGCCCCGACGGTGAATCTCGTCGGGGCGCTGTCTATACATATTGGAATTCTGATATAGCGTGGTTATAGTGGCAGTTGCACTGCCACTGCCGCAGTATAACTGCGGCAGCAACATCTTGTATCAGAATTCCAAATATACATAGGAAGACCGCTATGAAATCCGCGTATCTACTTGACTTGTCAGGGCAAAATGTGAAAGCCAGGCTGGCAGCGCCAGCGTCAGCGTGCCCGCTTTGAGGGTGAACGAGATGATACTAGGCGCGACCGCCGCCACCGGCGGCAGGACACCATCCAGACTCAGTAGATCCAATTTTGGGAGCGGCGCGGGCTCCCACGCCCGCGTTTCTGCCTTTGCCAAGCACACAATGGGCGGCGTGGGAGCCGCCCCCGCTAGAATTTTAGATCTACTGAGACTGGATGAAGGTTGCGCAACTTGTTGCCTCTACTTGCTCTTGTTCGCGCAGAATGAGGCGTATTCGCGCCGCAGCGCCGCCGCATAATTGGCCTCGACTTGAGGATTGGGCACAATGTAATTCCTTTGCATGCGCACCATGCTCACCAGTTCTTTGTCCGTCACTTGGTCAGGCTTGCGGCCCAAAACCAACAGTCGCTCGAACACGATGTTCAAGCCCATAATGCCAACAGTGTGCCCTTCGCTTAGGCAAAGTTGAGTGGTGCTGCTGTCACTTGAAGGGCAGCACGCGCCCATCATCATCGGTTGTCCGCTCATTATTGCGTTTCCTTCATGCCATTTACGCTTGATGATACCATGACCTGCACAAGGCGTAAAGCATGAGCGCCGAGCTTGTCGCCTGGCGCTCACAATATCTAGCTTGAACCGCCGCGTCTATTCGCGCGCGCAACTCCAATCCATTTCTGATACATCCGGCCAGCCGGGCTTGTCCCGCGTCAGCCGGGCATAGAGCTTTTGGATCCAGTCTGTGACCTGGGCAAATTCGGCCTCGCTCATGGGGCGAGCATTCTGATTATTTAGGCCGCCGTCAAAGCTGGCGATGGCCTCACCAGTGCCCTCGGCGCTGCATTGGAACGTGTTGTGCGCGTACAGCCAGGCGTCAAACAATTCCATTTCATCGGTTGTGAGCCAATCGTATATCGGCGTAATCTCGGGCACAGAAATAGCGTCGCTAATGGGACGCGCCGGGGCAATGGACACATCGCCATATTCTGTCACTAACAGAACAGCCCGAGGCTGGGGCTCTTTTAATGCCTTCAAATACCAATACAATCTAGTGGGGCAAGAAGCGCACACGTTTCCTGTATAGAGAGATCCATAACTCGCGCGCGCCCAGGCTGCAATAGCGCGCTGCCATGCCAATGTAGCCTTTTCGTTGCCCATCCCTTTGAAGACGAGTTTTTCTTCCGGTGTTTCATACTGGAAAGGCGCAAAGCGCGCCTGAAAGACGGGCCACTTGGCCGTAATACTGCGCTGGCCGAGCGGCACGAAAAGCCCGCCACAGCACCCAATCCCCACATTGCCATCCGTTGCGATAAGCAACTTGGACGCTTCGTTCTGTTCGCGCCCCTCCCAGGCCAGAGCGGGCTCTTCCATTATCCACCATCGCCGGGAGAGTTTCTCGATACACTGAACAGCTTGCTCAAAGGCAGGGCCTTTTTTCTCCCACATCACCATGGGCGGAGTATCCGTGATGCACTGCGCATCAGTCAGGGTCGGTGTGGCGCTGATGACCGGCTCAACCGAGACCGCAGCAGCGTCAACCAGGTACTGCGCCGGGTCAATTGGGCCAGAGTCGTTTCTCACCTCAAAATGCAAATGAACGCCGGTGGCGTTGCCGGTGCTCCCCATCCTGCCCACCTGATCACCGG
Organism: Thermoflexales bacterium; assembly: GCA_041740315.1. GTDB lineage: Bacteria > Chloroflexota > Anaerolineae > Fen-1058 > Fen-1058 > JBGSMF01. Next base: position 29,980 of record JBGSMF010000191.1, read on the forward strand.
GATAGAGTGTTTGATTGGGCTTGACCGCAATATCTTGCAAGTGGGCATACCAGGTTTGCACGCCGTCTGCGTGCTCAAGAACGACCAGATAGCCATACCCCTCTTGGTTCCAACCCGCAAACTGGACAGTGCCCGTGGCGACGGCGCGGATCGGTTCTCCCGGCTGTCCATCCCAATCCCAAGCGCGATGACTGAAATCGAATCCATAAGGTCTCTCGCCATTGTTAACCGGCCAGCTCCAGTTCGCGCGGCGAATTGTTTCGGGCGTGACACCACTCACGCTACGCATCAGATGACTCAGCAGCACGCTTCCCACCACCTGGCCGTCTAAGGATTGGTTTTCGGGGAACAATTCCGGCGCAATCACCCGCTCGCCCGTGTTGACGTCATACAAGCCTATCTCAAGATCATACTCACCATCCAGCCGCGCGCCCGAGACGCCCGCAGGCAGCATCAACGTATGGAGGTCGGCGATTTGCTCACCCACCTTCCAACCACTTGTTGGGTGGGCGCCATTGGCCGGAATGTTATCGTGTTGGGCCAGCACGCGCATAGAGTTGTCTACCAGGTGAACAAAGCTCGTGTAATCTCGCGTGATCTCGCGCGGCGCTTGCCAATACAAAGTGACTATCAGAACATTATCGCGCCCGGCGCTTTCTTGCCAGGCCAGGCCCGCCAAAGCTGCCTGCCCGCCAAAAACGACCTGGTCATCATTTGGAATCCACAAGACGTCTCCCACCCGCAAAGTGGTGTCAGAAGACAAGGCGTTGGCCTGGAGCAACCTTCTGAGTGATAGCCCATATTGGGCCACAATGCTCGCAAAGGTATTGCCCGGAGCGACGGTATGAAATACTGTCTCGGTCACCGGCGGCAGCGCCACAATCGCCATTTGGGGCGACGTTTCACCGAGCGCCTGGCCGCTGGCGGCGGCATACATCCCCACCTGGAAATGATAACTCTGAGGGGCCAGGTCGGTTGGGAGTTGCAGCACGTGCGCGTCAACAACCTGTTCGCCGATTTCCCAGGCGCTGGTCGGGCGAGCGCCACCAGCCGGCACGGCATCGTGTTGGGCCACCAGGCGGCCGGAAGCATCCAGCAAATGGACGTACACGAAATTATCGTCCAGCTTGCGCAAAGGCTTCCAGTAGAGCGTAAGCGTAAACGGCGCGCCGGGCGCAAGGCGCGGCATGCTCAAATCCCAATCTTCCAGGCTCACCTGCCCGCCGATAACGTTCAAAGTGATGGGCGCGGTCGCCGTCAACACCGGATTAGGCGCGGTCGCTGTGAGCTGCGGGGCAGGCGAAGCCACAGCCCGAACAGTGTTATCGAATGGCCGGCTCATATTTGCAAAGAGCGTCCAAATCACAATTACGAAAGCAGCAAAAGCCATCAGCGCCATGGCGCTAAAAACAAGCTGACGCGAACGCTTCAGGAACATTGTAAACCTCCCCGAATGCCGCAAGCGCGGCTGAATAGCGGCAAAAGTCATTTGGGCAGAAGGCTGCGCTGAACGCAAATCAGTTCGCAGGCTCGCTTGAATATTTTGCCGCAAAGCCTCGCAGTCCGATAGCCTGGCGCGGCAATCGGGACACTGGGCCAGGTGCCGCTCCAAACCCTCCCGGTCGGCATCGGTCAAGGTGTGATGAATATAACCAACCAGCTCTTGATCGCTCAAATGATGATTACTCAAATGATTGCGCATCAAACCACCTCCCCTTCCAAATCCGCCTGGCCGACCGGCGCGAGCCTGGCGCGCAAGTGTTGATAGGCCAGGCGCACCCGCGATTGGGCCGTAGACACAGGACAGCCCAGGATTTGGGCCATTTCTTGAAAAGTATAGTCAGCCCAATAGCGCAACACGATGGCCTCTCGCAAAGGCGGGCTGAGCGCCTGCACCGCTGTCCAGACCGCGCCACGCGTTTCGGCCCGAATCGCCCGGCCTTCGGGCGTGAGGGCCTGGTCGCGCACCTCTTGTCCGTGCCGCAATGCATCCGTCCAGAACAAGAAAGGCAAG
>JBGSMF010000192.1:0-32002 GCA_041740315.1 Thermoflexales bacterium
TCAGCATCCTGAGCGTCCTTCGACCTTGCTCAGGATGAGCGCCGCGCTCCTTCGACTGCGTTTCACTTCGCTCAGGATGCGCGGCGCGTAGCCTGCTCTGTCGGCAGACAGGTCGAAGGGTGCCGGCTGAGTAGTTACAAAGATTCAAGACCCCTGGGGTTTTGCACGCCAACGCCACAACGCCGCTAGTATCGCGGTTGTTCAGTTACCCATCAGGCCCAGGACACTTGCCATCAACCATCGCCACAGATTGTGTCTTGATGGTGGGGGGCGGCCATCGTATTCGCTTAAATTATAGTGGTTAATGGCCAATTCGCGCTCACCCTGCATCAAGCGGCACGTTATGCGCAAATCGCCGTCTGGCAATGTCCACGCGACGCGGCCAATCCTCTTGGCCGAATCAGGCTCTACATTCAGGCTGAATACTTGATTGGGTTGCCCGTTAGTCAATGGGAAGTCGCCATCTGCCAAGAAACACTGCAACGCCACCTCCACCTGGCAAGCGGCAAACTGGCGCGGCCAATCGTTGACCACCCATACATCAACCTCCAGCGCCTGGCCGGCGGCATAACGGCGCAGCGGATAATCTAGGCACACCAAGAGCGGATTGGCCACCTGCGCCAGGCGATGATAGGCCAGCTTGGGCGCGCCGTAATAATCTACCAACGCCCAATCTATTGCAGGCCAGGGCGAATTGAACTGCCAGACGAAAAAGCCAGATGTGGCGTACTTGTTGCGGCGGGCATGTTCTATGGCAATCTGTATGCCGCGCGCCTGGGCAAGCTGAGAATCAGCCACAAACGTGGCAAGCCAATCCCTTCCACCTTCCAACCCTTGAAACGGGTAAGCATACGGGCAAGCATAATAAAACAATTTCTCCATCTGCGCGCGATGATGCACCCAGCCTGGGCCGGGCGGCTCTAGCTCGTCGGGCGGGATAAAGCGCCGCAAGCTTTCTACAACCGGCGGGGCTTGCAAGCCAAACTCGCTCATCAATTGGGCCTTATCCCGCTGGTAATCCTCGGGCGGGTGAAACTCGTGCCATACCAGCCAGTTGTGGCTTTCGCCGCCAGAAGGCGAGGCAGGCTGGAATGGCCGCGTGCCATCTTCATCCAACGCGGCGCGGCGCATCGTTTCAATCACCGGCTGGTTGCGCCGAGGGCTGAACTCGTTGCCGCCGCACCACATGACCAGCGAGGGGTGGTTGCGCAACTGGCGCACAATGCTGCGCGTTTCCTGCTCGACCAATGCCAAATACTCGGCCGAGCGTGGATAGCGCGTAAAAAACGCGCACGCCAGTGGAAACTCTTGCCACACCATCAAGCCCATCTGGTCACACAAGGCATAAAAAGCTCTTTTCTCGCGCAGCCCCCCTCCCCACACACGCAGCGCATTCAAATTGGCCGCGCGCGCCGTTTCTAGCAGGGCGCGGTAAGCGGTCTCGGTCACGCGCGCCGGGATTGCGTCTGCCGGCACCCAGTTTGCGCCCCGCAAATAGACCGCTTGGCCGTTGACGACAAAGGTCCAATCGTTTGCCTCTGGTGGAGAATCGGGGTTGCGCCGCAGCGCCAGTTCGCGCAAGCCAATGCGCTCGCTGATACAATCTAGGGCGCGCCCACCCCGCTGCGCCTCAACCGTCAACGTGTACAGCTGCGGCTCACCGTGATCCCACGGGAACCACAAGCGCGGCTGAGGCACAGCCAACTCGAAGGTCAAGCGCGAGCGGCCCACTGGCAGCATAGCCTCAAATGAGGAGCAAAGCGACTCAGCCTCAAATGTCTGCCCTGCCAGCGAGAGCATAAAGGTAGCCGCTCCAGGCGTGAGCGCCTCTGCATCAAACGAAACCACTAATGTGTTTTCTGCGCGGTCAAAGCTGGTTTGCGCGTCAAATAGCGCCAGCTCGCCCGTCACAATCACATCCACATCATCCCACAGGCCAAGCGTGCGCAGCGCCGGGGCAAAATCCCACCCAAAGCTCATCTGGCACTTGAGCACATCGCGCCGCTCGGCATAATCTCCCAGCGCGCTGAAATGGTCTTCGATGCGATTGAGCAGCTTTTCCAACAGCGTGCTGCGGTTGCGCGGCAAACGCGCCGGGGCCAAAAAACGCACGGCCAGGCGATTGCACCCTTGCAACAGATGAGTGATTTCGTACACCTGGCGCGAAAACATTCCCTCGTGCTGGCCAAGCAACTGGCCATTGAGATACACCCAACAGACATAATCGGCGCCGTGCAGCCTCAGCCAGGCGCGCTGCCCCGGCTGAGGCGCCAGGTCAAAATCGCGCCAGTACCACCAATCGCGCTCTTCCACCCAGCGGCTAGTCTGGCTATTGCAGCCGTAAAAAATGTCGCCGTCTAGCAAGCCGGCGCGCGCCATATCTAAACGCACCTCGCCCGGCACACTGGCAGGGAAGCTGCGCGCCTCAATCTGCTCTAGTTCACTCACAGCCGGCGCCCGCAACTGCGATTCGGCGCAGCGCCAATTGGAACCGTTGAGAGAAATAGTTTTACGCATGGAATTTCAAGTTATCCCAGCTTCGCCGGGATTTAGTTGGCTTGATAACTTGGCACAAGTTGACGGCAGCCCGGCCAAAAAGGAAATTCCTACGGCCAGAGCCGTCCTATGGATTACCTCAAGTTAACCACAAGTACACCCTGGCCTGACCGGCAGGGCAGGCAAAGGGACACCAAGTTTCCTTTTTCCTTTGTGCGCCTTTGTGCCCTTTGTGGTGAAAAAGGAAATTCCTACGGCCAAAGCCGTCCTATGGATTAACTCAAAATACGAGTGATTACGATTCAAATCTATCTTACCACATTTGCCAACCTATGCTATCATGAACACAGTTTTATTTCAAACAACTACTCAGGTCGCAGAGATTCACAGAGGAAAAACAGAGCCACACAGAGTTTTTTCTTTTCTTCTCAGTGTTTCTCTGTGCGTTCTCTGCGTAACTCTGTGTAAGGCTGAGCAGTTACATTTCAAAACGAAGGAGCTGGCATGGATCACATTGTTGGCCTGAGATGTTCATTGTGCGGCGCAGAATACAAATTAGATGAAATCACCTACGTTTGTCCCCACCACGGCGACATGGGCAATGTAGATGTGCTCTACGATTATGCCCGGATTGCCAAGAGATTTTCGCGCGAGGCGCTGGCGGCCAATAGTGATCCTTCCATTTGGCGCTATTTGCCCCTGCTGCCCATTCAGCCCGAAACGGTGGCCCGGCTTGTGGGCCATTCCGCCCACCCGCTGGCGCGCGTGGGCGGCACGCCGCTTTACGCGCCCGCCCGGCTGCGAGAGGCAATCAGCTTGCCAAATCTTTATGTCAAGGACGACGGGCGGAATGCCTCGGCTTCGTTCAAAGACCGCGCCAGCGCCGTGGCGATTGCCAAGGCCATAGAGCTTGGGTGCAAAATGGTGTGCGCCGCCTCTACCGGCAACGCCGCTTCGTCGCTGGCGTGTCTTTCGGCTGGCATTGGGCTGGGCAACATTATCTTTGTGCCAGAAACCGCCCCAGAAGCCAAGATCGCCCAACTGCTCATCTTTGGCGCAACCGTGCTGGCCGTGAAGGGCAATTATGACGCCGCCTTTGACCTGAGCATTGCCGCCAGCAAAGAATTTGGCTGGTACTGCCGCAACACCGGCTACAATCCTTACACGGTGGAAGGAAAAAAGACCGTCTCGTTCGAAATTTGCGAGCAATTGAGCTGGCTAGCGCCTGACCGCATTTTTGTCTCGGTGGGCGACGGTAACATTATCACCGGCGTTTACAAGGGCCTGCAAAATCTGTTAGGTCTGGGCTGGATTGACAAGATGCCCAAGATCATGGGCGTGCAATCCGAGCTTTCGGCGGCGTGCGCCAACGCATGGAAGGCCGGCACAGAAATCATCACCCCGGTCAGCGCCACCACTATCGCCGATAGCATCAGCGTAGATTTGCCCCGTGATGGCGTGCGTGCCGTGCGCGCCGTGCGCGAAAGCGATGGAGCATATATCACCGTAAGCGATGAGGAAATCTTGCAGGCTATCCCGATTTTGGGCAAGCTGGCAGGCGTGTTTGCCGAGCCAGCCGGATCAACCGCTTACGCCGGGCTGGCCAAGGCCATGCGGCAGGGCTTGGTATTGCCAGATGAAACCATCGTCGTCATCGTCACCGGCAACGGACTAAAAGACGTGCGCAGCGCCATCAAGGTGGCGGGCAAGCCCGTCAGCATCGCGCCAACGCTAGATGAAGTGAAGCGGGTAATCAAAGCCTAGCTTTTTCACCGCAGAGAAAAGATTTTCCCTGCGCCTCTGCGGTAAGGTTGAGGTCTGATGGATTGGGAAGCTGCTTATTTGGCCTTGTATCGCTCCGGCGAGCTGGCCCGGCGCGCCGAGCAGGCCCGTGCGCGGCTGGCCGAATGTGACCTGTGCGGGCAAGTCTGCCGCATAGACCGGCGCACACATACCGGCAGGTGCAAGACTGGCACGCGCGCGCTCGTTTCCAGCTACGGCCCGCACCTGGGCGAAGAAGACCCCCTGCGCGGCTGGCGCGGCAGCGGCACCCTATTCTTTGCCTGGTGTAATTTAGGCTGTACGTTTTGTCAAAACTATGACATCAGCCAATTGGGACATGGCCAAGAAACCGAACCGGAAGAAATCGCGCGGCAGATGCTCGACCTGGAAGACCAGGGCTGCCACAACATCAACTTTGTCAGCCCCAGCCACGTCGTGCCGATGATTCTGGCGGCGGTGGAGATTGCCGCCGGGCGCGGCCTGCACATCCCCCTCGTGTATAACACAGGCGGCTATGATTCAATGACGGCGCTGGCGCTGCTCGACGGCGTGATTGATATTTATATGCCAGATATGAAATACGCCGATGCAAAGGTAGCGCAGAAATACTCTAAAGCCAAAGACTATCCGGCTATCAATCAAGCCGCCGTCAAAGAGATGCACCGGCAGGTAGGCGATTTGGTGGTGAATGAGCATGGCATTGCCAAACGAGGTTTGCTTGTTCGTCACCTGGTTCTGCCTGAGGGATTGGCTGGCACGGCCGAGATTGCGCGCTTTTTGGCTAAAGAAATTTCACGCGACACCTACATTAACGTGATGCCGCAGTATCACCCTTGCTACCGCGCCGGGGAACTAGCCCCGCTTGACCGGCCCATCACACGCCAGGAATGCGAGCAGGCTGTACAAGAGGTGCTGGCGGCCGGCCTGCACCGGCTGGATGAACGCAGGAGATGACTGCTCATCCTCCCGCAGGTTTGAACGCTTGTGGATGAGCCAGCGCAACCCGCCCAGGCAGCCAAATTTACAACCTGCGGGAGGGCGGCTGAGCAGTTACCTGCTTTTGCTCTCTTGATCCGAGGGGGCAAATGGAAAGGCGACGGTAAAAGTTGTTCCGCCTGCCCTTTCCACCGTCATCGTCCCGTCCAGTTGTTTAGTCAACACATTGACCAACTCCATCCCCAAAGAGTTGGTGGCGTATACATCCAACTCTTCCGGCAGCCCCACTCCGTTATCGCTGACCACCAGCACCAGCCGATCATCTTGAGCATGCATTTTCACCTTCACCTCACCCACCTGTCCCGGTGGAAAAGCATGCTTTAGGCAGTTTACTACCAGCTCATTGATGATCAAGCCGCATGGAATGGCCAAATCAATATCTAAAAAGATATCTTGCGCCTCTATTCTCAGCGCCACGGCCGCCGGATCAATTTGGTGAATGCGGAACAAGCTGGTCGCCAGTTGCCGAATATATGCGGCATAGTCTACCTTGGACAGGCTGGGCGATTGATACAATTTCTCGTGGACAAGCGCCATAGACCGAATGCGGCTCTGACTATCTCGGAACACTTTGAGCACTTGCTCATCCTGAATGCGGCCGGCCTGCAGGTGGAGCAAACTGACAACGACCTGCAAATTGTTCTTGACCCGGTGATGGATTTCTTTGAGCAGGGACTCTTTCTCTTGAAGCGATTGTCTGAGATGTTTTTCGGCCCGGCAGCGCATAATCTCCGCGCCCGCTCGGTGGCTAAAGATAGAAAACACCTCGGCGATATTGGGAGGCAAGTGGACATTGTGACTATGCATAGCGCACAAAACGCCCACCACCCGCCCGTCGCCGTCCAGCAACGGAATACCGGCATACCACGTGGCCCCAAGCGCGTGTGCAGCTTGGCTATCGGGGAACATTGCCTGGAGATCAGCCGGGAAAACGCGAAACCCCCCGTGGGCAACTTGGCCGCACGGTGACCCAGCCAGGTCAAATGCCTCGGCTGCGATGGAAGGTCCGTCGTTCCAAAAAGCCAGGGGGCTGGCGCGTTCTGGGGCATCTGGCTCAATCTCGCTCACAAGTGCCCAGCGCACCTTTAGCCACCCAGCCAGTTCTCTCACCAAAGTCTCAAAGAAAGCCGGCCCCACCGCGCTAGAGGTCCCGCTCACCAGCCGCCGCATGGCCTCTTCGGCCTGCTTGCGCTCGGCTTCTTTGTGCTGCGTTTCCGAGCGATGCCGGTAGAGCGTCATTTCGATGGCCGCATGCAATTCTTTTTCTCGCACAGGCTTGACCAGATAGCTAGAGGGTTCGGTCAGCTTGGCTCGCTGCAACACGGCCTCATCTGTATTGGCCGTGAGATAGATGATGGGCACATCAAGCTGGGCGCGAATTTGCCGGGCGGCCTCGATGCCGTCTATCTTGCCGGCCAGGTTGATATCCATCAACACCAGGTCAGGCGCAAGCTGCACGGCCTGCTGCATGGCGGCCTCGCCCGAATCAACCACAGCCACAGCCACATAGTCCAGTTTGGTCAGGGTCTTGCAAAGGCGAGTAGCCACAAGACGAGAATCTTCAACTACCAAAATTTGCCCACTAGCCACTTGGGTTGCCTCCCTCTCACACTTGGCCTAGAGTCAGCGGCAACAAAATGGTAAAAGTTGTTCCCTGCCCCACCTGGCTGGCCACCGTAATGTCACCACTATGAGATTGGATGATGCCATAGCTAATAGCAAGTCCCAATCCAGAGCCCTGATGCTTGGTCGTAAAGAAAGGCTCAAAAATGTGGGGCAAATCTTGGGGGGATATGCCGGTGCCCGTATCGGCAAACTCGATGCGCACGGCGGGCCGCTCGCCTTGGCCTGCGCCTTTCCCCACCAGCGGCGGGGACAATCGGTCTAGCGCGGTGCGCACAGATAGGATGCGCTTGTCCGTCCCCTCAACCTGCCCGGCTTTAGAGAGTGGCATGGCGTCTATTGCGTTGAGCACCAAGTTCAAAAACACCTGCTTGAGATAATCGGGATTGGCCTGAATCAGGGGTAGAGAGCTGGCCCACTCGCGCTCGATGGTGATTTTGTTGTTTTGCAATTGCTTGCCAGATAGCGCCAATACGCTCTCCAGCACCGCGTGAATGTCGGCGGGGCGCATCTCTTTGCGGGCCGGGCGATAAAAATCACGCATGCGGCGCACAATGCTGGCCACGCGCTCGATTTCGGCCAAGGCCACCCTCAGGTATTTGTTCAGATCGGTCTGATTGGGCACAGTTTGCAGGTCCTCCAGGGCCAGGTCCAGGTTATTTTGTATGGCCTGCAATGGATTGTTGATTTCGTGCGCTACAGCGGCTATCAACTGGCCCAGCGCGCCCATTTTTTCGGCCTGAATCAACTGCTGTTGCGATAACTGCAAGCGGCGGTATTGCGCCTGTTCGGCCTCGAACAAGCGGGCATTGGCAATGGCCACCGCCACAGTAGAGGCCACAGATTCCACCAGCCGGCAAATATCCTCATCAAAGGCATCTTCGTGGTCGCTATAGATGTTGAGCACTCCCACCACCTGGTCGCCGGTGAGCAGCGGCACGCACAAGGCCGACCTAATAGGGTCTTGCAGCTCTGGCACCACCTGCCAGTGCTCGTCTTTTTTTACGTCTGGCACCACTGCCGATTGGCGCTGGGCCGCCACCCACCCCGCCAGCCCCTCACCCACGCCCAACGGTTGTTGCTGGGTCAACACCTTGATGGCAGCCTCGTCATAACCATAAATCGCCACAAGGCGCATCAACTCGCTTTGAGCGTCAAGGACATAGACCAAGCCGTGATTGCCCCCCACCACGGCGCACGTTGCTTCGATGGCCTGGCGCGCCACCGCTTGCACATCGAGTGTTTCAACCAACTGCCGCCCCAGGTAATACAGCAATTCCAGGCGGTCTTTTTCTCGGTTAAGTGAGGCAAAGAGGCGGGCATTCTCAATGGCAATCACAATCGAGCCGGCCAGCACCTCTAGCACTTCAACCGAGCGTTCGCTAAAGGCATTTTCCCCCTCGGCATTAACTTCTTGCGGGTTGATAGCCTCGATCACGCCAATCACTTGATCTCTCAGCAAGAGCGGCGACGCCACCAGGGCGCGCGTGGTAAGGCCGGTGGCGGCGTCTATGGGCGCGTAAAAACGCGGATCGGTCCGCGCATCATTGACCAAGACCGAGCACTGCTGCTGCATCACCCAACCCGCAATGCCCGCCAAAGCTGGCATGCGCTTGCCTACCAGGCCCTCGGCTTGGGGGCCAACCGCAGCCGTAAAGACCAGTTCATCGGTGTCTTGATTGTACAGCAAGACTGAAGCGCCTTCGGCCCTTAGCAGTTCCCTCACTTCATGCATCACCCGCCTGAGCATCTCTTCGCGGTCAAGCATCGAGGTGATGGTCTGGCTGGCCTTGTTCAGGGCGGCCAATTCCATAGCGCGGCTATATTCTTCCAGGTGCAGGCGGGCGTTTTCCAGAGCCAGCGCGGCCTGGGCCGCAAACAACTCGGCCAGCCACTTGTCTTGCTCGTCAAAGGCCGGCTTGCTTTTGCCGCACCCAATATTCAACACGCCCAGCACTCCCCCACCTCCCAAGAGGGGCACCGCCAGCATCGCCGTGAAACGAGGATCATCGGCATACTGGGCGACATGGCCGGGCCAAGCAGCATAGTTTTCTATGAACAGCGAGCGTTGGGTAACAAAAACCTTGCCCGACAAGCCCTCGCCTGGCCGGAGCGTTTTGCCCATCAGGTCGCTCCAATCGCCTGTGGCCATGGATGCGATCAACGCGTCGAACTGCCGGTTGTACAAATAGATGCACCCCGCATCGGCTCCCAACAATGAAACAGCCTGATCCACAATAGACCGCAACAACGCGGCCGGTTCTAACTGTGCATTGAGCTGCAGCGAAACATCATAGAGCGCCTGCAACTCGGCCGAGCGCCGCCGGTAGCGTTCCTCGCTGGCGCGCAAGGCTTCTTCGGCTCGCTGGCGTTCGGTCACGTCGCGAAACACCAACACCACTCCCGTAAGCTGCCCCTTGTCATCCCTGATCGGCGCGGCGCTATCGGCCACAGGGAACTCGCGGCCGTCTCTGGCCACCAGCAGGCTATGATTGGCCAAGCCGATGACAACGCCTTCTCGGATGGCCCTGGTTGCCGGATTTTCCACCGCTTGGTGGGTTTCTTCGTTGAGGATATTAAATACCACGGTTAGCGGCTGGCCCAAAGCTTGGGCCTGCGCCCAGCCTGTAAGCGCTTCGGCGACGGGATTCATAAACTTGATGTGACCGTCGGCATCGGTGGCAATGACGGCATCGCCAATACTGGTGAGGGTGGCGGCCAGCCAGCGTTCGCTGTCTTTTAGCCTTTTTTCCAGGCCATGCTTGTGCAAGGCCATTTCAATTGTGGTGCGCAGGTCACGGTCGTCGTACGGCTTGAGGACATAGCCAAACGGCTCGGTGATCTTGGCGCGCGCCAACGTGGCTTCATCGGAATGAGCCGTCAAGTAAACGACGGGCAAGTCAAACAAAGAGCGAATCTGCTCGGCGGCCTGCACGCCATCGCCCTTGCCTTTCAGCACAATATCCATCAAGACCAGGTCGGGCTGCGCCTCGGCCACCTGGCTGATTGCCTCGTCGCTAGAAACCGCCATGCCGCACACCCCATAACCCAAGGAAAGCAAACTGTTCTTAATATCGAGCGCGACAATACCGTCATCTTCAACAATCAAGATTCGCTTACTTGCCATGTGCTCACCCCCGCCCTCCTGGGTCCGTTCGCCTGTAAAAAGACATGCTCATCACCTGAAATCCAATCTCGGCTGCCTTGGAAATAATTTCTGTGCCGCCCACAAACAGCACCCCGCCAGGGCGCAGCGCATCGCGCAAATGGCAATACAAGCGGCTCTTACCTTCGGCCGTAAAATAAATAACCACGTTACGGCAAACAATCAAATCATAGCCATCGGCCGCGTCGTTGGGCAAAACAAAAGGCTGGGCCATCAAATCGTGCTGCACAAAAGCCAACTTGCGTCGCAGCGCCGTATTGCTGAACCAATACTGGTTGCCCCGCAGGCTAAAGTAGCGATTGAGCCAGGCTGTTGGGATGCTGGATACTTCTTCCACTGTATAAGGCCCGCCGGCCTGCGCCCAAGCCAGCGCCTCGCTATCCATATCCGTCGCCGTAATCTGGTGGCGATGGTAAGGGCTGGTCAACTCGGCCAAGATCATGGCCAGCGTATAGGGTTCGTGGCCGCGTGAGCAGCCCGCGCTCCACACGCGCAGTTTGGCGCGGCCTTGGAGCAAGCCCGGCAAGATGTTTTTTTGAAGGTATTCGTATTTGTCCGCATCGCGGAAAAAGTAAGATACGTTAATCGTTAAATAGTTTTTAAGCTTGGTGATTTGGGCCGGGTCGTTTTGAATGGCGCGAAACAAGGCCGACCAATTGGCATAGCCTGAACGGGTCAAAAACGCCTGCAAGCGCCGCTCCATCTGCGTGCTTTTGTAATTATCCAGGTTCACGCCCATCAGCTTGAAAATTTTGTGCTTGACAAAAGCATACTCTTGAGCATCCATTCAATTACCGATTGAGCGCTTCCACCAATTCCACAATGGTATCAGCAACCTTGGGCAAAGGCACCACCTGATCAGCCAGATTGGCCTCTACCACGCTGCGCGGCATGCCGTAAATGACGCACGTAGATTCGTGCTCGGCCACAACCTTGCCGCCGGCGGCCTTGATGCAAGCAGAGCCTTCCTTTCCGTCTGACCCCATGCCGGTAAGCACCACGCCGATGACCGCAGCTCCATAGCGTTCGGCCGCCGACTCCATTGTAACGTCTACGGCCGGGCGCAAATGATTGCGGCGCGGGCCTTGGTCTAGCACAACCAGCCCGGCGCTATCAAAGCGCATGTGATAATCGCCAGGCGCCAACAAGGCCAGCCCCTGCTGCAAGCCATTGCCCAAAGCGGCCTCATGCACCGTAATGGCCGCGCTCTCGTCAAGCCGCTGCGCCAGCGATTGGGTAAAGGCGGGCGGCATGTGCTGAACCACCGCCATGGCCGCGGGCAGGTCGGCTGGCAATCTCGATATGACCGTCTGCAAGGCGCGCGGGCCGCCGGTTGAAGCGCCAATCACCACCAGCGGGTCGCCTTTGCGGAACGGGCGCGGTCCAAGCCGGCTGGCCGGCTGCGCCCTGGGCGACAAGGGCAAAGTGGTAGGCAGCGTGGGCAGCGGAGTGGTAGCCGCCAGCTTGACTTTGGCAATTAATTCGTCAATCACACTCTTGATATGAACGCCGGCGGCCGGCTTGGGCACAAAATCTACCGCGCCCCGAATAAGCGCCTGGATGGTGGTGCGAGTGCCCCGCTGAGTCAGCGCGCTGAGCATGACCACCCGCGTGGGGGAACACTCGGTCATAATGCGCTGCAGCGCCGTCAGGCCATCCATGCGCGGCATCTCTACATCCAAAATTACCACGTCAGGTGTGAGCGCCCGAACCTTTTCCAGCGCATCCAGGCCATCTACCGCGCTCCCCACCACCGTAAGGTCCGGGTCGGCTTCCAGGTTTTTGGTCAGGGTATGACGAAGAAAAACCGAATCATCCACAATCAGGACACGAATAGGGTTACCCATAGCTTGTCACCTCAACGCCCTTTGCAACGACGCCAGCAAGCTGGCGGGAGAAACCGGCTTGACCAGAAAATCTCTGGCCCCCATGTGTATTGCCCGCGCTGCAATCAGGCTTTGGTCGAGCGCGGTCAGCATAACTACCCTGGCCTGGGGGTCTATTATGCGAATCTGGGCCAGCGCCTCTAGACCATCTAGATGCGGCATCGTAATATCCATCAGCACAGCGTCTGGCCGAGCAGAACGATATTGGCTGACGGCCTGCTCGCCATCTGCCGCTTCAACAGTGCCATAGCCATGCTTGGCGAGCAGCGTTTTGAGATGATCTCGCATGAACAAGCTATCATCTACAATCAAGACTTTCACTCAAGCCCCCTTGAAAAACAGTGTATGACTAGCACCTATCCTAAAATTGGCTTTTTTCGTACTGGCAAAAAGAGATTTTAGGATAGGCCAAGTCCAATACTGTTCAAATAACACCCCCGGCGTATGGGCAGGTCTGAGACCTGCCCCCACGAATAACACCATATTTGAACAGCATTGCCCTAAGTCCGTTTCAACAATCTTTCTAGCTTGATCAGCAATTGAGAAGGCAACACCGGCTTGAGCATAAAGTCTTTGGCGCCCGCCTGAATCGCCCGCGTGGTGGCCGATTTCTGATCCATGGCCGTAAGCACAATCACCTTGGCTGCAGGGTCAAGGGCGCGAATTCTGTTCAAAGCGCTTATGCCATCCATCCTTGGCATGACAATATCCATCAACACCACATCGGGCCTGGCGGTGCGATACAGCTCGATAGCCTGCTCGCCATTTTGCGCCACAACGATTTCGTATCCATGGTCGGCGAGGACCTTGGAATAGTGATTTCGGATGAATGAGCTGTCATCTACGATCATGATTTTGGGCATTCGAATCTCCTTTTGGGTAAAACACAGGTCCTGGCCGGTGGTGCGCCGCTGCCTACCGCCTAATCTAGGCCGGCATATCTACCGGGAGGCAAAACGCCAGAGATCAAAACCTGTTCACCCTCTCTCAAAGTCCTGACTGTTACCCGTCCGTTAACAATGTATAGCTTTACGGTGCGGCCGGCATCCCCCCCCACGGCGCTGGCGCGGATGTGAATATGCGCCGCCCGCAAAACTGCTTTGGCCCTCTGCACATTGCGTTCGCCCACCTTAATCTGTCCATTGAACCCTGGCTCTGCCAGCATCTGAGCGCCGCCGCATAGGCTGGCCACCAAGCGGGTGGGCTGCGCGCCCAATTTTATCATGGCCTCAACCAGCAGCGGCACGCCCCGGTCTACATACTTGGTGAGATTGCTGCCGTCACGTTGGCGGTCTGCCAGCACGGTGGGCAAGAGCGCGTGCAGCATCCCTCCTATCTTGGCCACTGGGTCATACAGGCAAACTGCCACGCACGAACCTAGCCCAAAAGACACCAACACCTCATCTGGCTGTTGGCTCACCAGCATTTCACTCATTGCCACCGTTCGCAAATTCTCTGCCACAGTTACACCACAACCCAAAATTTCAAATCTGCGTTTCCCAATCCAACTCGGCCGGGTCGGGTGAGACCCAAAAGCACAGCCGCACGCTCCGCCCAATATCGCTAAAAGACGTTTCGATGACAACCAAATCATCGCTGGCTGCTGCCACAGGTGTGACGATCAACTCTAGTATCGCGGCCAGCATATCAACCACCACCGCCGGCGGCGAAGGTTGCAATACTTCGGCTCCATCGGTGAGCGAGGCCACGGCGTTCAAAAAGTAAGACAGGGTCACATTTCCCACTTCGGCCAGCGCCGAGCGCTCCATGGGCCCCAACCTGGCAGCGCTGCCGCGCGGCACGCCCATCACCAGCTCTGCGATGCTCAGCCCATAGTTCAGGGGCAGAGTGAGCAGCGCCCATCCACGCAGCCCACTCGCTATGCGCAAATAAATGCCCACTGTCTCAGCTTCGAGCGCGTCAAAACAACCTGTCACTTGCGCAATGGGCATTTTTCTAACGCGGACCAATTCATAGATGATCGTTTGGCCGGTCAAGCTCGATAGGCCGCGCGCCACGCGCTCCATCACAGGGCCTAACTTTCCATCGGCCCTTGCGCCGAGAAGCAGGCTTTTCCAAATTGCCGCGTGATCGCTCATAGCTCCCTCCTAGCGGCTCGCTTGCAAGGCAACATTGATCAGGCCAGGCACGTCCACAATCAACGCAATGCGGCCATCTCCCAAGATGGTGCAGCCCGATAGGCCCGGTACAGTGCCAACGATTGGCCCGAGCGGCTTGACCACAATTTCTTGCTTGCCGATGATTCGATCTACAATCAGTCCGGCCTGCAACTTGCCCCAGGCCGCCACCACAACAGCCGCTTTGCCAGGTTCTTGATCCGAATGGTGTGATTGGACATTGAAAAATTGGCGCAGGCGCAGCAAAGGCAGCACCTTGTCGCGCCAGCGGGTGGCCGGGTTGCCCTTGATGCCGCTCACTTGCACATCGGCCAGGTAGAGCGATTCGATAATGCTCGTCAGCGGGATGGCATAAACGTCGCCGCGCAACGCCACCAGCATGGTCTGCACAATAGCCAAGGTCAGCGGCAACATGATGCGAAAGGTGACGCCTCGCCCGATTTCGCTATCTACCACTACCGAGCCGCCAACCTGGTTGATATTGGTGCGCACCACATCCAACCCCACCCCCCGGCCCGATACGCCGGTGACTCGCTCGGCAGTTGACAGGCCAGGCCGGAAAATGAGAGCTACCGCCTCATCATCGGTGAGGCGCGCCGCCTCTTCTTCCGAAAGGAGGCCGTGGCTCACAGCGGCGCGGCGAGTTTGGGCCGGGTCAATCCCCCGCCCATCGTCGCTCACCGTAATGACAATTTGCCCTTCGGCGTGCTTGGCCGCCAGGCGCACTGTGCCCATGGCCGGCTTGCCGGCCGCTACCCGCGCGCCGGGCAACTCGATGCCATGATCCACCGCATTGCGCAGCACGTGAACCAGCGGGTCGCCAATGGCTTCGATAATCGAGCGATCAAGCTCGGTCGCTTCGCCCTCCATAATCAAATTGACCTGCTTGCCGGCCTCGCGGGCAATATCGCGCACCAGGCGCGGGAACTTGTCAAACAGGTACGAGATGGGCAGCAACCTGGCCCGCATCACTTCATCTTGCAACTGGTCTACAATCTGGCCCACGTGCGCGATGGTATCGTTGAGCGCATTGAGGCTTTCGCCTTTGCCATATTGCGCGATCAGCACCGCTTCAGTTTGCGCCAGGCGGGTGCGGTCGGTGACCAGCTCGCCTACCAAATCCATCAGCGCATCCAGCCGCTCTACGTTAATGCGCACCGTCTTGTCAAGCTCTGGCGCCCCCTCCGCCCCGCTCTTGCCAACGGAAAGGACGGCAGCCAGCCGGTCTGGTTTAAGCTCAAAGGGCAAAACCTCGACCTGGGCCAGATCAGGAACATCTTGCAGCAAAGCCTGGATGCTCTGGGCCTCTGCCTGGGTGGCCAACACCAACCACAGTTTGCCCTCGTGCCGCTCATCGAGCAAGTTGTTATTGGTGGGATGCTGGGCAATGATTTGCCCCTTTTCGGCCGCCACCATCGCCGCCTGCAACAAACGCGCCGCCGGCGCAAAGGCATCTAGCAAAGCGGCCACGCCAATTTCTAGAATGGCACAGCCTGCCTCCACACAATCTTGCGCTTGTTGGGCCTGTTGGGGCGTCAAAGGCCTGGCGCCGGGCAAGGCGGCCGCCTGCGCTGCAGCAAACGCGGCAGCCCCGCTCTGCGCCGACACCTCCCCCTCTACCAGCGCCTGCAATCTAGATAAAACCGCCGGCACGTCAACCCCGCTCGGCTGCCGGCTGATCACTTCATCACGCAGCGCCCGAAGCACATCTACGGCGGCCAAGACCTCGTCGGCCAGGGTCTGGCTAAGCGCCAGCTCGCCCTGCCGCATGGCGTCGAACAGCGTTTCTAGAGTGTGGGTCAGCTCGGCCATGGCGATGTGCCCCACCACGCCCGCCACAGCCTTGAGCGTGTGCGCAGCGCGAAAGACGGCATTGAGCGTTTCTGGGTCGGTGGCTTGCTCATGCTCGCCCCCGCGTTCCAGGCTCAAGAGGCCGCTTTCCATCGTCTGCAAATGGTCGTTCACATCCTGGGTAAAGATTTCCAGTTCGTCGGGTTCCAGTTCGAATGTCAAGTCTTCCATTGCTCACTCCCTAGCCTGGCCGAGCCAGAGCCAAACAGGATTTTTTACCACAAAGGCAAAGACACCAACCCGTCCTGCCAGACCAGGCAGGGGAACCACCCAACCCATTTTTGATGACTCGGCGGTAATTTCTTTGCCGGAAAAGCAAAAATTTGATTGGTAAGATACTAACAGGCGCAGGTTGCCCCGCCATCAGGCTGCCTGGTCATGGGCCTGTTCATGGTCTTTGGACACTGACACATCCTCTGCTTGGACCGCCGGTCCAAGTTGCTCCACTACCTCATCCAACGATGGCAAAGCGCCCAACTCGCTTTTTTCTTCGGGTGAAAGCACCTTTTGCAAGTCCAGCAAAATGATCAGGCGCTCGTCTACCTTGGCAATGCCGGTGATGAACGATGAATCTACCGTGGTCACCAGCGGTGAAGGCGGCTCGATGGCTTGCTCGTCCACCTGGCGCACTTCGATCACCGCATCTACCACCATGCCCACCGGCGTGCCGTTGATTTGCGCCACCACGATGCGCGCGTGCTTGGTGAGGTCAGCGGGCGGCAAGCCAAATCGCTTGTGCAGGTCAATTACAGGCAGCACCTTGCCGCGCAAGTTGGTGACGCCTTCCACAAAGGCCGGCGCGCGCGGCACCGCCGTGATGGGCTGTAATTTGATAATCTCTACCACAGAAGCAATGCCCACCCCATAATGCTCATTCGCCACAACAAAAACGACCAATTGATTTTTCATTGCTTGCTCCTTCCTCACGCTCTGCGCCCAGCGGCAAGCGGCCTGCGCGTGGTTATTTCTCTAGCTTTCTTTGCCTCTTGCGTCCCCGGCAGCGTAAACTGCGCCACCAACCCTTGCAAGGTCTGGGCCATCTCGCTGAGGCTCTGGGCAAAAGCCGTCACCTCTTCTACCTGCGCGTTCACTTCCTCCACCGACGCCGATACCTCCTCCGCCGACGCGCTGTTCTCTTCTGAAATGCTGGCAATATTCTCCACCGCCGCCGTCACCTCGCTCGAATTCGCCGCCATCTCTTCCGTCGCCGCCGTGTTCTCTTCTACCACCGATGACACCGTGTCCATCGCCCCCACCAACCCCCCGGCCAGCGCGTCCATCTGCTGCGCCGCCGCCGCTATCTCGCTCATCTGCCGGTTCGTCTCTTCGGTAGCCCGCAAAATGTCAGCCAGCCGCTGCCCAGCTTCGTTGGCTCGGCCTACCCCCACCGTCACTTCCTCCGTCCCCTCTTCCATCGCCCGCACTGCCTCTGCCACCGTCTTTTGAATGTCCCTCACCAGCATGGCGATCTCTTTCGTCGCACCCGCCGATTTCTCCGCCAACCGCCTCACTTCATCCGCCACCACCGCAAAGCCCTTGCCGTGCTCCCCCGCCCGCGCCGCCTCAATCGCCGCGTTCAGCGCCAGCAAGTTCGTCTGCGACGCAATGTCGTCTATCGTCTCGATAATCAGCCCGATCTCTTCCGAGCGCTGCCCCATCTCTTTCACCTTTTGCGCCGATACCCCTACCTTTTGCCTTATCCCCTCAATCCCCTTGACCGTCTCTTGCACGCTCTGCGCTCCCGCCCGCGCCGCCTGTGTGGCCTGGGACGAATCTTTGGCACCCGCCTGCGCGTTGGCCGCCACCTGCCGCACCGCCGTCGAAATCTGCGCCGTCAGTTCAACCGACTTGATCACCGCCACCGCCTGCTCCTGCGCTCCCTTGGCTACGCTGTCTATCGCCCTCGACATTTGCTCCACCGACTCGGCTGTGTGGGCAATATTGTCCGTCTGCTGAGCCGTGCCACGCGCCACCTGCTGAATCGTCGCCGCCACCTGCCCCGCCGCCTGCCCTGCCTGGTCGCTAGCGGTCGCCATCTGCCCTGAAGCCACGCTCAGAGCCTGAGCGTTTTCCATCACCTGGCTAATCATGTTGCTCAGGTTGGCCACCATCTGCTGGAAAGCCGCCGCCAGCTCGCCAATCTCGTCGCCCGATTCCACCCGCACTTGCGCCGCCAGGTCGCCCGCCGTCACTTGCTCTGCCGCGCGGGTCAGGCGGCTGACCGGCCCAGCCAACAGTTGGGCCACGCCAAAAGCCGCCAGGACAACCAGCCCCGCCATCACCACCACCAACACCGTCAGCACGCGCGACTGCGCTTCAGCCGACACTGGCAATATCTCGGACGATTGAACAAGGAGCAACACCCCCATGGGGACGAGCGCAATAATTAGAAACAACAGGATCAGCTTGGTGTGCAAGTCATAGCCGGAAAACTGGCGCGCAGTCAGAATAGCCAGAGCCAACACCACCGCAATGCATGCGACCGGCAACAAGACGCTCATCTCAGCCGGCGCAGGCAATCGGTCGGCCGACCCAAACACACCTACCAGCACGATGACGACGCCGCCTACAAAGCTGGCGACAATGCCCCACTTGATTTGATTGGCGGGCAAGGTCTGGATGGCAATCTGCGACAGCGCTACGGCAACTACCAAGCCTATCATCAGCCCCACATCAGAGATAAGAGTCGTTGAAGTCAATAGAGCCAACGTTGTCCCGACCATGGTCAGCCAGACGCCCTGTGCCAATTGTCCACGCCGGGTCAACCACATCCCGGCCAGCGCAGCGAGGGCCATCACAGCCGACATTCCCATCGCCACGAGCATTTGCCAGTCGCCGGTCTTGAGAGCCATGAAAAGGTCTATCGGAACCCAAACAGCCCCAATACCAAGAGCTATGCCCAGCGCCCAAAACGCTTTGCGCTTCCGAGCCGCCAGCGCGTCAGGCGCTTCCGATGGCGGGACGGATTGAGAAAAAGAATAGTTCGTCATTTCATAACCTCCATCCACGTGCTGCCTTGCAAGGCCAAGTGAAGCAACAATTTTTTGGACATTATCTTTTCTAAACGATCCACTTGATCATCGTAATTTCAAAATAATCATTGGGGAGCCAGCGAACATCCACCTCGTCCATCATCCAGCGAACATCGCCGAGGGCGGGGGCAGAATGGTCGCGGGGGGGGCCGTCTCTATCTTGGCCGGTCACCTGCAAGCCTCTGCGAGCGTCGCGGGCAATTTGCTCCACCGTAATTTTGCCCCGGCGTGCGTCTCCATAGCCCAGCGCGTGCGCCAGGGTCGAAGTGGCCAGCGAGATGCGAGATTGGTCGCCCAGGTTCATGCCCATCGCCCGGGCTAGCTCGCGCACTTTCATGGAGGCCGCAATCACATCAATGTCGTTGTCAATGATAATGGTATAGCTTTTCATCTTGCTCTGTGCAAATTGAGCGCCTCAATCGCTTGCCGCCGATGGGTCTTGTTTAGCATCTGCCTTGGCGGCTTGCAAAGCTTCCTGGGCAGCGGCCCGAACGTCGGCCAATTTGATGGGCTTGTCCAGCACCTGCCGAATAGCCACCTGCTTTGCCTGGGCCAGCACCTCGTCACTGCTATAGGCGGTGAGCATGATGATGGCCAGCTCGGGATAAAGTTGGCGGGCGTTCGCCGCCAGGGTCAGTCCATCTATGCCGGGCAATTTGTAATCGGTCACCAGCAAATTAAAAGGCCGTCGTTCCAAAAGCTGCAGAGCCTGTTCGCCGCTTGTAGCCAGAGCCGTCTCACAATCGGGCAGCCGGCCCAGCCCGGCCTGGAGGCTGGTGGCAATGCTCTCTTCATCGTCTACCACCAAGATGCGCCGGGGTGTCTGGGCGGCTTGGGCCTGCTGCTCTGCCTGGGCCAATTCTGGGGTGGGCAGCCTTAGCGTAAAGCGGCTGCCCTGGCCAAGCTGGCTTTGAACCTCGAGGCGCCCTTTGTGCGTGCCGGCCACCTTTTTGACAACCGTCAAGCCCAGCCCCAGCCCCCCATACCGGCGAGTGATAGAACCATCGGCCTGGTAAAATCCATCAAACAAGTGCGACAGCTTGTCTGGCTCAATCCCAATCCCCGTGTCAACCACCTCGAAGCAAACCCAGCCGGCATCGGCGTACGTCCGCATCTCCACATGGCCGCCCTGTGGCGTAAATTTAAGCGCGTTTTCAAGCAGGCAATCCAGGGCCGCCCGCAACTGAAACAGATCGCCGGGCACTTTGGGCAAATCCGGCTCTATATTCGCCTCTAGCGACAGGTTCGCCTTTTTGGCAGTGGCGCGCCTGGCCTTGACAACCTCGTTCACCAGTTCGGTCGGCGCAAGAGGAAACTGCATCCCCGTGCCTGCCTCTGTGCTCAACAAAACGCCAATGCGTTCTACCATCGCCCGCATTTCATCGGTGCGGTTGGCAATGACAAACATGGCCTGTTGCTGCTCTGGGGCCAGTTCGCCCAGGTCGCCGCTTTTTAACAGTTCAGCATAGCCATGCACAATTGCCAGCGGTGTGCGCAGCTCGTGCTGAACATTGCGGACAAATATTTCGTGGACGGAATCGCCAGATTCCAAATTGATCTCACCCTCATGTCCCAAAAAATTACGGTCCATCTTGCGCCACCTTTCGAATTGCAGGCAACAATTCTGAATCCAAATTTGCCTTGGCTAAAAATCCATCTGCCCCGGCCGCCATCGCCGCCTGGCGATAGGTTTCGTGACCCAGTAAAGTGAGAATAATGATCTTGGCTTGTGGCAAGGCCTGGCGCAGCAGCGGGATGGTTTCCATGCCATTCAGGCCGGGCATTGCCAGGTCTAGCAAGACAACGCCTGGACGCAGCAATGCCACCTGGCTCACCGCCTCCTCGCCGCTGTGGGCAGCGCCCACAACAGCTACCTCTGGAAATCTTTGCAAGAACCGGGTCAAAATCTGCAAAAATGTGCTATTGTTATCTATCAGCATCAATCGAATGGGGGGCATTTTCTAACCTTGACTATTCAATAGACATTATCGGAAATAGCAGGACTGGCATCCCCATGCCCGTCCGCCAACGTATGGGGATACGTTGGCTGCGTTATTTCCGATAAACTCTATAGTCTTCCCCTCAAGGGAGACCATCACAAGGTAAACTATCAACAAGATTATTTTCAGTCATGTCAACGCCAATGTCTATACGTGAATCTACGCAATTAACGCAAAAAAGCCCCGTATTTGATCATATAGAGCTTTTTACGCAATCCGTTTTGCAATTATTGACAAGTTGTAACTTGCTCAGCCGTTGCACAGAGAACGCACAGAGAAACGCAGAGAACTAGAAACAAAAATCTCTGCGAGCCTCTGCGTTTACTCAGTGTAGCTCTGTGACCTGAGTAGTTCAAGTTAATCTATTTCATTCCTCAACCCCTCTCAACCCTCCTCAATCCTCCGCCTCAATCCTCCATTGAAATGATTCCACGCCGCAGGGCATAGCGCACCAGGTCGGTTTGAGAGCGCAAACCCAATTTGCGCATAACATTAGCGCGGTGAGTTTCGGCCGTGCGCGGGCTGATTGACAAGCGCCCGGCAATTTCCGCATGAGTGTGCCCCTCGGCTGCCAGTTGCAGCACTTCTCGTTCGCGCGGGGTCAACAACTCGTAGGGATCTTCAGAAACCGTCTCGCGGGCCTTTTGCACATAGGTATTGATGACACGTTCAGAAATTGGGGCGCTGAGGTAGCGCCGCCCCGCCAACACTTGATGCACGGCCTGCACCAACTCGGCTGCGCTGGAATCTTTGAGGACATAGCCAGATACTCCGTGGCGAAGGGCCTCTAGCACATACGCCTCATTGGCATACATTGAGAGGATGATGACGTGGGTGCGCGGCGATCGCTGGCTGACCTGGCGCGCCACCTCCAGGCCATTCAATCCGGGGATCATCAGGTCGAGCACCAACACGTCCGGCTTGAGGCGTTCGACCAACTGAACAGCCTCCAATCCGTCGCCCGCCTCACCGCCCACCTCAAAACCTGGTTCGGCCACCAACAAGGCACGCAACCCCTGCCTGACAACCTGATGGTCATCTACCAACACAATAGTTGTCGCGCTCATCGCGCTCTCTCTTTCTGGTTCCCAAGGGGAAACATCACCGTCAGCCGGGCGCCAGCCCCAGGCGACGATTCAATAAGCAATTGGCCGCCCAGCAAGTTGGCGCGCTCGCGCATGCCGGCCAGTCCGCTCGAGTTCTGAGCAGCCAGCGCCGCTTCGGGTTCAAAGCCGACGCCACCATCCTCAACCTGCACGCCCAACGCCTCTGGATTGGCCCACAAGCGCACAGCCACTTTATCCACTTGGGCATGACGGGCCGCATTGGTCAGGGCCTCCTGGGTGATCCGGTAGACGGCCGTTTCAAGCTCTGGCGCAAATCGCTGCCCCTCTAGGTCCGTATGCCTAAAGATAACCCGCACATTGGTCTGGGCGGTGTAGCGTTCAAAGAGCCACAACAGCGCAGGCAGCAGGCCCAGGTCATCGAGCATGGCGGGGCGAAGATTGAGCGAAAGTTCGCGCACCTGTGCCACCAGTTCGCTGGCCAGCGCCAGGGCTTCTTTCAGGCCGTCTTTTATCTCGCCGGGCGGCATGTTCATGACGGTTGATAAAGACAGCTTGAGGCCGGTCAAGAGCTGGCCGATTTCGTCGTGCAGCTCGCGGGCGATATTGCGGCGTTCGGCCTCTTGCACCTCTACCAACCGGCGCGAAAGCGCCTGAAGCTTGGCGGCTGCGGCTTGAAGCTCTTCAAAGTGGCGCGCGTTTTGAAACGCGATGGCTGCCTGATGAGCAAAAACGCGCAGCCGCTGGGCGTGCTCCTGCCGAAAAGCCCCTGGCTGTGCGCTGCCTACGTTCAAAAAGCCAATGACCTGGTCTTGCACACAAATGGGGGCAGCCACATAAGAACGCAACCACGTGGCTTTTTTGGGCACGTTAATCCATTGCGCATTGGCCTGGATATCTGGCACCACCACCGGCTGGCGCGTCTCTAGCATCTGGCGGCGGATGGGCAAGGTGCTGAGGGGAAAAACAAACTGGTCTATAAACACTGTGGCATCAAACGGCTCGTAGCCGCGTGATCGAACTACCCGAACCTGATCCTCCTCAATCAACATGACGTTGCTCACTTGGTGCGGCACCACCCGGCTGACCTGCTCCAAGATGCGGTCGAGCACCGTCTCGACCGCAAGCGTCGAAACAAGCGTTGCGCCAACCTCGCGCAGTGTCTCGGCCAATTCGCGCTGTTCGCGCTCGGCCTGAAATAGGCGGGCATTTTCGATGGCGATGGCCGCCGAGCCTGCCATCGTCTCCAACACCTCCAAATCAAGCGAGGTAAACTGGCCGCCCACTTTGTTGATGGCCTCCACCACTCCCACCACCTCATCTCTAATCATAAGCGGCGCCGCCAGCAATGATCGGGTGGTCAGGCCGGTCTGCGCATCAACCTGCCGGTAAAAACGCGGGTCGCTATAAGCATCGTTTACCATCACCGGCTGCCGCTGGCGCACCACCCAGCCCGCAAGGCCGGTGTCAATGGGCATGCGCAGCCCCACCAGATGGCCAGAGATAGAGTCGGCTGCGGCGGCAAAAACCAATTCATCACAAGCTGGCTCGCACAACAAGATCGAGGCGGCCTCTACGCCCAGCAACTCGCGGGTCTCTTCAATCACCAGTTCCAGCATCCGGTTGCGGTCTAACTCTGAAACCACCGCCTGGCCGGCCTTGTTGAGCGCCGCCAACTCTCTGACACGCCGCTCCAGGCGCTCATTTAATTTTTTATTTTCCTCTTCCGCCTGCTTGCGGTGCGTAATATCCATCATCAACCCGCGCAACTTGGGCCGATCATCCTCCACAATCGCCATGACAGTATCTCTCAGCCACACAATGCGCCCATCGGCAGCCGCCATCCGGTATTCAAGTTCATGGCCTCTCTTTTCGGCAATGGCCTCGGCGCAGCAGGCAAGCACCCATTCGCGGTCGTCGGGATAGAGATGGTCCTGCCAAAAAGTCGGCTCTGCCACCCACCGCTCAAGCGGGTAGCCCAGCAGCCGCTCGGCTTGTTGGCTGACGAACAGGAATTGGAACGTGGTGGCATCAGCCTCCCAGGCAATGCCGTCAATCGAGTTAACCAAAAGACGAAAGCGCGCCTCGCTCTCTTTGAGCCGCTTTTCTGCATTGTGCTTGTACAGCGCCATCTCGATGGCGCTTTGCAGCACTTTGGGCTCAAATGGCTTGGTGATATAGCCAAAAGGTCCAGTTTCTAGGGCCTGGGCCAAAGTGCTGTCATTAGACAGCGCCGTCACATAGACTATGGGGATGTCAAAATCGGCGCGGATTTGCCGGGCGGCCTCGATGCCATTCATTTTTCCACCCAGCTTGATGTCCATCAGAACCAAATTGGGCCGGGTGGCGGCTGCCTGTCGGATAGCCTCGTCCTTTGAAGCTGCCACCCCCGCCACGGTATACCCCAGGCTATTCAAGCAACCTTGGATATACAGCGCAATGACGCCCTCATCTTCGACCACAAGTATTTGAGCGCTTGCCATAGCTCCTCCGCTAGCTTTCAGGTCCTGTCCTCGCGCCGGCGCACCCGCCTGTTGTTCGGCGGGTAAGGCATGAAAGAAATAGGCAATAGGCTTGGCAAGGTCCATTATACTCTATGTCCCCAGGCTTTGGGAAATGAAAGAGACTGGCGCTTGCCAGTCTCTTGATCAGCCAAAAAACACGCTCGGTCACGATCCCCGTTCGTGGCCGAGCGATTGAGGCAGGAAATCAACCGATTGTTCTTACTCTGCCAAACACAACTCTCGCAAGACCTGGACTTGCTTCTGTAAGCTGGCATTTTCCGCTTCTAATTGTCTGACACGCTCTTCTAGTGCGTGCCGGTTGGCTGTGGGACAAGTCAGGCTAGATTTGGCAGCGTCAATGAATTGGCGCCGCCAATGATAATACGATGTGGTTGAAATACCGGCCTCGCGGCACAATTCCGCCACCGAGCGATCTCTGCGCAGACCCTGCAACACCAGGTCTATTTTGCGTTCTTGGTTAATTCCCACTTGTACACTTGATATCATGCCAGGCATACCGACCTCCTTTTCAAAACATTCAAATGTTTATTCAACCTCCACTTGGCCGCGCGTCCCCATTCTTTACAGATTTGGCATCTACAACTGGCGTGTTCACTCGCGCCTGTTCGGTATTGGGTGAAGAAAGCAACAACTTTTCTTTGGCGGGCAGTTGAGAGGCGCGCCAAGCACGAGGTAAACTGGCTGCTATGCGGCACTGGCAGTCCAGGTAACCGGGAATGTAATACTGCCCACACTGACTACACTTGAGCATAGTCACCTCCTTGGGCCCCTGCTATACCTTGAATCCCTGGCAGGCTGTCGGAGAGCTAACGTAGGACAGTTTGGCAACCTGTCCCACACAGCGCCCACAAGAGGCCAAACCTGCCTCTCCGACAGGCTGCTAGTCCTAACCTACCCAATACTCGGTCTGCCGTCCGTGATCACTAGTTAATTCATTGCGCAGGTGATAGCTGGCGCCTACTGGCAAAGGCTGCGGCCCAAGTTTAGCGCCAGGCTCGTCAGACGCCATGTCTATGCCCTTGCCCGTTTGCTGGCCTGGTTTTCCAAGCATTTCCACAACCTTGCAGCACAACTCATCAATTTCAAAGGGAAAGCTCAAACAGGCCAACTTGGTATTGGGCGCAAAACGGCACGGCGTCTCTGAGATAATGAGCAAAGGCACCCGCCCCACCTGTTCACTCAAAGAAGCCTTATTCAGCGCCACACCCGGCTCGCTGCCCGGCGTGCTCAGCGCCAAAACGACCAAATCAAAATCATCCGACGCGCCATGGTTTTCACGCTGTCCCACGGCATTCAGGCTAACTCTTACAACCTGCACCTTGCATTTTTCAAGGTGCAATTCTATCACCCGCGCCAGCCCATCGTTATCGCTTAGGACAAGCACTTGCCTACCAATCAATTTAGTGTCCACTTTCCCCCTGGCCAAGCATCAACTGAACCATTATTGGGCTTTATATTATTGTACTCTTGACAGTTATCAAGCGCCTTGTACAAGCTTGCAAAAACCTTCCAAAAGCCTTCCAAAACAAGACAGCCACGCTTACTGCGTGGCTGTCTAACCTGACCTTGATAATCAGTCTCTATCAGGCACTAAAAAAACATAACCTGTGCCAGGCCGAGTTTGGATATATTGGGGGTTTTGAGAATCACGCTCCAACTTGCGGCGCAAGCGATGAACAGCCTGCCACAACAACTTGATATCGCCTTCATAGCCCATTCCCCACACCTTTTCTAAGAGGTATTCTGGCACCAAAACTCGCCCGGCATGTTTGACCAGTTCGCACAGCAAGCGATACTCGGTTGGGGTAAGGCTGATCTCTTGGCCGCGCACAAATACTCGCTGCTGAGCCAAATCAACCATCAACTCGCCTGCCTGAAAAGTCGGCTGAGGTTCTGGCCGCTCCAACAACTCTACCCGTCGCAAAGCGGCGCGCACCCTGGCCAACAATTCTTCTGCGCTAAAGGGCTTGGTGATATAATCATCCGCTCCGGCATCTAGCCCCCGCACTTTGTCGGCGTTGTCTGTCAACGCGGTGAGCATAATGATGGGCACCACCGAAAACTCGCGGATGCGCTGGCAGATTTCATAGCCGCTCAAGCCAGGCATCCTTATATCCAGCAAAACGAGATCCAAGTTCTCGCTTGCAACCAGTTCGATGGCCTGTTGCCCGGTGCGGGCAGTCAACACTTCATAGCCGCTGGCAAGCAGGTTGACCTGGATTGCGCGAATATACCTTGGCTCGTCGTCCACCACCAAAATGCGCGTCTTGCCTTTGCTCATCTGGGCGCCAACTCCTCGCCACTCTGGCTCACCTGCCCCCTGGGCAAGCTAAAGTAAAATGTGCTGCCCACCCCCGGCTCGCTCTCAACCCACATGCGTCCCCCGTGCGCCTCTACAATGCCCTTGCAAACCGGCAGCCCCAGGCCGGCGCCTCGCACACTTTGGGTAAGCTCGTTATCAACACGATAAAAACGCTCAAACACATGCTCCATATCTGAAGCGGAAATGCCTACCCCCTGGTCGCTGACCTCGATAATGAGATCATCTTTATCCGCTCGACCGCGCACCGTAATGCGCCCACCTTCAGGCGAATACTTGATAGCGTTGCTCAACAAATTGCGCAACACCTGCTCCACTAGCCTAGAATCTACCAACGCCACCAAGGAGGCTGGGGGAAAATCGTGAACCAGGTAGTGCGGACAGCCTGAATGGGTTACGGCATGACCATCAGGTTGCGCCATCTGAATCTCTAGTGCTTTCATCACTTTTCTGGCTAGCTGGCTCAAATCGGTGGGGCGCGCATCCAGCCGCAATTGACCTCGCTGCATTCTAGACAGGTCTAGCAAGTTATCTACCAGCTCTTCTAGCTTGTCTGTTTCTTCCCTGATATCACCCAAGAACTCGCGCTGAGTAGCGGCATCAAAATCGGCGTCTTGTCTCAGCAAGGTGGTGCAAAAGACCTTGATCAACCCCAGTGGAGTGCGCAACTCGTGCGAGATATTGGCCAGCAACTCGGAACGGAGGCGATCCAGTTCTCGCAATAGTTCGATCTCGGCGGCCTGCCTGGCCAGGCGCACATTTTCAATGGCCACGCCAAGTTGGTTGCCAACGGTGGTGAGCAGTTGCATCCGGCGTGGGCCAAGTTGGCGACCACTATGGTTAACAACCCCCAACACCCCCAACACATTGTCTTTCGACTTGATAGGAACCGCTGCCAAGCCCTGCAACGAGGCGCTTTCAGGTTCCAGCGTCAGCCGTGGGTCCGTGGCAACATTTGCCGCCATGCCGGGTTGACTTGGCTGAGGCGACTGCCGCATAATCCTCTCACCCAGCCTGACAAAATCTGCCGTCTGGACCATTTCAGGCGAGAACCCCCGCTGAACAGCCAATTTAGTCTCCCCATTTGTCTCGTCAAGCAACTGTATCCAACCAGCTTTGATTGAGATCACTTCCAAGATCGTATCCAAGGTGGCGCGCAAAACGTGCTCTAGGTCTAGCGATTGGCTGATGGTGGCGGCAATGGCATTATACGCCATCAGTTCCTCGTTGCGCTGCCGCAAAGCCGCTTCGGCCTGTCGGCGCTCGGCCAACTCGCGCTGGGCCTGTTCAAACAAGCGCGCATTTTCCATCGCCACTGCCACCTGATCGGCCAAAGTCTCCATGACCAGAACATCACTCTTGTCAAAGCCATTCAAGTGCGGGCTTTGGGTATCTAGCACGCCAATGGTCTTGCCCGCCATGCAAATCGGCACGCACAACTCAGAGTGGGTCACCGCAAAACTGGGCACATAATACGGGTCGGTGCTCACGTTGTTAGACAGCCGCTTTTCGCCGTGCGCCGCCGTCCAGCCCACCATGCCCTCTCCCAAGCGCAAACGGTGCTCTTTGGGAAAACTGATGTTGTAAGAGCCGGCGGCTGCCTTCAAGATGACGTCACCATGCTTGGCCTCTACCACAAAAATGCCCACGTGGTGATAATCAAAACGTTCTTGAAACAGGCGAGTGGTTCGGTTGAGCACCTCGCCCAGGTCCAACGCCGCAGCAATCCGGCGGCCAATATCATTAATAATGGCCAATTGGGTCGCGCGGCGCTCTAATGCCTCTTCGGCCCGCTGGCGCTCTTCAATTTCGCGGCGCAGTTGACCGATGGCGTTGGCCAATTCAGCGGTGCGCTCTTCTACTCGCAGTTCAAGGTCACTGTGGGCCTGGCGCAGGGCCGCTTCAGCCTGCTTGCCTGCCTGCTCGGCCTGCCCGGCGGTCAGACGGGCCGATAGACGATCGGTGATATCGTGCACGTAAGTGATAATCCGTGGCTCTCCCCCCACGGTAATAAGCCGAGTGCTGACCTCACACGAAAAGACAGTACCGTCCTTTCTTTGATTCACCGCCTCGCTAAAAAAGCCACCGTGGGCCAACTCTTCTATAATGAGCTTGGGGAGTGTGGCAGCAATCTCGGCCGGCGCCAGTTGAGCTACTGTCAGCTTGAGCAACTCGTCCTTGGCATAACCATACATCTTGCAAGCCGCGGTGTTGCAGTCGAGGATGCGGCCATCCAGCGTCCCTAAAAAGATGGCATCCATGGCGGCTTTTACCACCGCGCGATATTTCTCTTCGCTTTCGCGCAAGGCAGTTTCGGCCAGCTTGCGCTTGGTGATGTCGGTGATGAGGCCGTAATAAGCCAGCAGACGACCATCTACGCTATAGCGCGGCACAGGCGTATTCCTGACCCAGCGGATGGAGCCGTCTTTGTGGATGATGCGATGTTCAAGTGGAAAGGCCCCTTGTCCGGCCAAAATTTGCGCGGCCTGTTCAATCACGGCTTGCTTGTCATCGTCGTGAACCATGCGATGCCAAAGAAAAGCTTCGTTGGCATATTCTTCTGGCGTGTAACCGGTCACGGCCACACATCCCTGGCCGTGGGTAGTAACGCCAGAGTGCCCGTTTATCACCTCGACCGTGTAGCCATAATCGGTGACCGATTCGACCAGCCGCCGGTAGCGTTCTTCGCTTTCGCGCAACGCTTCCTCTAATTGCTTGCGATGGGTAATATCTCGCACGATGGAGAAGACAATACCGCCTGTGATGCGGGTGGCGCTGATTTCCACCGGGATGCGCGCGCCATCGCGATGAAAGTATATGCTCTCAAACGCTTGTCCTGCCTGCCCGCGCGCTTTAGGCGCTTGCAAATCTGGCGCCTTCATCCTGAGTAGTTCTTCACGGCTATACCCTAACAACTGGCAAGCGCGCTCGTTGGCGTCCAGGATTTCGCTGTCTTTATTTTCGATCAAGATGGCGTCGTTGGCCCGCTCGAACAGCAAACGCCACCACGCGCCATTGGCTATAAGCGATTTGTCGCCAGTTGGCAGACCTTTTTCATCCATCTTGCTATACCCAAGTTGCCTACCGCAGGTCGTTTGAACCTGCGGTAGGCAATTGGCTTATGTGTTCCGCATCACAAGCGGCAAGTAGATGCGATACTCCTCTAGCACCGGAATGCGCCCGCTGCCCCAAAAACCGCCCGCCAGCGTGTAGGTCACGCCACTGGCGTGACCTAACAATATGCCGGCATCTGGCTGGCCCAGCGTGCCACCCAGCGAATAGCCGCCGCCTTGGCTGAATGTCGCCCCACCATTATCTATCGTGTTCCAGCTAAGGTCATATCCTCCGCCTGTTTGGGCATAGACCGCCCCAACAAGCAAGAAAGCCACAAACAATGCTGTTATCAGCAAACGTCTCATCGCGCGCCTCCTACTGCAACATCACTAGCATCATAATCACGCCTGCGCCGCTTTCCAGTCCATCGAGCGCCTTGCCGATGGTGCGCCCAAAACACAGGTCTACGCCCTTGCAGCGCATGGCGTGGCCGGGGATGGAAGAGGTGGTCAGCAAGTCGCCGGGCTGGATGGCGCCATTTTCGGCGCTGACCTTGACCGGGACAATGCCAACGACTGCCAGCGGCGCATAGCCGTCCTGGCCCAGCTTGCTCGCGCCGCCAACATAGGAGGGCCGGGTAGAGTGAACGCCAACGACGGCGGCCTGGTAAGGCGCGCTGCTGCGGGCAAGCCGGCCATCTGCGCCGATGACCATCACATCACCTGGCTCGGCGTCGTCCGCGGCGGGCAGCACCTCGGCAAAGTCGGCGGGCACATCATCCACAAGGCAAGGGGCAATCTCTAGTTCGTCCAGGTCCCCGGCCGCATCATTGATAGACTGGCCGCAGTAATAGGTGCCATCGGCGTAGACATTGCCTCCGCTGGTGACGCGGAATTCCATATCACCCAGATTGTTGCCATACGCCTCAATGACGCTTCCCGAAGCGCTCTGATTGCGCAGCCAGAGCGTGGAATATGTGCCGCTGTTGTTGCTAAAAAAGCCGCCATAGCCGCTAGCGTTGTCGCCCCACACTCCGGCCGGGGCCGTGGGCGTATCTGAGGTTCCCGTGCTGTACGAGCCGCGCACGCCGGCCCGCCCGCCGCCATTGGTGACGCCATAAACGCCGTTAGCGCCGCCCGCTATGCCATAGACGCCGCCCATCGTCGCGGAACTGGCAGTGGTCGTGCCATAGACGCCATAGCCGCTGCCGGTATTGTTGCCATAGACGCCATAGCCAACAACACTGTTGCTAGTACCATAAACGCCATATTCGGTGCCAGTGCCATACACACCATAATTGGTGGCTGACGTATTGCCTCCATCGCCATAAACACCATAGACATTGCCGCTGGTTCCAGAGGCCGCGCCAGCGACACCGTACTCTCCGCCCGTGCCATAGATGCCATAGTTTGTCGCTGCGGTATCTCCACCCGCGCCATAGACGCCATAGACGCTGCCGCTGGCGCCGCTGCTGACTCCATAGACGCCACGGTAAGGGGATTGACCTTCTACACCAGAGCCAGAAGGCGAGCTCACCTGTCCCAAGACACCGCGCGTCGCGCCGCTAGTGGCAGTGGCCTCGCCTTGCACGCCCATACCGCTGGTAGAGACGGATGCGCCATAAATTCCGCGCGTCGGATTGACGGGATAGTTGTTGACGGCGTAAATGCCAAAGCTATACCCAGACTGGGCAAGTCGGACATCTGCGTAGGTGCCGTCGAGGCGCAGGCCATCGTTGGTCAAGTGGGCGCCGCTCCAGGTTTCACCCCAGTGATCGTGCGTGGCGATTGCATAGTAGCTGCCATGTTGCCCGTCCAGCAGGTCGGCATCCAGCCCAGAGCCAGAACCATCATTGCCAGAGGTCCATACTGTGCCGCCGGTGGTAAAGTTGTAGGTCTGGTTGGCGCTCAGGTCGCCCACATCAAACATCCCATAATATGCTCCGCCTGCCGATTCTAGGATGCGCAATTCGCTGTTGGCGTTGTTGAGCACAATATCATACGCGCCAGTCTGGTTCCAGTCAGCCGTCAGCGGTCCCAGCGCGACCTGGTCGCCGGCGACCTGGATGC
>JBGSMF010000193.1:0-1886 GCA_041740315.1 Thermoflexales bacterium
CTGATACTCAACGTCGGCTGCGGAGCGAGTGGCCTGCGCGCCAGCTTCGCCAAGGGGGTTGTGGATGCTTACTCCATCACTGCTGATCTGCGTGCTGTTGGACATTACGGCCACAGCGCCAACAATAAGCAGAACCAGAACGAGAATCAGGGCAATGTACTGCATCATTCACCTCACAAATCAATCAAACTGCCGTCATCGCGGCCAGCATCCAAAATCTGCATCGAGCCAACGTGGGGCAGCAAGTCCTCATTGCTCTGAGGCGGATGAATACCCTGTTTGGCTGCTCTTGCCATCGCTGCCGTCGCAGATAGACCACGCCCTACTGATTGAATCGCTCGCTCTGCCCCATTCAGCCCCCGATCAAACCCGCGCAAATGCTCGCGGGCGCTGTTGGTCGCCACTATCCACGTGATAATCACCGATACCGGCAAAAGCAAGATACAACCCACTGTCACCCAGCGCAAAACGGTTTCGCTGAACTGCAAAGTTAGCCAGTACAAGCTGCCCAAAATGCTGCCAATCACTAATGCCGCTATCACAAAATAGCCAACAAAATTAGCCAGTTTGTCTTTTGGCTTCATTGTTCACCTTCCTGTCGTCCGTCCGTCTTGCTATCCCCACACACCCCT
The DNA here is from genome assembly GCA_041740315.1 of Thermoflexales bacterium. Classification (GTDB taxonomy): domain Bacteria; phylum Chloroflexota; class Anaerolineae; order Fen-1058; family Fen-1058; genus JBGSMF01. Next base: position 633 of record JBGSMF010000193.1, read on the forward strand.
TTGATCGTTTTGCCCGTCTTTTTAGACTTTTGGGTGCGTGTATCTGCTTCAGGACGGACGGACGTGTTATGCTCACTCAACCAGTCTAGGGTCTCACGCGCCAGGTTGAGCAGCTTGACGGCTTTGTCATTGCCACTTACTGTAATCCCCCACTCGTCACACGCTCGTTGGAACTTGACGCGCCCATCACCACGTATGGCTGAAATAACCGCTGCGCCCAATTCATCGCCAGCAGGCCAGCCTGAATTGTCTGGCACTGTGCCCAGATTCTCCGGCCATTCCAATAATTCCGGCGCGGCTGTGGGAAGCTCGCCGTCAAGATAGGCTACCTGAACGCGATGCACCGCACCTGGCGCAACGGCATACGAATCGCCGCGCCCCAATAGCCGGTCGGCTCGCGGGACGCTGGCTCCAACTGCGACCCGGCTAGCTTCTGCATCGGCCACACGGAGCGCAAGCCGCCCGACCAGTGAGCGTCCAACCGTGGGACCACCCAGGCTTGATACAATTGGGTGCTGTGTTGCGACAATGCAGTGAATGTGCGCGCCACGTCCTTGCACAACCAACTTGCGCAATGCATCGGTGGCTACATTGTCCTGCGTCAGTTCTTGCACCTCATCTACCACTACAATCAAGCGGCGGTCATCTCGGCCGCCTGAATAGCGGCTTGCCATTTCCGAGATGCACCAGGCCAGAGCCGTGCGTGCTGTGTAGAGATCATTCGCCAAGGGGCCGACCAGCCCGCGAACATTCGACAATGGGCGAAGCGATGCACCGTGCTTGGCGTCAATCAACACTAGACGGTTGTGACTGTCGCGAGACAGTTGGCCGATGGCGCTGATGAGTGTGGTCGTCTTGCCGCTTCCGCTCTGTCCGCTCACTAACCAGTGAGGCGTCATATCCGACAGGCCTGCTGTGAGCACATTGCCGCGCTCGGTCCTGCCTACCAGCCAGCGCCCACCGCCTGCCGGATGTTGCCCCAGCGCCCGAAGTGGAATGTCATCATCAGCCAGGCCACGCGGCCAGCCTGCCTCCAGCCGCACACGCCTGCCAGCCATAAAGCAAGCTGGATCGCCAGTGAAATCCCAGGGGATGAATTGACGTAGCAGCGCGCTCTCGCTCACATTTAGCGCCTTGAGCAAGTCGCCAGCCGATAACCCGGCGTCAATCTCGACAGCCCCGGCGCGTGGGCCATTGATCATCACCGCATCCCGCAGCGCAAGCGGCTTGCCAAAGATGCCGCGAGCGGCCGCT
>JBGSMF010000194.1:0-9692 GCA_041740315.1 Thermoflexales bacterium
CTACTCAGCGGCACCCTTCGACCTGTCTGCCGACAGAGCAGGCTACGCGCCGCGCATCCTGAGCGAAGTGAAACGCAGTCGAAGGAGCGCGGCGCTCATCCTGAGCAAGGTCGAAGGACGCTCAGGATGCTGAGTAGTTACTACGGCGGAACAATTTACCCACAAGAGAGGAAACATGGCCAAAAAGACCCGGGCCGAATCAGCCGTCGAGCGCATGCTGGGCGAATGGAAGCGCAGCATGCTCACTTTTTGGACGCTGGGGCTATTGATGATCCGGCCCATGTGCGGGCTGGAAATCAAGCAAGAGATTGAAAGCAGCACGCAGGGCAAAATGAAGCTAGGTCCTGGCGCCATCTACCAGCTCTTGCGCCGGCTGGAGAAAAACAAGCTGGTCAAAAGCCGCTGGAAGCAGACAAAACAAGGCCCTCCCCGCGCCTACTACTACCCCACCGCGGCAGGCCGCCAGGTGGTGCGCCGCTACATGGCCGAGCTGTTCACACCGGGCAGCCCCATCTCCAGCGCGCTGGGAGAGCTGGTATCGGCGCTCTTGCAACAATTGCTGCCCGAACCCAAACAACCAGGCAAGAAACGCTTGCTGCCTTATAACAAGAGATAGGAAAATACTTGCTCTCAACCCAGGCGGGCCAAAATTGCAGCCGTCTCGGTTGAATTGGCAAGCCTGACGCGCCCATGTTCAATGATGGTTGGCAGTGGCTCGACCGTAACGATGCGCCCCCCTTGCGCTGTGACGCGCAAGACAACCCCCCAGCGGCAATCAGCCGGGTATAGTTGGTCAAAGAGGAAATTGCCCAAGCTGTAAGCCACCAAGGTCTGGCCTACCCACTCAATTCGCTGCAAGACGTGCGGGCCGTGGCCTATGATCAGGTCGGCCCCGGCGTCTGCCAGCGCGGCGGCAATGGCTTGCTGGCGCGGGCTGGGGGCGGCCTGGTATTCGCCACCCCAGTGCACAGAGACAATCACCATCTCCACTTGAGCAGCCGCCTGCCTTATACGTTGGGCGGCAGGCTCAATCTCCAAAGGCGTTTGCGAATCATCGAACGCAAACAGGTGGATGGCAGCAGAATTGCGAATGACAAGGTGTGAATCCGTCACGCCTGTCACCTTGGCCGCCTCAAGCGATTCCAACGTATCGGCCAGCCCGGCCTCGCCGGCATCCAGGGCGTGGTTGTTAGCCAGCGAGACGACATCGAAACCGGCCGAGCCAAGAGCAGCCGCCGCTTTGGGTGATGCGCGCAAGTCGTAGCCCTGATTGGTTTGCGGAGCAGTTGTCAGCGGCGATTCAAGGTTGGCAAAAGCCAAGTCTGCGCCTGCCAGCCAGGGCTGCGCGCCGGCCAAGGCAGCGCCCCAATCGCCGGCCAGCGATTGAGCCACGCCACGTCCCAGCATCACATCGCCTACAAATGCCAGGGTGATTGTTTGGGGCGCTGGCTCGCCGGGCAAACACACAAGCAACAAGCTCACCAACACACTGGCGAAATGAAACCTTGCAAAGGAGCTCAACGCTTTGCGTCGGCTGAACCTTTGCAAGGTCGTACCCACTTGATTCTCCGCTCCATTTTACCTGGCAATAAAGCTATTGGTCCATTCGGGTTGCTGCGGCGCAGTGCCATCTGCCAGCATGGCGCGCCAGGCCTCATCGGTCAGGCGATTATCCATTGGCCAGGGAAATTCATAATAAGAGTAAACGCCCCCCTTGGCAATCTGTAGGCCGCCCTTGCCGTTTGGCACGACGACGTAAATTTCAAAGATGCGGCCGGTGCCTTCTTCCAGCGCCTGGCCGTTGGGGTCGGTGGCCACGTCGGCCACAATGGCAGCCTGGTCGTCTTCGCTAAAGAATGGCCGCCCCTCACCCGGTTCTGGGTCGGCGGCCGCCAGCGTCATGGCCTCTAGCTCACCGCCATAATACAAGATGCGGTCATAATCATCCTGAGTGAGCGGCTGGCCGGCCAGCTCGCGCTGTGAGACATCCAGCAGAAAAGCCAGCAGGTTGTCCAAACGCTCCAGGTTGGTCTGCGTATTTTCGGTGGTCAGCCCGCGGCTTTGCAGGCCATCGCTCGTCATGCGCGTCAGCGCCAGCAAGCGCGCATACGCTTCTGGGTTAGGCTCTACCCAGCCGCGCGGCAATTCTTCATCGCCGCCGCCGCCGCCCATCTCGGCCATCACCTGCTTGGCGTAGAGGATGGTATCGTGCTTGAGCTCGGTCCAAGACCCCAAGGCTGTGTGAATATCTTTGCGGGCCCAGGCCTGGGTGCGCATAAAGGCGGGGTATTGGGCGCTCTTGGGCTGCAACAAGGGCTGGAAGCTATACAGCCAATTCCAGTACAGGTTTTGCGTCCAAGAATCAAGCTGCAGCGATGAAATTTCTCCACGCACCTTGGTCATTTGGGCTGGATATTTTTCATAGGCAGTTTCGCCCATTTGCTCAAGGATGCCATACGCCTCATCAGACCCCAAGGCCGCCATCACGTCTAGCCCCTTGGGCAGCCAACGCTCTTGGCCGGGGCTGCCTACCTCTCGCCAGATCAACTGCCCAAAGACATAGGCATCCAAGGTAAAGCGCTGGCCCATAAAGCGAAAGCCCTGCGTCACCTGGGCCTTGTCTTCCCAAATATAGACCCACATCGAATTGACCTGGGGCGGCGGAAGTTGGCGCGCCGCGGCGATGAACGAGTTCAACTTGGCGTCATCGGCCAGGTCTGAGGGCGGCGCAGTCAGTCCATACACGCTATCCCACAACGCGCCGTACTCGTACACCCCCAGGTCGTCGGACTTGCCCACGATAAAGACGGTGGGATCGTACACCCGCGCCCAAACATCCATAGCCGGTTCGCCCTTTACCTGGGTGTTGCGCAGGATGTAGGTGATGAGCAGCGCCATGCGAGTTTCTTCTGGCTTTTGCAGGCGCATGTTGATGCGGCCATACCACATCATGGCGCGGAAATAGCGCTGCAACTGCTCGCTGCGGGTATAGTGGCCGCGCGGCACGTACTGCGAATAGTCTTCGCACAAGCAAGGCTGGTCTATACATTCCTGCGGTGGATTGGTATCGCACGGATCGCAGCCAGAGGGGCAAGCCTGGCTAAAGATAGGGCTGCCGCTCATCCCACCGTGGCTCTCGATCAACGCCAGCTCGGCATTGACCACGTCGGCTACTTCGGACGGCACGGCGGCATCGGCGCTGATGAGCTTGTCGGCCACCACAAAATAGGCCCAGACGCTCAGGGCGCTCTTTTCCAAATTCGTCCCTTTCACCTGTGAATAGACATCGCGGGCCTTGCCAACGCACGCGCGGGTGAGCGCGGCAATATCTGGCTCAAAATGCTCGCGCTCCAGGTCTCGCAGCATCTTGTCAAAAATGAGGTGGTAAATATGATAGACCGAATCGGTGGTTACAAAAACCGGCTCAAGCTTGTAGCGAGTTGATTCATAGACCTGGAAGAATTCCAGCCACTCGGCCTGTGAAACGACAAAGCCATTTTGCGTCAACAAGTCTGCCTGGGCCTGGCCCAATTCGAACTGGTCGTAATTAGCCAGCGCGCCCAGGTCTACGGGCAAAGCATAGCCATCGTAGGTGGCGGGCAAAATGGCCGCAATCTTGGGGTAGCGCGCAAAACTCTTGCCGCGCACGTTGGGCGGTGGCGTGAGCTGCGGCGCGGGGGTCTGTGCGGGTTGCGCGGTGGGGTCGCCCGGCCCAACCGTGGCCAAAGTAGGAACGCTCTTGGGGGCCAACGTTGGGGTGGGCTTGGGCGCATTGCATGCCAAGATGGCAAGAATCAAAACCACAATAACGATAGTGTGTTTTTTCATTTTCGGCATCTCCTCAAAAATTATCTTTTCTAACTGTAACTACTCAGCCTGCACCCTTCGACTACGCGCCGCGCAGCCTGAGCGGAGTGAAACGCAGTCGAAGGAGCGCGGCGCTCCGCTCAGGCCGCTGAGTAGTTACTTCTAACTTGCCTTATCACAAGCAACAGACGCATGTAAAGTTGAAAACGTTCCGTTGCCAAACTGGGGGGGCGCTCAACGAATGGCAATATCTAGTATACCGTCATCATCGGCTTGGGTCAAGCACAACTGGCTAAAACTGCCCTGAGGCGAGCGCCATTCTAGCGTAAAACCAAAGCCGTTCCAGCCCCAAACATCAACAAATGCCGCCGGGCCGGCGCGGCCGGTGGCATAATCTCCTTCCAGCGCCACCACCTCGTTCAAGCCGTCGCCGTCCACATCGCCCGCAGCCAGCCCCAAGAGCGGCGCGGGCAAGGCTGACCCGGCCCAGATTTCGTGCCCATCATCTGGGTCAAGCAAGATGAGGTGGCAGCTATCGCCCGCCGCGTCGTGAAAGGCAGCGATGGGGCTGGCGGGCGCGCTCCACCGCTGGATGGGCCAATCGCGCCAGGGCCGCCACACAATCAGAACCCATTCGGGCATTTGATCGCCGGTGACATCAAACAAAGTGGAGGCAGCAATATGCCAGCCAGGTCGAGCGGGGGAGAGGCCAGAAAAAGATGGAACGGGAAAACACAGAGGCCGCGCGACAAAAGGATGGAACGTTCCCTCGGCGAACTTGAAGACTTGCCCATAGCTAGATTGCCCCGGTAATACAAAGACAGCGATAAGGCCAATCAACGCCAAGATTATGGCACAGATAGCCCATCTCTTGGCATGACAGGTTGGCATTGGGCCTAACCTGGCTTGGAAGTAATGGTCTGGTTTACCAAGTAACCCGCGTGACTAATGCCCAGCACAGCCAATAGACCTTCGGCCACAGCGGGGAACTGGCACAGACTGGCGATAGATTCGGCGCCAACAATTGCCGCGCCCAAGGCCACGCCATAGGCAATCACTGCGACAATGGTGAAGAAAAAATTTTGCACTTTGGCAATATCTATATAACACACGTTTTCAGGATCCTCGCCTCTGAACATGTCGCCAAAGCTGGGAGAGCCAGACGTGCGTATAACCACGGCCCCTCTGGTTCCGAAATTTTGGGCCAGCTTGTTTCTGGTCAGGGTCTTTGTCAAAGCATCCTCGTAATCTTTCTGGTCTTTGGAGGTGCGCTGGACCTTGTCTTCTCTGATCAAGGGCGTGGCGACCGCCGAGGTCACACTAATTCCCATCAATGCCCACAACACCACCGGCAGTCCCAGGCTCAGCGGCGTTGCGCACGGCGTTTGCTCGTTTGAAGAGGTCGGCTCGCACACATACAGCTTGGCATGATCAGGATGGGTCGAATCGGCCACCCGGCCCAGGCCAATCGTCCAAAATGCCGATAGGACAACCAGTGTCCACAGCACCACCTGAAAGCGTGATAGGCTGACCATATTACGGCTGTCTACAAAAACGGCCCACCAGCCATTCGCGCTGCCAATGCTCAGGCCAATCAGGCCCAGGATTACAAACATCAAAACAAGTTCGGCAATCCACGCCCATAGCCACCAACGCAAGCCCAAGCGGGTGGGCACAAAAATCGCCACCAGCACCATGAGGGCAAGCAAAATGAATGTCATTGCCACATAGGCAGCCTGTGATAGACCTTTTGACATGGCATACTCCTTTTCCCCGGTTGGCTGACAAATCTAATTTGGGTGTGTTTCATTTCATTTGAAAGAAACCAGGTTTTTTCAGAAAAACCTGGTTTCTAGGCCAAGTTTCAACTCATTTGAAACACACCCATCTAATTTTTACCGCCGAGGCGCAGAGGGCACGGAGAATTTTCCGGATTTTCTCCGCATTCTCGATGTCTCTGGGGTGAGGGCAGGGCATGCCCTGCCCAGACAAGATAATCGCAAGGATTACCCCCCACATTTTGAGATGTTACGCAAAGCGTATAGAGCAATAGAAAACAATTAGTAACTACTCAGCATCCTGAGCGGAGCAGCGCGCCCCTTCGACTTTGCTGCGCTCCGCTCAGGGTGCGCGCTGCGCAGTCGAAGGGTATGGCTGAGTAGTTACTACAATTATACTCTAGGCGGGCAAGTCTGGGAACACTTTGCCTGGATTCAGGATGTTTAACGGGTCGAGCACCTGCTTGATACGCCGCTGCATTTCTAGCGAGACCGGCCCCAGCGCGCGCTCCATGTACGGCCGCTTGAGGACGCCCACACCGTGTTCGCCAGAAAGCGTGCCGCCCAATGACAGGGCCGTTTCAAAAATCTCGTCCACCATCGGCTCGATCTTGGCCCACTGCTCTGGGTTGCGCTTGTCAAAAAGAATATTGGGGTGCAGGTTGCCATCGCCGGCGTGACCAAAGACGACGATGGGCAAGCCATACTTGGCGCTGATGGCCTTGATGCGGCGAATGGCCTCGGGGATGGCGTCGCGCGGCACCGTAATGTCTTCACCCAGCTTGTTGGGAGCCTTGCGGGCCAGAGATGGCGAAACCGAGCGGCGGGCCTTCCACAAGCCGGCGCGCTCGGCTTCATCTTTGGCCACCTTTACCTGGCGCGCGCCGGTCTGGCGGCAAATCTGGGCGGCGGCTTGAATTTCTCGCACTACCGCCTGCTCATCCGAGCCATCCGTTTCAATAATGAGCGTCGCTTCTACATCCAACGGCAGGCCCAGGTGCATGGCCTCTTCGATGCAAGCGATGGCGGTCTCGTCCATCAATTCGAGCGTAGCGGGGACGATGCCGGCCTGCAAAACGGCATTGACCGCTCGAGAAGCATCGCCCAGCACTTTGAATTCGGCCAGGGCGGTGCGGGCAAAGCGCGGCTTGGCCGTCAGCCGCAGCAGCGCCTGGGTAATGATTCCCAGCGTTCCTTCCGAGCCGGTAAAGAGCGCGTTCATGTCATAGCCAACCACATCCTTGATGCACTTGCCGCCGCTCTTTAAAATGCGCGCATCACCCAAAACAACCGTCAGCCCCATGACATAATCACCCGTTACACCGTACTTGAGGCAGCGCGGCCCGCCGGCATTGCAGGCAATATTGCCGCCGATGGTCGAGTGGCGGATGCTGGAAGGATCGGGCGGGTAAAACAGCCCGCGCTTTTCAACCTCGGCTTGCAAGTCTGCCGTCACCACCCCGGCCTCTACCAGCGCGGTGCAGTTCTGGTCGTCAATTTCCAAAATGTGGTTCATGCGCGTGAGCGAAAGCGCAATGCCGCCGCCAAAAGGCACCGAGGCCGCCGCCAGGCCAGACGCCATGCCGCGCGGCACAATGGGGATGCGCTGTGTGGCGGCCAGCGCCACTACCTGGCTGACCTGCTCGGTGCTGGTGGGCAACACCACCACATCGGGCTTGTACTCTACAAAGGTGCCATCAAAGCCGTATACGGCCAAATCTTCGGGTGAATGTAAGACGCCCTCTGGGCCAACAATTTGCTTCAATTGATTGATGATACTCTCATCCATTTGTCCCTGCTCCTTGGTGCGCGGCATGGGTAGCGCGGTATGGGGATACCGCGCTACCCATTCTCGCTCTCATACGCCTTATCTAGCAACACCACCGGATGCACCACCTGCGTCTGCAACCCGCGCCGCCGCACGCCCACGTTGAGCTGCATCTGGCAGCCGGGGCAGCCCGAAGCGATAAACTGCGCCTGCGTGCCTTGCACATTATCCATCTTGCGGCCCATCACCTTGAGCGAGGTTTCATAGTGGGTGATGAGCTGGCTGCCTGCCGAGCCGCAGCACCAATCGGCCTCTGGCAATTCCACAAACTGCATGCCATCAATCATTTGCAACAAGGCGCGGGGTTGCTTCCAGACCTTTTGGGCGCGCCGCAAATGGCACGGGTCGTGATAGGTCACCCGCGCCTCTACCCGGCCTTGGGGCTTGAGCAAGGGAAGCTCCATCAGGAATTCGCTGATATCGCGCACCTTTTTGCTAAATGCGGCAGCCCTTTCGGCCCATTCGGCATCATCGGCCAACAACTGCCCATATTCTTTGAGCGTCGAGCCGCATGTGGCGCAGTCGGTGACGATGGCCTCGACGTTTTCCTTTTCAAACAGCTCTATGTTATGACGGGCCATAGCGTGCACCATCTCTTGGCGGCCATAGCCCATTGCCGGCATGCCGCAGCAGATGACATCCTTTGGAGTGACCACCGTGCAGCCATTGCGAGCCAGCACGCGCACCGTGGCGGCGCTCTCGTCAGCAAACATCAGGCTCTGCGCGCAGCCCAAGAAAAAGCCTACTCGATGATCGTTCTTGCCCCGCGCCTCGGTGACCTGGGGCAGTTTGTGCCGCAGGGGGCGCTGCGGCAGGTGGGGCAGCATGGCTTCCATATCGCGCAACTGCGCCGGCATCAATTTGAGCACCCCCAGCGCATAGGTGAGGCGGCGTATGCCCAGCATCTGGTACAGCCGTAGTGGAAAGGTAGCCCACTCCATCCGGTCGGGGTGCGGGATCAGCCCGCCGAAAAGGGTATCTTTCCATTTGGCCGGCTCGAGCTGCTCTTGCACGTGGCGCATCTCTAGCGCCAGGTCGGCCGGGCGAATGCCCACCGGGCACAGCTCATTGCAGGCCATGCACGCAAAGCAGCTATACATCTGCTCCACCAGGTTCTGGCTCAGTTCAAGCTCGCCTTCCAAGCCCTTGCGCGCCAGCGCCACTCGTCCACGCGGCGAGGCGGTCTCGCATAGATATTCGCGGTAAGTGGGGCACACTGCCAGGCACAAGCCACATCGGATACAATTGAGATATTCTTTTTCAGATGGTCGTTCAATATTATCTAGCTTTGGCATAGGGTTATGGTTATCCACTATTCATCACTCATTTAATCAAAGTAAGCATTCAGCTATTAGCCATCAGCTTTCAGCTTTTCTCTGCTGCGCAAGCGATTTATCCACGTAAAAGGAACACTTGACCTCAGCCCATGATAAACCGAAAGTCAGGTCTGACAATTGAACGCTTACTCTGCGAGAAACTAGCTCACTACCGGCAAAGTGAGCAAGGCGTGCGGCACCATCAGCACATCCAGGTTTTGGCCCAGGTCTTGCTGGACCATTGCAAACGCTTCGGCCATGGTAGCCGCCGGAATCATTTTGCACGCCGAAACAATCTCTGGGCACTCGCTGCCCACAATGATGACCTTGGCGTGCTCTAGCACCTTGGCCATCACAAAAGCCCGCTGCTGCCCCGGCGGATAGCCGTTCTTGCGCGCGTCGTCAAGGATAAACTGAACATCGGGCGCGTCGCGCATGGCGGCCAAAAAACGCTGCTCGCCCACGCCATCGCCGGCGCCCTCTTCGCAGCGGGCCGGGATGACATAATATCCCCCCGGCCTGACCACCGCCGTCGGCGCAAAGTGCAGGTACGATGGCGCGCGGCTGGCCTGGTAGAGATTGGCGTCTTTGGGAAAGCCCACCCCGCCCACGGCAACATCATACTGGTGCGGGATGGGCACCTCGTACACCGATTTGGCAAAGGCCACCAGTTCCATAAAAGCCGCTTCGGTATCGCCGGCGGCCACCCTCAGGATGCGCTTGTCGTCATCTAGCACCACATTGAGGATAAAGCGCAACTTGGCGCGGCGGGCAGCCTCGGTGACGGCTTCGTGGAACGGGTTGCCCTCGATGCGCCCCAGGCGCGTGCCGGGATGGTCTACAAAAGCCGGGCCGTGGGTGTGGGCAATGAGCGGCTCGCCGGCTGCGCCAACCGCCAGCGTCTTGCGCCCGCCAGAATAGCCCGCATACTGGTGCGGCTCGACGATGCCGGTGGCGATCAGC
>JBGSMF010000195.1:0-20851 GCA_041740315.1 Thermoflexales bacterium
CTACTCAGCGGCACCCTTCGACCTGTCTGCCGACAGAGCAGGCTACGCGCCGCGCATCCTGAGCGAAGTGAAACGCAGTCGAAGGAGCGCGGCGCTCATCCTGAGCAAGGTCGAAGGACGCTCAGGATGCTGAGTAGTTACCACAGCTATAGATTCTATGGATTTTCGAGCAGCAGGCTTTATCTGGGGCATGTTGATTTTGTTTCTCACTCTCTTTGTGCTGAAGCCCTTAACTGCTCACTGGTGACACAGATTCCAGCTTTGCTTGATATGTGTTCATCGACGAGAATCGTGAATCGCAACGATTTTTCAGTTAGGGCCTGAAAAGTGGAGGGGGCTATTATGCGCCGGATTATTCAGCCTTTTGCCATTGTTGAGCGAGTGCTGCGCGACCGCACCGCCTATTTTGCCGAAATCGGCCGCGGCGAAGCGCTGCCGTCCAAGCTGGCCGACCTGTTGATTGTTAGCACCTTGGGGCTGGCGGTCTTTGGCTTTGTCGCTGGTCTGAGCGGGCGCGATGTTGTGCAGGCGCTTGTCTCAGTGGTCAAGTTGCCTTTTCTGTTCCTCGCCAGTGGCCTCATCTGCCTGCCCACGCTGTATTACTTTAGCATCTTGTTTGGCTCGCGACTGCGCTTTTTGCAAACTGTCACGTTGATCCTTACTGCGCAGACGGTAGCAGCAGTGCTGTCATTGGGATTCGCGCCGATTAGCCTAATGTTCTGGCTGAGTGGGTCAGAGTCGTTATTCCTGGTGGCGCTCAACATTGGCGTGCTGGCACTGGCGGCCAGCTTAGGCTTGATCTTTCTTGTGCAAGGTGTTCTATACATCCAGGAGGTTCAGCCACCGGAAAAGATCACTGTCCTCACGTGGGCATGGCTGCTTATCAAGGGAACAACTCGTTCGCTGGTGTTGATAGGATGGCTGGTGGTCTATGGTCTAGTCGGCGCGCAACTGAGTTGGGCGCTGAGGCCATTCTTTGGCGTGTCGTTGGGCGGACACGACTTTTGGGATAGCCTGAGCAATATCGTGATAGGATTGATAGGAAGGTGATATGTCAAACGAGGCCAAGCCGGTTGAAACTTTAGAATGTTGCTATTGCAAAGGTCGGCTTTCTGAGTTGACCGAACTGTGCCCGTGGTGCAGCAAGCGAATTGCAGTGCGCTGCGTTCATTGCGGCGAACTGACAGTGGACATGGAGACGTGCCTCCACTGTGGACAGGCCTTGCCGCCGGTTGAAGAGGGAATGTCGCAGATTTTCATGGCACGCAGCATGTCTCCCGCACCTGTGGCTACCGCGCCACCCCAACCGCCGCTCGAAATCATTGCCACCTGGCGCGAACTGCGTGGCCCGTGGCGCGTGTTCGAAATGTCTGAATGGATTATGCGCGACCGGGTGAGCTTTTTCAACGAGGTGCGCGAACGCCACAACCTTACTCCAAAACTGCGCAGTATGGTCATCAGCTCAATCGTTTATCTGGCATTGTATGGCCTGGTGATGGGTATTTCCAATGGTTGGCAGCAGGCGTTAATGTCGGCTATCAAACTACCAATGTTGTTCCTGGAGACATTGTTAATTTGCTTGCCCACGTTGTATTTCTTTAACCTGCTGTATGGTTCGCAACTGACGTTTCAGCAGACAACAGCCTTGATTATGGCAGCAGTAACAGTCACTGCGGCACTCACGCTGGCGTTTGCGTCCATCACTTTATTCTTTTGGCTTACAGTGCGAGAGCAATACACCATTCTCGTCCTGCTGAACGTGGGTGTGTTGGCAATCAGCAGTTGGTGGGGCCTGACCTTTTTGCGCCAAGGGATGCGCCACGTTCAAGCCAATGCCCCCCACCTGCGGCAAGGCCGCATCCTAGCGACGTGGTTATTCATTTACGCCTTTGTGGGCACGCAGATGGGGTGGGCCCTGCGTCCCTTTTTTGGAGCGCCTGGCGAGCCATTTGCTATTCTGCGCGGCGGTGGCACTTTTTACGCCAGTGTGATAACATCTCTTAAATGGCTGCTTCCTAAACTGCTGGGATTCTGATAACCCTTCAGGCACAGTCGCGCCTAACACTGCATGCACCCGACTGACCTTACGCGCCGTGTTCCAGAGCTGCTTTCGCGTTGTCATCGTTCTTCGGGGCGCGAGCACCATTCGTCGCACTCTGGTCGGCGGGGGATGCTTCCGTTAGGCCACCGAGCCGAGAGTTGCATGATAAGCATAGGGACATTGTAAATGGAAACAGTTATCTCGCATGATCTATTGCTGCAACTGCTACAGCAGACATTCGGCACAAAGGTTGAATTGATCAACTATGAGATTGGCAATCAGCAACAAGATTACCTGGTTCTACTTGTCCAACTCCGTCACCCTTCTATCGAAGTAGTTGTCAAGTTTGCGGGGCCTGAAGCTTCGATGGCCTGCTCATTTGAACGGACAGCTATGCTTCACCGTTTGGTCGCAACACATACTACCATCCCTATGCCCGAAGTCATAGCGTTTAACATGTCCTTCCAGACTTGGCCTTGGCGATATTTTATCAAGACACATATTCCAGGGCTAGAGTGGGCGGAAGCGCGACCGCAAATGAATATGAATGAATTATCCAACGCATATCAACAGATTGGGAATGCTGTAGCCCAATTGCATACGATTCGGTTCCCCATGTTTGGTGAACTGGCGGTTGACGGAAGTGTTCAGGGAGGCGATCTCTATTTTACAGTGTTGACAGAACGCGCCCAGTATTCCATCAAGAGCACACACTTGTGTGATCTGTTTTTCCCTGTGTTGGAGAAATATCAGGGCCTCTTCGTGGGTGTTCGTCATGCGAGCCTCTGTCACGAGGATCTTCACAAGTATAACATACTCTTTCAGCACCGGCAGGGGGAGTGGCACTTGGCGACAATTCTTGATTTTGACAAAGCATGGGCAGGCCATCACGAAACGGACTTGGCGCGTCTTGATCTCTGGGAGGGTATGCTGAGCCATGAGTTCTGGCGATCTTATGAAGCCATTTGTCCGATAGAGCCACTATATCAGCAGCGGCGTCCTATCTACCAATTACTTTGGTGTCTTGAGTTTGCCCGACCAACCACGGAGCATCTTGCGGATACTCAGCGCTTATGTGCGGAACTAGGCATTCCGCGCCTTGAGCGGTTTGAATGAAGTGGCCTAACCCGACATCAAACCGACGCCTTTTCGTGCACAGTAGTGATGGTTTCTAGAATTTGAAGGTTTCGAGTCAGAGGGGGTAATCGTAGTGGCCAGGCGCGGCTTATGCCTGACAGTTAGGCAGCTAAGACGAATATTCTAATTATGATTTTTCTTTTAGGTGGTCCCCCAAGAGTTGGAAAATCAATAATCTCCAGTGAGATTCGGCAGAAACATGCTGTGAGTGTTGTTTCAACAGATACCCTCGGTGCAGTGCTGGAGAATGTTCTGAGTCCGGAGGCGGCGCCAGACTTTTTGTTTTTGGCAAGTTTAATGAAATGCCCATGGCGGAGCGGGTGAAGTTAATAATGATGGATCCGGCAGAGCTTATTGATTGTGTGAGAAAAGAAAGTCATGTCGTTTGGAAAGCGGTAGAGGCTTTTATCAGGAGAGAGAATAATGAGGGTCGAGATGCACTGATTGAAGGAGTTGCTGTTCTTCCCGAGTTGATGAGTCAGCTTGAGGATATCCCTCATCGGGTTGTATTTATCGGAAATCAAGGAGAAAATCACAAAAGTGAAGTTGGGCAATCATTTCAAAAACAAGGAGAGCTTTCAATGGAACAAAGTACGGTGAGTGCTACTGCCCTCATTACAGCCTTCGCGCGTGCATATCATGCAACGCACGATGCACCCAAAATATTCGATGACTATCTTGCTGAAAAAATACTCACTAAAGAGGAGTTTGCCTTCTTTGGAAAAAATCTAGCTGATGCACTACGGTTTTTCAACCCTGAATTAGCAGCGTCGAATCCCGATCAAGCGACAGCTTTAGACTGGGTAATGAAAGTACAGAACGCGCCCATAACAATCAGTCGGGCGAGGTATGCAGAGGATTGTCTAGAACTGGCTATCAAGCACGGAGTTGAGCAATATATCATTCTCGGTGCTGGGATGGAGACCTTTGCATTCCGTAAACTAGAGATGATGGAACGACTCCATGTGTACGAAGTAGATCATCCAGCAACACAAGCCTTCAAGCAACAACGGTTATCGGAATTGGGGTGGGAAATCCCATCCCATCTAGAATTCGTCCCGGTAGATTTTTCAAAAGAGAAACTCGCAGATGTACTCAAACGCTCTTCATATGACCCAGACAAAAACGCTTTCTTCAGTTGGTTAGGTGTTACCTACTACCTATCCAAAGGCACTGTTTTAGACACCTTACGTTCTATCCGCGCGATTGCTCCAAGAGAGAGTACAGTAGTTTTCGACTACATAGACTCAGAAGGGTTTGATCCTGCGAAGGCAGCAAAACGGATGCAACTCATGCAGGCCATTGTAGAGCGAGTGGGTGAACCGATGAAAGCCCATTTCGATCCAGCCACACTTGGAAAGGAACTGGGGGCAATTGATTTGCGACTTGAGGAGAATTTGAGTCCAACTGAAATTGAAGAGCGTTACTTCAAAAATCGGACAGATGATTACCACGCATTCGAACATGTTCACTTCGCCTGGGCAGCAGTTGGTGAATAAACCAAATGTTTTTTGGTCATCTACAATTCTGCGCCTAACCCCGCATGCACCCGACCGCCCTATTGGGCGCGCACATCGGCGACCACACGCGCTTGAAGTTGATTTTGTGGCGGAGGCTCTAGCCCGCAGCCGGGCGGCGGGTGATGCCTACGTTATGCGGCGCGCCGTTATCCAAAGCCCAATACCAAGTACCAGGAGGTATCCCATGCTCACAAAAGTTCTATTTCCAATCCTTTTCAGCTTAATCACCACCTTCACGCTGATCGGGGGCATTGCCCACACCAGCAACCAACTCGCGGCGCCCAACACGGCGATCGCCGCTACCATCTATGTGGACGCCGACGCCACCGGCGCCCACGATGGCACATCCTGGGCGAATGCCTACAACAACGCGCAAGACGCTCTGGCCGCGGCCGCCAGCGGGGGCGAGATTTGGGTCGCCGAGGGCGTCTACTACCCTGACGAGGGCATCGGACAAACGGACAATGATCGTGACAGCACCTTCACGCTAACCGATGGCGTGGCGCTTTACGGCGGTTTTGATCCGGGCAGCAGCATAGACGAATTCGTCGAGCGCGACTGGGAAACCTACATCACCGTACTTAGCGGCGATATTGACGAGAACGACACCACCGACCCCAACGGCGTGGTCACAAACATTGACAATATCGAAGGGAACAACGCTTACCACGTGGTCTCTGGCAGCGGTGTGAGTAACACTGCCGTCATCGACGGCTTTGTTATCACCGCCGGGGATGCTGCCTATGAAAACAATACAAACTATAACGGCGGCGGTATGTACAACGACTCGGGCAGCAGCCCCATGCTGACAGATGTCACCTTCTCCGGCAATTTATCTTACAGAGACGGCGGCGGGATGTACAACACAGGCAATAGCAACCCCGCGCTGACTAATGTGACCTTCTCCGGTAATTCGGCTGAATACGGCGATGGCGGCGGGATGTACAACAACTCGGGCAGCAGCCCCACGCTAACAGATGTCACCTTCTCCGGCAACTCGGCCTACAGTGGCGGCGGGATGTACAACTACCAAAGCAGCCCCACCCTGACCAACGTGACCTTCTCTGTCAACTCGGTTCTCGACTATGGCGGCGGGATGCACAATGCAGACAACAGCAGCCCCACGCTGACAGATGTCACCTTCTCTTACAACTCGACAGACGACTATGGTGGCGGGATGTACAATGAAAACCATAGCAGCCCCACGCTGACAGATGTCATCTTTTCCAACAACCACTCTTTCGACCCCAATAGTGGGATGGGTGCCAACGGCGGCGGGATGTACAACACCGACCACAGCAACCCCACGCTGACCAAAGTGACCTTCCACGAGAACTGGGCTGGCGACGACGGCGGCGGGATGTACAACGGCGGAAGCAGCAGCCCCACGCTGACCAATGTGACCTTCACCGCCAACTCGGCTGGTGACGGCGGCGGGATGCACAACGGCGAAAGCAGCAGCCCCACGCTGACCAATGTGACCTTCACCGACAACACGGCTGGCGACTATGGCGGCGGGATGTCCAACTCTTACAGCAGCCCCTCGCTGACAGATGTCACCTTCTCCAGCAACTCGGGGGCTAGCGTCGGCAGCGGGATGTACAACTACTACAGCAGCCCCTCGCTGACGGATGTGAACTTTAACGGCAACTCGGCTGATTACGGCGGCGGGATGTACAATTACCAAAGCAGCCCCACGCTGACGAACGTGACCTTCTACGACAACTATGCAGAAGGCGACGGCGGCGGGATGTACAACGACCACAGCGGTCCCACGCTGACAAATGTCACCTTCTCCGGCAACTCGGCTTACAATAATGGCGGCGGGATGTATAACCAATACGGCAGCCCCACACTGACCAACACCATCCTATGGGGCAATGCTGCCTACGACGGGGGCGAGATGTACAACTACCAAAGCAGCCCAACCATCAGCTACGGCGACATCCAGGGTTCCGGCGGCAGCGGGAGTTGGGATACCTCGCTAGGGACCGATGGGGGCGGCAATATCGACGCCAATCCGCTCTTTGCGCGCAATCCCGACCCCGACAACGATGACTATGGCGACCTGCATCTGCGTTCTGGCTCACTGGCCATTGATAGCGGCACTAACACCGGCTGCCCGGCGACGGATCTGGATGGAAATCCGCGGCCAGCCAACGGAATCTGTGATATGGGCGCTTACGAATTCAGCGTGCGGGCAATCTACTTGCCGCTGGTTATAAAGGGATAGTGCTGAAATCGAAAGGTAAAGCGCCGCATAACAATGCGTGGAGCTGACCCTGTTAGCTGCCTGCCGCAGCACTCCCACGCCTAATCAAAATATACCCGCGCCCACTAACCCTACTGCTACCCACGCTGCACAGCCACTCCAAACAGCTACGCCAACACTGCTTGGCGCTTGGGAGATGACAATCAAAGGCGTGATTTACGACACTGCAGCAGGTAGACCAATCGCTGGGACTTGCGTTCGCTATAGGGTTGTTCACTCTTACCTGCCGCTGGTTCTATCGGCTGCCGCTTAGGCATCGAGATGCTGCGCTAGAGAGCAGCAGCAAAAAGTTGGCGGGGGGCGAACATATTTGGCTGGCTTGGCGACAGCGGCACTATCGGGGTTGCGATTCATGATACTGGCGCGTTCATGGACCCGCGTGTGCACAAAGGTATGCCATCAGTCCCAATCCAGGGCATACGCGACGGCATGTTCCAGCTTCATCGCCCAGCCTGCTGCCCAAGCCGCCGAAAATGTATCCTCGTCCAATCCGGCCCGCACCGTGGCGACAAACTGTTCATAGTTGGCGCGGTCCGCCGCTCCCATAGGCGCAGCAATGACATGGCGCAAGGCTTCCGCTGCGCCCAAGAGCCGCGCTGCCCGTTCTGGCTCACCCTGTGCCCCGGCCACGCCGGACAACTTTTCCAGGCATAAGGCAATGTTTCGCTTGCTGCCCAATTCCCGACACAATATCAGGCTCTCCGTATGGATAGTCTTGGCCCGGTCGTAATCGCCTTGATCTTGGGCGATCTGGCCCAAATCATGGAGCACGATTGCTTCGAACAATCGGTCTCCACTGTCTCTAAGCAGCGCCAGGCTTTCTTCGTAATCACACATAGCTTGCGCGCAATCACCTTGAATGTGCGCGAGCTCTCCCAGATTGATCAACGTAATGCTGCTGAGCCATTTATCTCCGATTGCTCTTGAAAGCGCCAGGCTTTGTTCCGAATACACGGCGGCTTGTTCATAATCGCCTCGGTTTGTTGCCTGTGCTCCCAATCCGTCAAGCGCGAAAGCTATGCCCCGCTTGTTGCCTGCTTGGCGCGCGCGCGCCAGGCCCTCTTCAAAGAATGAGCGCGCCGCGGCGTGGTCATTTTGATAATAGGCCAGGCTTCCCAGCCCATTCAGCAACATGGCTCGCGTCGAGGGCACCAGGCTTGTCTGCTTGTCGCTCGCCAAGGCCAGCGCGCGTTCCATCCACCGGCGGCCCTCGCTCAGGTGACCATGCATCACCCAAAAATGGCACAGCGCCCCGCCCAGCCGTGCTGCAATTACGGCTTTTCCACTGTTTAATGCCCAGCCCAGCGCGGCGCGCAGATTGCCGTGTTCCTTCTCCAGCCGATTTAGCCATTCTACTTGCTGTGCGCTGATCAGTTTTGACTGGGCCGCTTTGGCCAGCCTCAGGTAGTACAGCGCGTGTCGCCGTTGCATGGCCTCTTTTTCGCTCTCGGCCAATCGTTCCAGCGCATATTCTCGAATCGTTTCCAGCATCGTAAAGCGAGTCTCGCTTCTATGCTCGTGCCGCTGAAGCAGGCTTTGATCGAGCAGGGAGGCTAAAAGACGGTAGGCGAGGGATGAGGAACGAATTTCATCTTTTCCAAAGCAAATGGCTTCTATGGCTTGTTGTGTGCAGCCGCCGACAAATAGCGCCATCTGCGCAAATAGCAGTTTTTCACTCTTGTCCAGCAAGGTATAGCTCCAATCCAGAGTGTCTCGTAACGTCCGCTGGCGCGCGGGCAAGTCTCGCGCGCCGTCGGTCAAAAATGACAGGCGGCCAGCCAAGCGGGCGAGCATGGCCTGCGGCGAGAGCGCATTGCTATGCGCGGCGGCTAACTCGATGGACAGCGGCAACCCCTCCAGGCGGATGCAAATGTCGGCCACAGTTGTGATATTCGCCTCCGTTAATGCAAAATCAGGCCAGGCGGCCTTGGCCCGGTCCGCAAAGAGCGTGATGGAAGGATAACTTGCTAGATAGGAAAGCAAATCTTGCGCGTCGGTGGGGAGACACGCCAGATCAGGCAAGGCCAATGGAGACACCGGAAAGGGCTGCTCGCCGTTCACGCGCAATCGCTCGCGGCTGGTCACCAAAAGCTTGAGCCCGGGGCCGGCTGCCAAAAGGTCAACGAGCAGCGGACTGGCCTCGGCCAGGTGCTCAAAATTGTCGAGGACCAACAACATCTCTGGTTGAGTCTCGCGTAGATAGTCGAGTAGCTGAGCCAGGGAAGCGCCTGAACCGCTGAGCGTGATTTGCAACGCGGAGGCGATTTCCAAAGGGATGAGCTCGGGCGTGCTCACTTCTGCCAGCGATACAAAGCACGCCCCATCCTGGAAGGCAAAGGCTTGCTGTTCGGCTGCTTGCAGCGCCAGCCGTGTTTTGCCCACACCGCCCGATCCGATCAGTGTCATCAATCGCGCGTCTGGGGACTGCAAGCTTGCGGCTAGCTGCGCCAGTTCGCGCTCGCGCCCCAGCAAAGAGGTGATCTGCGCGTGGACAGGCCAGTTGCGCAGAGGAATCGGCGCGGGAAGCGGCAGCGCGTCTTTTAGGATTTGTGCGCGCAGCGCCGTCGTTTCTTTTTCGGGCGGCGCGCCCAACTCTTGCGCCAACATCCGGCAAAAGTTTTCATAATGCGCTAATGCGGCGGTGCGCCGTCCGCTCCACGCCAGGGCGCGCATCACCTGGCGGCGCGCGTCTTCGTGCAGTGGGTCAAGCTCAATCTGCTGCCGCGCCATTTGCTCCATACCGTCATAGTTCCTGAGCAGCTCGTGGTGCTTGGCCAGACTGTGCAGCGCAGCAATAGCCTGGCGTTCCAACTGTTCGCGCCTGAGCATCGCCCACTCTTCAAAAGCGGCGCTGTCCTTTAGAAAGAATCCCTCGAGCAAGCTGCCCCGATACAACGTAACGGCGCGTTGCAGGCGCTCGATACAGGCCTGGCACGTCTCGCGCCGGCGATGGGGATGACTCTGACAGGCGTTGATCGAGGCTGTAAATTCAGCCACGTCCAGCCAGTGGTCGCTGTCCAGGTTGAACCGCGCGGTTTGGGGTGTGATGAGAAGGAAGGGTGGGGAACCCGCGCCAATGGCCTGGCGCAACTGGTGAATGGCCTGGCGCAAGCTGTGGCGCGCCGCATCGTCGGGCTGATCGGGCCACAGCAATCCGGCCAAAACATTTCGCTGATGAGGCCGATCAGCTTCAATTGCCAGGTAGGCCAGCAGGGCTTGTGTTTTGGCCCACAAGGCAGTTCTAACAGGATCTTTATCGAGCACTATTTGGAATGGACCGAGCAAAGAAATGGCTAAACCTGGCATTGTGCACCGCAACGGGTGTGGCTCTTGGCTGTTCGCAGTCGGCGTTGGATGGCAACGTTTCTGTGAGAGACTATGATTATAGAGCGAGTGGGGCGTATTTGTCAATTGACGATTTCTTGACGCCGATGGTGTATGCTGTGAGATAACATATTATGCGAGGAGGCTTGTGATGAAAAAACAGTGGATTCTGATGGGCATGGTTAGCCTGGCTTTGTTACTGCTCCTGGTTGGTGGGCTGACCGTTCGGCCAGGCGCGAGCAAGGTTCTGGCCCAGGGGCCAGGGCCTGAGGGTGGTGCCCCCACCGCCGGCGACAAGGTGAGTGCGGCGCTCAACGACGATATCCCCATTCAGGGGCGGTTGACCAACGCCAGCGGCGCGCCTCTCACAGGTGATCATAGTGTCACTTTTGGACTATACGATGACCCGGCCGCGGGCAATCTCTTGTGCTCGACGAATTACAACCCGCTTACGATGACAAACGGCCTGTTCAACGCTACTGTGACGGGGTGCTCGGACACTGACATTGACGGCGACCAACTCTACCTGGGCGTCCAGGTAGACGCCGACGCAGAGATGACGCCCCGCCAGCCTATCTACGCCGTGCCGTATGCCCGCAGCTTGAGGCCGGGGGCAGACATACAGGGCGATGTGAGCGGCGCCAGTATATTGGCGTTGTATAATGCCAATACGGCCGATAACAGCAAAGGTTTGTTTGCGCATGCTACAGGGGGCAGCGGTGAAACCTACGGCGTATACGGCGCATCCGATTCCGTGGATGGCTACGGTGGGTTCTTCCAGGGGGGCAAGGCAGATATCATGCTGGGCGGAATAGCCGCCGACGATAACGGCGAAATCCACTCTGACCCTGACTATAACTCTAGCGACATTGTCCTCATCAGCAACGACGAGGTTCACATCCATCTGGATGAAAACGAAGACGAAAACGGCAGTTTCCAGGTTAGCAACGGCGCGAACGAATCAATCCTCGGCGCTTACGAAAGCGGCCTCGTGCGCCTGGGCATCAACGCCGGCGGCGCGATGACAATCACTGTCGGCGACCGCTACCGCGACAATGCCATCGTCGCCTGGGCCAAAATAGCGGGAACGGGAGTCGGATCCATCCAATCGGAATTTGGCGTTTCCGCGGTAGATCACTACAACACGGGATGCTATAAAATCTATCTTGACATTAGCGCAGCGGAGTCGGCCTCTTTGATCCCCATGGCTATCGCCGAAATTGACTCGGCGCCCATCAATGCAGCCGAAATACGGATTGTATCAATCAACCAGATGTCATCGAATATCTTTAATGTATACATCAATAATGGCAATGGGGCCCTGGTAGACAATGACTTTGTCTTTATGGCTACGGCCAGGTAGGTGAGCAATGAGACGACGAGTGACGGTTCTCTTGGTCCTGACCGCCATCTTTTTGTTGGCCGGCAGCGCCCTGGCAATGTTGTCCACCAACTATCGCCTGGATTGGTTCACGCCGATGACCGGGGGCGGCGGCGGGCCAGCCAGTTCCGCCAGCTATGCCGTCAACTTGACCGTTGGTCAAACGGCCATTGGCGCCTCTTCCAGCGCCAACTATGGGAGCGGGTTGGGCTACTGGCATGGCGCGGCCGCGCAATATCACATCTACCTGCCGCTCCTACTGCGTAATGGCCTGTAACGGCTGCCGGGCATTACTGATTATCTTTATCCCGGTCTCGCCGGTGATGTCGCTGAGAGCGTTCGTCAGCTTGGGTGTCAGGAGGCATTGTGGCTGGGGAACAAGACGATGATTATGCTTCATATTTGCTGCGCCTGTGGAAGACAGGCCAGGTTGGAGCGCCAACATGGCGAGCATCACTGGAAAGCGCGCGCGATGGACAGCGAGTGAGTTTTGCCAACTTGGAGGCGCTGATCGCGTTTCTGAATGATCGTTTTGGCCCGCAGAGCAAGGAGAGCTTGGACTGTAAAGCGCGAGACTCTCTGGAATCAGATGGTTATAGCCATTAGAGTTTATCGGAAATAACGTAGCCAACGTATCCCCATACGTTGGCGGACTGGCATGGGGATGCCAGTCCTGCTATTTCCGATAAGGTCTATTGATGTAGGAGGTGAATATGAACTGCATCAAGCCATTGGGAGCAATAGGCATAGTGATATTTGTAATGGTCGCTTGCGGCCCCGCTGCGACAACCCCGCCGGGAGCCATCGCGACTGTGCCACAGGTGACAGCAACAGTGCCACAGGCTACGGCAACAGTGCCACAGGTTACGGCAACACCAACCTCGATTACCCAGGAGCCGGTTCTCTTTCCATTATCACAGCTTGGCCCACACTCTACAGGTATACGCACGTTCAAGTTCAAGGATGCCAGTCGCGATGGCCGCGAAGTGAGTATTGCCGTGTGGTATCCAGCGGTGCGGCCTGCCGGCTCGACCGGCAATGGTCCTGCGCCTGATGCGGCCCCAGACCTCAGCGGCGCGCCTTACCCACTGATTTTGTCGTCTGCCAAAGTGGGCGATATATTCGCTCCGCATCTCGCCTCGTATGGATTTGTGGTGGCAGGCATCAAGTATCAAGATTCAAAACGCCATTGGGACCTCTGGTTGCTTGACTATCCCCTCGAAATCCTGTTTGCGCTAGATCAGATTGCTTCCAATCCACTAGAGGGATTAGAGGGCGTCGTTGACGCTGAGCATGCCGGCGTGATGGGGTACTCTTTTGACGGTTACAACTCGCTTGCCTTGAGCGGCGCGCGGATAGATCCGAAATTCTATCTGGCCCAATGCGCCCAGGCTGCCACGCTGAACCCGGCGCCGCCGGCGTGGTGGATTGAGTACATTTGCGACCTGACGGACAAATGGGATGAATTTGCCGCCCGCGCCGGCGCTGCGATTACAACCAGCGATGATGGTTTGTGGCAGCCGATGACGGATCGGCGCATTCGAGCCGTCATGCCGATGGCGCCGGAAGGGGCGTGGCTATTCGGCGCGCGTGGGCTGGCGGCGGTTGACCGTCCAACGTTGATTATCGGCGCGACCAACGATGATATCAATATCTATGACCTGGAAGGTGTGTATATTTTCGAGCACCTTGGCACGCCTGAGCGAACCTTGATCTCTTTTATTGACCAGGGGCACATGATGGTTTACGATGTTGTCCAGGTCGCGCGCATGGAGCATTTTGCGGCAGCTTTTTTCGGCTACTATCTTCAGGGACGCAAAGACTATGCCGGCTACTTTTCGCAAGATTTTGTCGCGCAGTACAATGATCTGGCCTGGGGTGTGTATGCGGGCAACAGCATAACAAAACCATAGAGAAAGAAGGAGCAAAAAAATGTCTAAAGTAAAGCCGTTTGTTTTTCTGGCCGTAGCTATTTTGTTGTTGGCCATGTGAGCGAGCCAGCACCAGACTGACGCTGTGATGGCGTTGCCTTCGGCTCAAGTTGGCGCTCCCGGCAGTGTAACTATTCCATACCCCGGTCATCTGAGCGATGAGGCCGGGCTGCCCGTAGCAGATGGGATCTATGCGTTCACTTTTACGCTGTACGATGCCGAAACAGGCGGCCAGCCAGTGTGGACAGAAACTCAAGCCGGTGTGACGGTGCAAGGGGGTTCCTTTGCTGCACTGCTGGGCAGCGCAAGCCCTCTTCCAAAAGAGGCCATGGATAGCAAGCTCTGGCTGCAAGTAGCCGTGCGCGGGCCGGGAGAGAGCGAGTTCACCGCCTTGTCTCCGCGCCAGGTATTGAGCGAGGCCTCGGTCGCGCCAAGCAGCGCAACCGCCGGGCCAGCCTGCGCGCACGACCACCTGGGAGAGTCCTGGACCGGCGACCCCGGTACAGGGGGCAATGGTCTCAGAGTGGAAAGTACAAGGACCGATAGTATCGGTATCACCGGAGTTGCGCACAACGGCGCGAATGCTGTGGGGGTGTTTGGATGGACCACCCAAGGTGTCGGCGTGCAGGGTAGCAGCGATTCGAGCACCGGCGTGAAAGGCACTAGCAATTCGGGACCCGGCGTCAAGGGCGAGAGCACAGACGCTGCCGGCGTCTTTGGCCGCAGCACAAATAATACCGGCGTGTATGGTCATTCGGATACCCAAGTTGGCGTGTACGCCGAAGGCCCACTTTTCGGAGTATACAGCAAGGGCGCTGCGCAAGTGGAAGGGAATTTGTATGTGACTGGCAGCAAGTCTGGGTATGTGGTGGACATAGCCCAGAACGATGACATCGTATCTCTGGTAGCAGGCGACGTGGTGGTCATCAGCGGCGCGGGGCCAGCCGTGTTGGGCGAGATCCCGGTGATCAAGGTGCGTCGGGCCACGGTTGGAGAAACGAGCACTGTGGTCGGCATCGTGGACGAACACTACGTCCCGGCTCCGAAAACGACGACCTCGGACGAGAAAGCCAAGAGCGTCATTGACGACGCAGCCATCACCCCCGGAGAGTACCTGACCGTGGTCACCCTGGGCGCGTACAAGGCCATCAAGGTGGATGCCTCTTACGGGGCCATCGCGCCGGGCGACCTGCTGGTGGCCTCGCCCAACCCTGGCCATGCCATGCGCGCCGCTTCGCCCAAGCCCGGCACCATTATCGGCAAGGCCATGGGCGCGTTGCCGTCTGGCACTGGCGTGATCCCTGTGATCATCACGTTGCAGTAGGAGGGCACGATGAAAGCACGGATTATCATTCTGGCAACTCTCGTCGTGTTGCTGCTTGCAGGCAGCGTGGCATCGGCGCAGCCTGCAAAGCAAGCGCAAAGCACCTGGTATACGGTTGAGCGCGGAAGCGCTTCTGGCGGGGGCTATCACCTGGTTAGCCAGGTTTGGCAGGTTGGCCGTGTATCCAGCGGCGCAGGTTATCATCTACAGGCGCCGATGATGCCGGCTTCCTCGGAGAATGGCTGCTGCTGCACTTTTTTGCCCTGCATCCTACGCTCGCCATAGAATCAATTCGGACGAGCTGTGAGGACGATTTCTATCGCGGGTGGTGTTGCGCTGGCGCGAGATCGGCAACAAAATTGCTGGCGAGCAGGGTTGAGCCTTTCATCACCAGCGGCAAATGTATCGCGTGATTCTGGGCGTGCCGCAAGGCGATGCCATCCAGGGGTTGCAGCGTCACGCGCTCTGCCGAGCGGACACGCAGCGCATCTGCCACGCAGGGCGCGTTTGAGCAAACGATGCGCACATAAGGGTTGAGGGTGGGCAACAGCATAACAAAACCATAGAGAAAGAAGGAGCAAAAAATGTCTAAAGTAAAGCTGTTTGTTTTTCTGGCCGTAGCTATTTTGTTGCTGGCAATGGGAGCGAGCCAGCACCAGACTGACGCTGTGATGGCGTTGCCTTCGGCTCAAGTTGGCGCTCCTGGCGGCATAACTATCCCATATCCTGGCCGTCTGACCGATGAGGCGGGGCTGCCTGTAGCAGATGGAGTTTACGCATTCACTTTTACGCTGTACGATGCCGAAACAGGCGGCCAGCCGGTGTGGGCAGAAACCCAAGCCGGTGTGACAGTGCAAGGGGGTTCCTTCGCCGCGCTGCTGGGCAGCGCAAGCCCACTGCCAAAGGAGGCGATGGATAGCAAGCTCTGGCTGCAAGTGGCTGTGCGCGGGCCTGGGGAGAGCGAGTTCACCGCCTTGTCTCCGCGCCAGGTGTTGAGCACGGCCTCGGTCGCGCCCACCAGCGTAACGGCCGGGCCAGCCTGCGCTCACGATCATGTGGGGGAGTGGTGGACTGGCGATAGCGGTCCATCGGGCAACGGCCTCAGGGTGGAAAACACCAGGACCGACGGTATCGGTGTCACCGGAGTTGCGCACAACGGCACGAATGCTGTGGGGGTGTTTGGATGGACCACCCAAGGTGTCGGCGTGCGGGGTAGCAGCGATTCGAGCACCGGTGTGAGAGGTACCAGCAATTCGGGCCCCGGCGTCGTGGGCAGAAGTACCAATGGATATGGTGTAGAGGGGGTTAGCGTTTCCAATGATGGCGTGTGGGCACACAGCACCGATGGCTATGGCCTTTTTGCCCACAGCGATAATAACCACAGCATTTATGTGGACGGCGCGGGCAACGCCGGCCTTTATATCTTTTCAGCCGGCGCCAGTGGTGTGTATGTGGCCTCCGCCGCCTCTGCCGGTGTGGGGGTCTATTCGGCTGGCGCGGCGGGGATGTGGGTCCACTCTGCTGCTCAGGATGGCATCCTTGTTGAGACCGCCGGTTTGGACGGAGTACACGTAACCGGTCCCGTGGGTGGGTCATATTACGGCTCTGGCCTGCAAGGTAATGAGGACTTTGCTGTGCTCAACACCGGCGAGGTGCGCTCCAAGGTTGGCTTTGGCGCCCCGACCCACGGTTTCGCCGAGATCATGGCCGTCGAGGGGATCAAAACCGACTATGAGCCGGGCGATGTGCTGGTTGCCGGTGGCACGGGCAAGGGTGCCGTGGCGCGGTCATCCATGGCCTACTCGCGGGCTGTCATCGGCGTCTATTCGTTCTCCCCGGCGTTCGTGGGTGGACAGCCTGTCCCCAAGGATCAGCAGGCCAATGGTGTGCCGGTCACCATCCTGGGAATGGTCCAGTGCAAAGTTTCGGCTGAGAATGGCCCTATACGCCCGGGCGATTTGCTGATCACCTCTGCCACACCGGGTCACGCCATGCGCGCCGACGACCCGCCACGCGGCACGACCCTGGGCAAAGCACTAGGGATATTAGATAGCGGCACCGGCCTCATCCTGGTACTGGTGACGCTCCAATAGGGGGCGCGATGAAAGCACGGGTTATAGTTTTAGCGGCTCTCATTATATTGCTGCTTGCAGGCAGCGCGGCGTTAGCGCAGCCTGAAAAGCAAGCGCAACCCACCTGGTATATGGTTGAGCGCGGAATCACTTCTGGCGGAGGTTATCACCTGCTTGGCTTGGCCTGGCAGGTAAATGGCGCAGCCAGCGGCGGCAAATACCACCTGCTGAACCCGCTCTCGCCCGCAGGCAGCGAGAACGGCTGCTGCTGCACTTTTCTGCCCTGCGTCCTGCGCTCGCCATAAAATCAACCACATCGTCATACATTTCACCACGGAGACACCGAGGGCACAGAGATTTTAAGAATTTTCTCCGTGTTCTCCGTGCCTCCGTGGTTAAAGTTTAGCAAGCACATCATTTGTTACGAGGTCGAATTAACAAACGAGCCGCTCAAGTGAATGCCGCATCCACGCGGCAAAAAAAAGAGGGACAAAATGAAGCGTCAAAAATATATCATGGCAAGTCTGTTGCTCGTATTTATGAGCTGCGCCAATTCTGCCCGCAGTTCGCCCCTCCCTGCAACTGCGCCGCCAGCGATTGCCCCCCGGCCTGTAGCCGCCACCGACCCGGTCTTGTACTTTTCCGATCTCACCAGCGGCCCCCAGACCGGCAACGGCGACACCTCCGGCGGGCGCAGCGGACAGGATGGCGCTATTGTTACCCTTTGGGGGCGCAACCTGGGCAGCGCGCAAGGCAGCAGCAAGGTTTACGTCAACGGCGTCGAGGCCGCCTCATACTATTCCTGGGGCAACGCTGCCGCCCCCGCCGATCTCTATACCTATCATCAAATGCAGATGGTCTCTTTCCAGGTCAGCCATCTGGCCCAAGATGGCCTGGGTTCGATCTATGTCATCGTGAACGGCCAACAATCCAATGCCCTGCCATTCACGGTGCGCGCCGGAAATATTTATTTCGCCAAGACCACCGGCAATGATGATACAGGCGATGGCGATTGGGGCGCTCCGTGGCGGACGATTCCCAAAGCTGCAAACAGCCTGGCCCCCGGCGATATTGCCTATATTGGCGACGGTGTGGATCAGACCACCGAGACCGACTATGGCGCCGCCGTCAACCTGGGCAGCAATGGCACGGAAGGCAGCCCCAAGGCCCTGGTTGTCTATCCTGAGGCGACTTCTCACGTAGGCAACGCTGCGCTGGGCAGAGCCTTTCACGTCTGGAACGGCGACACGAGCGATTATTCGGTCCACTGGGTCATTTCCAAATTCAGGCTAACCACTGCCGAGGTCGGCGTGACGGCCCAAGCCGGCTTTCGCGTGGTGGGCAATTACGTCACTGCCCCCAATGGGGATGGCTTGGATGGGGCCATTGGTGGGAGAAATGGCGACGATATCTATATCCTGGGCAACGAGCTTGAAAACGTCGGCTCGGCGAATTGCTCCAAACTTTACCATGCCATCTACATTTCTGGCGTCAGGCAAGATGCCGCCCCCCGCGCGCCGACCGAATCTAACCGCGAGGTGGCCTGGAATTATCTCCACGACAACCAATCAAACCGGGCCATCAACATCTACAGCGAACAAGACTACTCGGCCTTTATCCAGCAGCATCGTGTCCACGACAATGTCATCGTCAATCAGCGCGGCGATGGCATTATGCTCGGCTATTATGTCATCGGCGATAACTGGGTCTATAACAATCTGATCGTCAATGCCGGGTTAGGGCCAGAATGGGTGGATGATTCCTCCTATCATACCGGCGTGCGTATCAACACCGGGCACGAAGCCATCACACAAACAGCGGTGTACATTTACAACAATACGCTGTATGGCAACGGCTGGTCGGGGGCGGCCTTGCCGGGAGAAACCGGCAGTGTGTTGATTGATTCGGGGGCGTTGAGCCGCTCGACAGCAGTGCACTTTAGCAACAACATCATCTACTCGACCGGCGAGCCATACCTGGCAGGCGAATCGGCGGCGCTGCCATCGGGCGACCATCGCAACTGCTGGTATGGCGACGGCGCGGCCCCTACGTGGGATACCACCGCCATCAACGACGATCCCGATTTTGCCGGCGTGAGCGTTTTCAATTTTCAATTGCAGAAAGGCAGCCCGTGCCAGGATGTTGGCAGGGATGTTGCTACGATTGTCGCCAGGGATTTGTTGGGAGCGCCGAGGCCGCAGGGTTTGGCCTTTGACCTTGGAGCGTATGAATACATTACGGGGACGATGGCGCTGTCGCAAACAATATTCCTGCCGCTGGTGATGCGCTAGTGCAGCATATACCACTTGTGCTCTTTTCGTTTGCCAAATGAACTACGACGCAAGCTGCGAGGAATAACCCGCTGAGATTTAGACTCAGTAGATCCAATTTTGGGAGCGGCGCGGGCTCCCGCTAGAATTTTGGATCTACTGAGACTTCCAGATATGTGCCATCTGGTTGGGCTTTGGCAGCTTTGAAGCTGTCAAAGCCTGGATCGAGCGCAATGTTTTTCATTTTGTCGTTTTCCTTTCGTCATTGAGCCGGTGCTGGCTCAGAAAAGATTCGAGGTCGGCGCGCGCAACGCGGACCGTGTAGGAGACGCGATAACCGCCCAAGCGTCCCTGCGCGATCCAACGCAACACGATGCGCCTGGAGACCCCAAAGATAGCGGCGATCTCGGCTGGCGAGAACATTTCTTTGTCTGCTGATAATGGATTGAGCATCGTCACCCCCATTGTTGTCATGGCTTGTCCGAAAGCTTGACCCTCGTGTAGATTTTTCATTCTCTTGACCTCCCAGAAATTTGATTTTGATAACGGTGGGAAAGATCCCATTGGAACTACCCAGTTGTGGGCTGGCTGCGGCCCGGGTCGAATCGATCGCCTATTGACATCCAGGCTGCGGTGAGGCATAATGTACGTGTAGGGTAATGAGTGTTTAGGTCAACGGAGAAGTAGATTGGACACGGCGTCAATCTTGGCTTTGTTTAGGCGGGCTGTGCAGGAAAAGCAACTCTTGATGTCGCTGCATGCGGCTGAAGAGGCTCTGGCCAAGCACATCACCCGGCCTGAAATCGAAGCCGCTATGCTCAACGCGCAGGTGTTGGAGGATTATCCTGAATGATGGTTGGGGCCGTCGTGCCTGGTGTATGGTCGAAGCGAAGATGGGCGTGACTTGCACATCGTTGTCTCTTATTCGGGCCTGCCTGTTACGATTGTCACTGTGTACGAGCCTCGTCCGCCCAAATGGGTTGCGCCAACTAGGCGAGGAGGTTAGAGGAAATGAATTGTGTTGTTCAAGGCTGCCCCGGCGAAATGGAACAGCGCCGGATTGTACACACTTTTGTGCGGGACGGAAAACTTATCGTGGTCGAGGATCTACCGGCATTGGTCTGCCCAGTGTGTGGGTATACGGTGTTGGATGTGCACGTGTTGGATACGCTTTTTGCGCTTGATCCTGAGGTTGATTCACCCGTGAGCCAGGCGCCTGTATTCCGCCTGCCGCTGACGCCAGTGTTAGCCGACTCTACGCACTGATGGCTATTCGAATTGGGCTGCTTGTATGCCAACTGGGTATATATTGTTAATGTGCAACTACTCAGCCGGCACCCTTCGACCTGTCTGCCGACAGAGCAGGCTACGCGCCGCGCATCCTGAGCCAAGTGAAACGCAGTCGAAGGAGCGCGGCGCTCCGCTCAGGATGCTGAGTAAACTAGGCGGGTCGGCTTTGAACCAAATTGGTTCTTGAAAGGCAATATTCAGCCTACCCTCCCGCAGGTTAGAATTAGAGTTTATTGGAAATAACACAGCCAACGTATCCCCACACCCTGTCTGCGCCAGGCAGGCTGCA
>JBGSMF010000196.1:0-2981 GCA_041740315.1 Thermoflexales bacterium
AGAACAATGCCGAGATTTTTAGCCACGAATTGCACGAATTCCACTAATTTGCTCTGTCTTTTTCGTGCTAATTCGTGAAACCTGCGCCTGCGCGCAGTGCAGGTGTTCGTGGCAGAATGAAAAAGTGTACGGTAGTGAATAAAAGATTAGATATTTAGAAACCAGGTTTTTGGGAAAAACCTGGTTTCTTTTTTGTTCGCTTTGACTCCAGTTTCCATATAACCGTATCTGGCGCATCCCCATGCGCCAGTGAGCAGCATGGGGATGCTGCTCTACCTGGAAGCTTTGACTCTTGACAGGCGATAGGTTAAGACGTATACTATTTTGTGTACAGTAAACACTAAATAATATCTACCAGAACGATAGGGGAAACCAGCAATGTCCGATTCACAAGCTCGCCCATCTATCACCGTAGATGTCGTGATTTTCACCTTGCGCGAAGACAATCTGCAAGTGTTGCTAGTCAAGCGCAAGTACGAGCCGTTTGCCAACCAATGGGCCATTCCGGGTGGCTTTGTTCACAGCGATGAATCGCTAGAAGATGCCGCGCGCCGAGAGTTGGAAGAAGAAACCGGCGTGCGCGATGTTTACCTGGAGCAGCTCTATACTTTTGGAGCCATCAAGCGCGACCCGCGCGGGCGCGTGATTACGGTGGCCTATTTTGCGCTGGTGCCGTTCACCGCCGTGCGCGGCGGGAGCGATGCCAGCGAAGCGCGCTGGTGGCCGGTGCAGGCTGTAGCCGAACTGGCTTTTGACCACAGCGAGATTTTGCGCTACGCCCTCACGCGCCTCAGGTACAAGCTAGAATACAGCGCGGTGGGCTTTCAGCTTTTGCCAGAAAAATTTAGCCTGACCGAATTGCAACAGGCTTATGAGATTATCTTGGGCGAAACACTGGACAAGCGCAATTTCAGGCGCAAGATTCTGGAAGCCAATGTCATTGAAGAAGCAGGCGTCCGGCGCGAACGCGAGGGCCGCCCTGCCCGCCTGTATCGCTTTCGCGACGACGCCGTGGCCGAAGTGCGGGCGCGGCGGTTATTTCCATAGCCAACAAACACAAAAAGGGAGTAGCCATGCGCAAATTACTTGTGGCGGCCATCGCGCTAGTGGTCATTATTATTATCGTGGGGGGAGGCTGGCTGGTCGTGAGGGCGTTTACCTCACCCAAGCCAGAAGCTACCCCGGCAGCGCTTCCCACCCCTGTGTCTCCCCTGGCAGCCAATCCCGCCGTGACGCGCACAGCAATCGTACCCGCGGCCCTGCTGGTGCCCGGCAACCTGCTGGATAACCCCAGCTTTGAGGGCCAATTTGTCAACTGCGGCATGAGCTGCAATGTGGCTCCCGGTTGGACGGCGTGGAGCATTGATCCGGCGCCGTGCATTGCCGGGACGCCGGGCTGCTACATCCCTTGCCCGCAGAACTGCGTCGAGACTCACCCCGATGAAGAGTGCGCCACCGATTTTGGCTGCTGGTGGTGCAGAGCCGAGCACAAAGCGGCCACCATTCAATTCCCAGAGCGAGTTCATTCGGGCGAGTCGGCGCAGCAAGCCTTTGCCTTTGGCCGCATGGCCGAATATGGCGTCTACCAGATCGTCCAAGTGCCTGTGGGCAAGCCGGTGCGGCTGACAGTCTGGACACAAGCCTGGCAATGCTTTGACCCGCAATCAACGCTGTGCAAGCAAGCCAAAAGCGATGATCCCGACGAGATGAATTTGCGCATCGGCATCGGCGCCCTGGGCGAAACTGATCCTCTATCCAGCACTGTCGTGTGGAGCGAGCCCATCGAATCGTTCGATCACTATTCGCCCATCACCCTGACCGCCACGACCCAAAACGTCACCATCACCGTCTTTATGTATGCCAGGCCAGAATGGGAATATTCGCGCCGGAACAATGACGCCTACTGGGATGACGCCAACCTTGTCATCGTCGAGCCGGAAATCACCGCCCAATTTTTGTCCATCACCCCCGCCCAGCCTGAATTGGGACAGGCCACAACTATTAAAGTCTCATCGCCCGTCTCTCAACCCAATACTGTGCTGACCATCACCAACCCAGTGGGCACGCCGGCCACGCTTGCGGGCGAGGTTGTTTCTGGCAGCGGCCCTTTTACCTGGACGTGGACATTTACGCCCCTTTTCTCTGGCACGCACTCGCTGGCCTTTGCCTCCAGCGTGATGGCCAAGCCCATCACCACCAGCCTGCGCGCGATTGCGGCAATTAATTTTAGCGTTCAACCTGCTGCCGCGTGGCTGAGCCAGACCGTGGTGGTTCAGACAAGCGCCTATCATCACTACATCCCATCGCAGCTCACCTTTGCCACGCCATCGGGCGAGGCGCTGCCCATGATATATTACGCCATGACCTACGATCAAGGCCTCTACAAGCGCGCGTGGCACTATGTCTCGATGGTGACAGGCACACATCACATCACCTTCACCAGCTCCAAGCTGCCGGCGCCGGTCACAGCCAGCGTAGAGGTGGTCTCGACCGCCGGTGTTTATGCCATTCCCCCCGCTCCGCCCCTCGGCGCGCCCACGACCATAAGCGCATGGGCCTACTACCCCTATACCAATCCGGCGCTGTTGCTGCTCGATCCGGGGGGAACACCGCTGACCTCCAATTACCTGGGACAATCCGGCGGTTGGCCCTTTGTATGGTCGTGGAGCTTTACCCCAACCATCACAGGCACGCACCAATATATGTTCACAGCCAGTGCGCTCGACGCGCCGGTGCAAGGGCGAATCTTTGTAGGCGGGCACATGGTATATTTGCCCATTATGCACAAGTAAAATATAGAAAGAGTTGACCATGACTAGACATAACACGCTAACCCTGCCGCCAGAAATCATTGCCTGCATCAAGCGCGCGCTGGAAGAAGACCTTGGCCCAGGTGACGCCACCACCAACAGCATTTTTGCGCCAGAGGCCATGATGAGCGGGCAGATCATTGCCAAGCAAGCCGGCATCGTCGCCGGGCT
>JBGSMF010000197.1:0-6176 GCA_041740315.1 Thermoflexales bacterium
ACCAAACAGGGGGGCATTTTTACCACCAAGTACACCAAGGGACACAAAGGCTCCCTCTAGAGTTTTCCTTCGTGTTCCTTTGTGGCCTTCGTGGTGAATTTTCTTTGCCGGAAAAGCAAAGATTTGACTGACAAGATACTAGCTTGCCGATGCGCCGTTGTCTTTTGCCTGCACCAAAACTATAATGCCGACAACCAGCACAACCAGCGCCAGGAGGCTGGTGCAGATGATCTGGCCGCTGTGGACAAAAGTGCTTACCAACGGCCTGCCCAGGCGCGCAAAGACTTGCCCATAGAGGCTGGTGCGCCGGTCGAGCAAGAAAACAATCGCGTTCAGCGCCGCCGGGCACAGGCAGCACGTCATCAGCAGCCCCAAGATGGTGAACATGATGCCGATGTTCTTTCTGCTTTTCATTGCTCGCTCCTTTTTGCCAGGTTCAAACGCCCATTAACCGGCTCATTCCTTGGTGACGTTAATCATCACGCTGGTGACGTTCTTGTCTTTATCCTCAGAAATCATCACGCTGGCCTTGCGCTCGTCCTTTGTGAAATCCAGCATAGCCAGCCCTTCCATTTCAGTGGGGTCGCCGCTCAAAGTCCAGCCTTGATTGACCATTTCATCCTTGTAGAATTGGACCACATCGGCAAAAGCTGAAGGTGAAGAGTAGGTCACCAGGTCGCCCAGAACGCTCTTGTCCGCGGCATCAGCCATCAGCGGAACGTCGGCCGCGGCAGATTCGCAGTCTTTGGGCGGCTCAATTTTGAAGGACTGGTTAACCTCAAGCAGGTTGTATTCAATGGTGATGGTGCCCTCGGTATCGCTTGTCCCGCCAAAAATCGAGCCTTTGCCGCTGGCTTCGGCGGTGTATTTGACGGCATAGCCGCCATCTACAGCCACCCAGATTTCACCCTTGGCATTGTCAAAACCAAACCCGACTATGCTGTTTTGTTGCCAGCTATAGCGCTTGGCCTGGACGCCATTGACCGTTTCGGTCTTGACGTATTTGGCGTCATTGACGCCGCCCATCGTTTCGGGCGTAAAGATCGCGTTGGACGAGGTGTCAGTGATGATGGTGGAAATGCAGCTTCGCTTGCCATCTTGGTCTTCAAAAATGATATAGGCTTCTTGGCCAATGTTGACCATTTCCATATTGCCGCTTTGGCTGGCCTGCTCCTGCTCGAACCCTTTGATCGCAATGACTACACGCTGCGCGCGGGGTTCCTCAATGAATTCTTCGATCATATCCATCGAGCCTTTAACTGCTTGACCTTTGTCGTCTTTGCCGTCGAACTTGACAACCATTTGGGCCTTGTAGCTCTTGAGGTTAGTCAGCCCCTCAGCCAGGTTGCTCAGAGTAAGGTTGTCTTCTTTGCCGCTGGTTTCTGGTGTGGCTTCCTTGGTGGGGACGGGCTTGTCTCCGCCGCTGGTCGTGCCGCCGGATGTTGGTGTAGCTTCTTTGCTGCTCGAGGGAGTGGCAGAACCCCCGCCGCATGCCAGCATGGCTAAAACCAATACGGCAATAACCAATACAACAATCTTTGTGTTTTTCATTTGGGTGTGTCTCCTTATTTCACTCTAATTTTAATATAGCCTTTAGGCTGGGCACTATATCATTTCTTGTGCAATTGTCAACCTGTCTGAGCCAGGATAATCATAACCTGGACGATGGTCCTTTGTGACGCGGCCATCAGTAGAACAGTGGCGTTTGTTTGGTCGCGTTCAAAGTTTAACGTCGTAATTCCCTGGTCTGTAACTGGCTCTTGGGTTGTTTTCCAGCCGCGGGCGGACATCTCTCGGGTGTAAAATTCTACAGCCACCTCTAGCGTGGTCGGAGCCTGATAAGCGATCAGGTTGCCGGCAATGGTGACCTGTTCGGCGCCAGCCATGAGGGGGGTATCACCGGTGCAAGCGGCGGGGGGTTGAATTGAGATAGATTGGTTGATGTGATTGATTTGATAATGCACAACCAATTGCCCGTCGAAATCGGGATATGCTTGGAATGGCCCACGCCCGTTGGCTGTGGCTTGCAGCTTGGCAACGTATCCACCCCGCGCGGCGACCCACACCTCGGCCCGCCCGGCGCTAAAGCCGCTCAACACCGAGCGCTCGACCATATAATGCCTGGTGGGCAGCGCGCCTGACGGCAGCTCTAGCGTTTCTTCACCCACGTACTTGGCGTCGCTCAGATCACCCAGGTCCGAATAGGAAAACGGCGTCATGTCCGCCTGGCCCTGATCTCGAAGCGGATGGGCCATGCAACTGGTGGCGCCGTCCGAGTTGTGTATAGACAGGAAGCTAGAATTGCCCAGGCGAACTTGCTCGATGTTTTGATAGTTTTTGAGTTGGGCTGTGTCTGAATAGATATAAGTGGTGTGCTGCGTGTTGTTGGCATGAACTTGTTCGTTGATCATCAGGGCGTGGGCGGTGAACGCGCTGCCGGTGGCGGTTAATATAAAGGTGGCGCGATAGCTGCCCAGCGATGCCAGTCCATCATCTAACGTAACTTGGCCCAGCCCGCTGGTGGGGCTGTTTGTTGGTTGGTAGGGGTAAGCAACGGTGGGGTACAGCGCAGGGGTGGAGGGCGCCGGCTGGTTCTGGCAAGCCGTCAGCGCAACCGCCAACACGGCCACCAGGCCAATCGCTGCCAGCGGCCAAGCCGCGTAATACGCGCAACGTGGCGATGTTTGTTTCATGGCTCACCTCGTGCTGTTTCAAATGCCTGGGCGCGTTGCCAGTCGTCTGGCGTATTGATGTTGAAAAACGATAGTCCTTCTGGGTCGAATAATGCAATCTCGCCAGGCTCCAGGTAACGCACATTCACTCGCGAGTATAGCTCGATGATGCGGCCGCCGCCGCTTTGCAAAAGCTCTGTTATGGCCGGCAAGCAAGCGCGCGCATAAATGGCGTGCAGTGGCTCGGCCTCGTTTTGCCAAAAGGGGACAACTGCATCATAGCCTGGAGAGACAATGGCCATGTAACGCAGCAGGCGCAGGTTGATAAAGGGCATATCGCATGCAATAGCCAGCGCATAGTTGTGCTGCGCATTGTGCAAGCCTGCATGCAAGCCAGACAGAGCGCCGCCGCCAGGCAGGATATCGCGCGCCACGCGCGCATTGGCGGGTTTTCTCACTTGCCCCGGCTGGCTGGTCACAATGACAATATCATTGCTCAACTTGCTCGCAGTTTGTATGCTGCGTTTGAGCAGAGTTTGGCCTCCCAACATCAAGCGGTTTTTGTCTTGACCGATGCGGCGGCTCTTGCCGCCGGCCAGGATGATGGCGCTTAACTTGGGGATGATGGCGGTGCTTTTGGGCATGGTTGGGTGAAATAACTGAAAGCCACCGACGTCAGTTATCGCCGGTGGCTAGAGCATTTGGGTAACTAGATGCAAGCCTGAACCAGGTCTACTTTTTGGCCAGCATACGTTCTTCAACGTATTTGACGGCCTGTTCGACGGTCTTGATTTCCTGCGCCTCTTCGTCGGAAATCTCGCCGCCAAACTCTTCTTCGAACTCCATAATCAGTTCGACCAAATCGAGCGAATCAGCCTCCAGGTCTTCGCGAAAGCGAGCCTCTGACGTGACCTTGGCTTCATCTACGCCCAATAATTCAACGATGATTTTCTTGACGCGATCAAAAGCGGTTACTTCAGCCATTCGTATGCCTCCTTTGGATTTTGCAAATTAATGCTGGTATTGTAACAGTGTCAGGCCAATTGTCAAGCAATGGTAAATAATCGTAATTGCTCACCCTCCCGCAGGTTTAAACGCTTTTGGATGAATAGGCACAGCTTGACCAAGGTTGTTAGCTTGCTCAAGCAACTAGATTTGTAACCTGCGGGAGGGTAGGCTGAATAGTTACAAATAGTCAATCAATTGCTTGACACAACACAAGGACATGGTAGACTAGCCTGCACTGTGTCATGAAACACCGAGCCGCGCCCCAAGTTACGCGCCGCTTGTTGGGCGTTTTGAGGGGCGGGAGTCAAAGATGCTTCCAAATCGCAAGGCAGACCATATCCGTATCAATCTTGAAGAGGAGGTCACTTCGGGCCTCACCACTGGCCTGGAGCGATATCGTTTTGTTCACCAGGCTCTGCCAGAGCTTGACTTGGCCAATGTTGATACGGGTATTGCGCTGTGGAACAAGCGCCTGAGGGCGCCGCTGCTCATCTCTTCGATGACGGGCGGCACGGCGCGCGCCCTAGAGATCAATCTCAACCTGGCGCGCGCGGCGCAGGCGCGCGGCATTGCTATGGGGGTGGGCAGCCAGCGCGCGGCGTTGGAGCAGCCCGAGATGGCCGATACTTTTCGCGTGCGCGGCGCAGCTCCCGATATTCTCTTGTTCGCCAACCTGGGCGCGGTGCAGCTCAACTATGGCTATGGTGTGGACGAATGCCGCCGGGCAGTGGAGATGATTGAGGCCGATGGGCTGATTTTGCATTTCAACGCGTTGCAAGAGGCGTTGCAGCCTGAAGGAGACACCAACTTTGCCGGGTTACTGCACAAGGTAGAGCGAGTCTGCCGCTCGCTGACGGTGCCGGTGGTTGCCAAAGAGGTGGGCTGGGGCTTTTCAGAGCAGGCGGCTCGCCAATTGCATGCGGCAGGCGTTGCAGCCATTGATGTGGCCGGCGCCGGCGGCACTTCTTGGAGCCAGGTTGAACTGCACCGCATGCAAGACCCAGTTCGGGCGCGGGTGGCGGCGGCTTTTCGCAATTGGGGCCTCCCCACCGCCCAAAGCATCGGCTTGGTGCGCCGCGCCGCGCCGGGGCTGCCCATCATTGCCAGCGGCGGCCTGCGCGATGGGCTGGATGTGGCCAAGTGCATTGCGCTGGGCGCGCGCGTGTGTGGTATGGCTGGCCCGTTCCTTAGGCCGGCCAGCGTGTCGCAAGAAGCGGTGGAGCAGGTGATTGACGAGCTTGCCGCAACCTTGCGCGTGGTCATGTTCAGCGTTGGCGCTGCTTCAATTTCTGCTTTGCAAGAAACCCCACTGGTTACCGAGTGGTAAAACAATATACTGTTGGAGGTGGCATTGTGGCCCTACAGGCTTTCTTTAAAGACTATTTCCCTCTGATCGAAGCCGAGATGCGGGCTTGCCTGCCTTTGCCCGCAGACGCGCTGCGCGTTTATTATGGGATGTTGCATTATCATATGGGGTGGAGCGATGAGCAGTTTGCGCCTGCCCATATCAAGGCCGGCAAGCGCATGCGTCCGATGTTGTGCTTGCTGACGTGCCAGGCGGCTGGGGGAGTGGCGCAGCGCGCTTTGCCTGCCGCGGCGGCAATTGAATTACTGCACAACTTTTCTTTGATTCACGACGACATTGAAGATAACAGCCCCACCCGCCGGGGACGGGCGACGGTATGGACGCTGTGGGGCGTGCCGCAGGCCATCAATGCGGGTGATGGGTTGTTTGCCATTGCCCACCAGGCGCTGGAACGCCTGACCCAGGCTGGTGTTGAGGCGGCGCGCGTGCTGCAGGTGCAAGTGATGTTTAACCGCACTTGCCTAGAGCTGACCCACGGACAGCATTTGGACATTGGCTTTGAGACGCGCCAGTCGGTGACCGTAGCAGAGTACATGACAATGATTGCCAACAAAACGGCGGCGTTGATCGGCGCTAGCGCGGCAATCGGCGCGCTAGTGGGCGACAGCGAGCGTGTAGATGATTATGCCGATTTTGGTCGCCAGTTGGGTCTGGCTTTTCAAATTCAGGATGATATTTTGGGCATTTGGGGCGACGAGGCTCTTACCGGCAAATCTGCCTCTAGCGATTTGGCCACGCGCAAAAAGACCTTGCCGGTGCTTTATGGGTTAGAGCGCAG
Source organism: Thermoflexales bacterium (assembly GCA_041740315.1). Classification (GTDB taxonomy): domain Bacteria; phylum Chloroflexota; class Anaerolineae; order Fen-1058; family Fen-1058; genus JBGSMF01. The sequence goes on from JBGSMF010000197.1 coordinate 5,825, forward strand.
CGAGCGCTTGCGCATTGTGTATGCCGCGCCAGAAATGAATGTAGAAGCGGCGGTGGCTCTGTTGAGCGAGGCGGGCGCGCGCGAGTATGCGCAAGCTGAAGCGGAAAGGCATCACTCGCTTGCGCTAGAGGCATTAGACCGCAGCGGCGCTGGCGGTGAGGCCGGCGCGACCCTGCGCGAGCTAGTAGCTAGCTTGCTGGGGCGCGTGGCCTAAGTTTCCGTGTATTTACAACATTTAGACACCCAGAGTATTCAAGACTCTGGGTGTCTTTGGGTTTATGGCGTGGGGATGACTAGCAGGCTGTCGGAGAGCGGGCTGGTAGGCTCGTAGTGCGCGCTTCAGCGCGCTGAA
>JBGSMF010000198.1:0-3366 GCA_041740315.1 Thermoflexales bacterium
GCCGCTTTTAGACCAAGGGCAGATTGAAGATCGGCTAGGGCGCGTGGCGGCATTTTGCAATGATACACCACTGCGAGTGGGGGTGATGGATACCCTCAAAAACATGCCCGACCTGGAACGGCTGTGCACTCGCGTGATGGGTGGCGTGGCCACGCCGCGCGATTTGGCCGGAATACGCCGGGCGCTTGAAACGGTGAAAGAGGCAAAAGAAAAGTTGGAAGCTGATTCCAATCTTGCGCCGCCACCCTCCAGCCTCCAACCTCTAATTTCCGAATTGGATGCTTGTGAAGACGCTATTGCATTGATTGACGCGGCGATTGTGCAAGAGCCGCCTGCTTCTGTTTCTGCGGGAGGGCTGATCAGGCCGGGTTTCAGCGCAGAGCTGGATGGCGTCATTGCGGCCAGCCGCGATGCCAAGACCTGGATTGCCAACCTGGAAAAGACCGAGCGAGAACGCACCGGCATTCGCGCGCTAAAGGTGGGATATAACAAAGTCTTTGGATATTACGTGGAAGTGACCAAGGCCAACTTGCAAGCTGTGCCGGTCGAGTACATCCGCAAGCAGACGCTGGTCAATGCCGAGCGATACATTACGCCCGAACTGAAGGAATATGAGACGTTGATCCTCAATGCTGAAGAGCGCATTGCCGAGATTGAGGCGCGCTTGTTCCGCGAGGTGTGCCAGCAAGTGGCTGCGCGCGGGCAAGCCATCCTCAGGACGGCGCGCGCGCTGGCGCATATTGATGTGGCGGCGGCGCTGGCTGAAGTGGCCTCCCAAAAGCGTTATGTTCGTCCCAGCCTCACCGACGCCGATGAGATTCATATTGTGGATGGTCGCCATCCTGTTGTTGAGCAGACCGTTGGCGAGATGAACTTTGTGCCCAACGATTTGCGCCTAGACGCCGACACGCGCCTGTTGGTAATCACCGGCCCGAATATGAGCGGCAAGAGCGTGTATTTGCGGCAGGCCGCGCTGATTGTGTTGATGGCGCAAATTGGCAGCTTTGTGCCTGCCCGCCAGGCCAGCCTGGGCATGGTAGATCGCATCTTTACGCGCATCGGCGCGCAAGATGAAATCAGCGCGGGACAATCTACCTTTATGGTAGAAATGGTTGAAACGGCGCTGGCTGTTACGCAGTGCACGCCGCGCAGCCTGATTGTGTTTGATGAAATCGGGCGAGGCACCAGCACCTACGATGGCATGTCTATTGCATGGGCCGTGGTAGAGTATATTCACAATCATCCACACCACAATGCCAAAACCTTGTTTGCCACCCACTATCACGAGCTGGCCGAGTTGGAGGCGCGCCTGCCGCGCGTGCGCAATGTGAACGCGGCGGTGGCCGAAGAAGAAGGCGCGGTGGTATTTTTGCACAAGATTCACCCTGGCGCGGCCGATAAATCGTATGGCGTGCACGTGGCGCAACTGGCCGGGCTGCCCAAGCCCGTCATTCGCCGCGCTCAAGATATCTTGGAACAACTGGAGAGCGGCCAGTTGATTCCGCGCAAAGAACAAGAAACCCCAGAGACAAGACAGCTTTCGTTTTTCACCGAACGCACTCCCGCCCTTGAAGAGCTGCGCAAGTTGGATGTCAATAGCCTCTCTCCACTCGAGGCGCTGAACAAGCTGTTCGAGTTGCAGCGGATGGCGCGCCAGGCTGATTGACACCGGCTTGACCCATGTGATATAGTAGTAGCGAGGATTGCCGCCGGCGTTGCTCGCTTGCGTTTTTGTCGCTCATTCGTAACTTGCTCACCCTCCCGCAGGTTTGAACACTTGGGGTGAGCAAGCCCAACTTGACCATGATTGCCGGCTCACCCAGGCAACTAGTTTTGTAACCTGCGGGAGGGTGGATCATTCCCCATCGTTTTTGATCCGATTCGTTTTGTATACCCAAAGGAGGCATAATGAACAGGCAAAGAGTGTTTGTTAGTATTGTGACACTGGTTGTTTTGTTGACTATGGTTGGGCCTGGGCAGGCGCAGGGGTCAGTGATATGGGTCAGCAGTGGACAACAACCAGCAAGAGCGGTTAAGCAAGCGCAATTGGGAACAGGCTTTACTTACCAGGGGCAGCTCAGGAAAGATGGGCAGGCTGTAAACGATGAGTGCGAGTTGGCCTTTCGCTTGTGCAACGAGGCAAGCGAGGGCAGCCTGGTGGGATTGCCCATTACCACCAGTGTGACGATTAGCAACAGCTACTTTACAGTGGGTTTGGATTTTGGCGCGAGCGCCTTTACAGGCGAGGCGCGCTGGCTAGAGATTGCTGTGCAATGCCCCGGCGATACCAGCTTTGTGACGCTGGCAGGGCGGCAAGAGTTGACGCCCGCGCCCTATGCCATATACGCGCCCTCGGCGGGCAGCGCGCCGTGGAGCGGGCTAACGGATGTGCCGGCGGGCTTTGCCGATGGCATTGACGACGACACTACCTACACCGCGGGGACGGGCCTGCACCTGAGCAGCGCGCAATTCAGCATCACGCCAACCTATCGTTTGCCCCAGGGCTGTGGCGCCAGCCAGATTGCGCAGTGGGATGGCGGCGCGTGGGCTTGCGCCGATGACACCGGCGGCGCAGGCGACATTACAGGTGTGTATGCCGGGGCCGGCTTGACTGGCGGCGGACCCAGCGGTGAGGTGACGCTGACGGTGGCCTTTTCGGGCACAGGCAGCGCGCTTTATGCGACCCGCGCCGACCACGACCACGACAACCGCTATTACACCGAGAGTGAATTGAGCGTTAGTAGCGGCGGCGGGCAGGTGCACTGGGATAATGTTACGAACCTGCCGTCCGGTTTGGCCGACGGCGATGACGACACCACCTACGCCGCGGGCGCGGGCCTGTACCTGACTGGAACGCAGTTCAGTATCACCCCAACATATCAGTTGCCCCAGGGCTGCGGAGCCGATCAGATTGCGCAATGGGATGGTGGCGTGTGGGTTTGCGCCGAGGCCGCCAGCGGCGCGGGCGATGTTACAGGCGTATACGCCGGGGCTGGCTTGACCGGCGGCGGGGCCAGCGGTGAGCTGACGCTGACGGTGGCCTTTTCGGGCACGGGCGCATTGGCTTATGTGGCCCGCGCCGATCACGACCATGTGGGTGTCTACACACTGGTCGGGCATACGCACCCCGGCACAGATATTACTAGCCCAGTGACTGAGGCAATCAGCGCCACCTGGGCCACCACGGCTACCTTTGCAGTTAATGCCGACCTGCTGGATGGGCAGCACGCTGCCGCCTTTGCCACGTCCGGTCACACACACCAAACGTTGACGGCCGGGACGGGCCTGAGCGGTGGCTCGTACAATGGCGGCGCGGCGGCAACCTTTAGCGTGGCCTATGGCACAGCGGCAGGCACGGCCGTGCAG
>JBGSMF010000199.1:0-3113 GCA_041740315.1 Thermoflexales bacterium
TCAGCCGGCACCCTTCGACCTGTCTGCCGACAGAGCAGGCTACGCGCCGCGCATCCTGAGCGAAGTGAAACGCAGTCGAAGGAGCGCGGCGCTCATCCTGAGCAAGGTCGAAGGACGCTCAGGATGCTGAGTAGTTACCACAAGTAAACATCTTGGCGGTCGTACTAATTTTCAAAGGGAATATGATAGAGGGAGGTTACTTTGAAAGAGTTGATTGAACGAGTATTGAACGTGGCCCAACTAAAAGGCGCAGGCTACGCAGACGTGCGTGTGATTCACACTGCCGAGCAGACTATTGCTGCCAAGAACGGCGTGGTCGAGGCGCTGGGACAATCGGAAAATCATGGCTTTGGCGTGCGCGTGATTGCCGATGGCGCCTGGGGTTTTGCTTCTAGCTCTGTGCTGAGCACAGCCGAGGCCGAGCGCGTTGCGGCGCTGGCCGTCAGCATTGCCCGCGCCAGTGCGCTGTTCAAAGAAGAAGACATAAACATTGGCGCGCCCATTGCTCAGCGGGGGACGTATCGCACGCCAATCAAGGTTGATCCATTTGAGGTTTCACTTGAGCGCAAAATTGAAACGCTGCTGCAGGCCGACGCGCTGATGCGCAAGTCGCCGGGCGTCAAGGCGGCGCGCGGCGAGATTTCTCTCCTTCGCCAGAACAAAACCTTTGCCAGCAGCGAGGGCAGCTACCTGGAGCAGGAAATCATCGAGACCGGCTGCGGCATCGAGGCCACGGCTGTGGGCGATGGCGAAGTGCAGGTGCGCTCGTACCCCAGTTCTGTCGGGCGACACCAGCAGACCAAAGGTTACGAATTCGTTGACGAGGTGGATTTGGCCGGCAATGCCGAGCGGGTAGGGGCCGAGGCCCAGGCGCTGCTGACGGCCGAGGTGTGCCCCAGCGGCGAGATGACTATCATCATTGGCTCGTCGCAACTGGCCTTGCAAGTGCACGAAAGCTGCGGCCACCCCATCGAACTGGACCGTGTCTTTGGCAGCGAGGCCGCTTATGCTGGCACGTCGTTCTTGACGACTGAAAAGTTGGGCACCTTCCGCTACGGCTCGCTGGTGGTCAACATGACCGCCGAATCGCTCACGCCAGGCGGCCTGGGCACCTTTGGCTGGGATGACGAAGGCGTGCCCGCCACCTCCACGCCGATTGTGCGCGAGGGTATCTTTGTGGGTTACTTGATGAGCCGCGAATCGGCCCAAAAATTAGGCCGGGCTTCCAATGCCTGTATGCGCGCCAGCGGGTGGAACCGCATGCCCATCATCCGCATGATCAATGTCAACCTGGAACCGGGCGAGTGGACGCTGGACGACCTGATTGCTGACACGGATGGGGGCATTTTTATGGAGACCAACCGCTCGTGGTCAATTGACGACAAGCGGCTTAATTTTCAATTTGGCACCGAGGTGGCTTTTGAGATCAAAGGCGGCAAGCTGGGGCGCTTGTTCAAGAACGCTACTTACACCGGCATGACCCCCCAATTCTGGGGCAGTTGCGATGCGGTGTGCAACCGCGACCATTGGATTTTGTGGGGCACGCCCAATTGCGGCAAGGGTCAGCCCCCCCAAACGGCGCACACCGGGCATGGCACCGCGCCGGCTCGTTTCCGCAACATTCGCGTGGGAGTACTCTAGTAAAAGGAGTCTATTGTGATAGGACAATCAAAAATTAAAGACATTCTCAAGCGCGTGCTGGCGCTTTCAAAGGCCAATGAGACCGAGGTATTCCTGGCAGTTGAAGACAGCGCGCTGACCCGCTTTGCCAACAACATCATTCACCAGAATGTGGCCGAGGTAAATAGCACTATTACCATCCGGGTAGCGATTGGCAAGCGGGTAGGCGTGACTACCACAAACGACACGTCAGAGGGCGGGCTGGCTCGCGCGGTGGAAAACGCGCAAACCATTGCCAAACTGCAGCCGGAAAATCCGGAATTTCCTGGCCTGCCCAAGCCGCTGCCGGTGCAATCGGTGCAGCCTTTTGACAAGGCTGTGGCGGGTGCATCGGCCGAGTGGCGCGCGCGTGGCGTGGGGACGGTATGCGCGCAGTCCAAGGCGGCTGGGTTGAATGGGGCCGGCGCGCTCACAACGGCGGTGAACGAAATAGCCATTGCCAACTCGCACGGCATAATGACCTATCATGCCGAAACCTATATCAACCTGACCACAGTGGTAATGGGCAGCAGCGGCTCGGGCTATGCCACTCGTTCTGGCTGGCGGCTGAGCGATGTAAACATAGAGGCCCTGGGGCAGGCTGCCGTAGATGGCGCATTGCGCTCGCGAGAGCCGCGCTCGATTGAGCCGGGCGCGTACACCGTCATTCTTATGCCTTATGCCACGCTTGATATGGTGACCATGCTCGATTTCGTGGGCATGGGCGCGCAGGCGGTGCAAGAGGGTCGTAGCTGGATGAACGACCGCATCGGCCAACAGTTAATGTCGCCGGCTGTCAATATCTGGGACGACGGCTATGACATGGATGGACGCCCCATGCCGTTTGATTTTGAGGGCTTGCCCAAGCAGCGAGTTGATGTTGTTAAGGCCGGCGTGCCGCAAGGGCCGGTCTATGATAGCTTTACGGCCAGCCGCGAGCCTGGCAAGAGTTCTACCGGGCATGCGTTGCCCTCACCCAACACTTATGGCCCGCTGGCGTTCAACTTGGTGATGGGGCCAGGCGAGATGACGCTCGACGAGATGATTCGCACCACCGAGCGCGGGCTGCTGATAACACGCTTTTGGTACACCCGCGTGGTCCACCCGCGCGATTGCATCATCACGGGCATGACGCGCGATGGCCTGTTTTTGGTGGAGCGCGGTGAGATTGCCTACCCGGTCAAGAACCTGCGCTTTACGCAGGGCTATGTGCCGGCGTTGTCCAATGTGGAAAGCATTGGGCGCGAGTTGTGGACTGTTGGCGAAGATTATATTTCTATGCGCGTCCCGGCGCTCAAGCTGCGCGATTTCACCTTTACCGGCGCGACCGAGTTTTGATGACCGAAGATTGATCTGTAATGATCGTGATTGACGGCAGTTACGGCGAAGGCGGTGGGCAGATTGTGCGCAGCACGCTGGCGCTGGCGGCCATCACCGGCCAGGCGGCCCGCATC
>JBGSMF010000200.1:0-56706 GCA_041740315.1 Thermoflexales bacterium
TGCCGCCCGACACGCGCCTGGCGCAAATTGACTGGCTACGTGAAGGGGTGCTGACCGAGGAACGCCTGGCCAAGGTGCGCGCGTTCAAGCCGCTGGCCGACGATCTGAGCATCAGCCGGGCACAACTGGCGCTGGCGTGGGCCTTGCGCCGCCCAGAAGTAAGCAGCGTCATCACCGGCGCAACGCGCCCCGCCCAACTGGAAAGCAACCTCAAGGCGCTGGACGCTGTAGCAAAGCTGAGCGAGGATGCCCTCAAGAAACTGGACGAGATTTTCCCCTAGGGCGGTATCCCTATACCGCCCTAGGTATCCCCATGCCGCCCTACTTGTTCGTCAACGCGGCAATCCACTCGTCAAAATCAGGATAATCGCCCACCAGCGCCTCTCTCTGCCCCAGCTCAAAATCGGCCGGGTCAAAGCCGGGGGCCATCGTCGTGCCCATCAGCGCAAATCGGCCGCCCGCCTCAAGCCGCGAGCCTTGCCACACTCCCCTTGGCACGACTGTTTGCAAGCACATTCCGCCCAAAATATCCTGGCCCAGCCTCACCACCTGGCCCGATCCATCCGGGTGCAGTTGCAGCATTTCCACCGGGTCGCCCAGGTAAAAGTGATAGACCTCGTCGGTCAACAGCCGGTGCATGGCAGAAAATGTATCTGGCGTCAGTAAATAATAAATGGCGGTACCCAATGAACGCCCGGCCTGGTAACGAGCCGGCAAGGCGCCGGCAGGAATTTGTTCTTGCGCGCGATACGTCTCTGCATAATAGCCGCCTTCGGCAGATAGCGGCTGAAGGTTCAGACTGGCCTTGAGTTGCTCAACTGTCAACATTCCTATTCTCCAGATGTTGCGGCGGGTGTGACACCCGCCGTAACTGGCGATGTGTCAAGTTATGTGTAAATTCGTCCCGCCCGCAGTTAAACTGCGGGCCGAGCAGTTATAAATAAAGCATCAAATGCTCGTCATCCAAATAGTCGTCGCCCAGCTTGAACGCCCGGCGCTCTAACCCATAGCAAACAAAGCCGCAAGACTCGTACAGCTTTCTGGCGGCCAACTGGCGAGTGACGACGCTGAGGTGAAGCTGCTCCAATCCAGGCAACTGCCGGGCGCGAGCGATCAGCTCAACCAGCAGCGCCTTGCCAAGGCCCTGCCCGCGCGCCTCTGGCGCGACATACATCCCCCAAATGCCGCCCTTGTGCCTCTGCTTGATGCGCGTTTCTCTATAGAATCCCACCAGCCCCACCAATTGCCCCTCGATGCAAGCTCCCAAGATAAAGCTTTCGGGCGTGTTCCATCGAGTCCGAAAATCGTGAACAATCTCCTCAATGGGCGTGGCTCGATCTTCCTCATACGACCTTCCAAACGCTGTCGGCTCTTCTCGCAAAGAGCGCAGCCGCAAAGCCCAAAAACTAGCAGCATCGCTTTCAGTCAGTCGGCGGATTTCCATAGGTTTACCTTTTTTAGATTATGCCTGGTTTTTCAGTATACCACAACTCTGATATCCGCCGTTCACTCAGTTGCGCCCGGCCCTGGTCAATGCTAAAATATGAGCGTGTCAAAATTACAGCAATAATGCCAGGAGATCAACCGATGCCTCAAGATAAAACTCTGCGCGGCAACTTGACTTGCCTCATGTCCATTGCAATTGCCCTCGCCATTGCCCTTGTTGTTGCCGTCACTCTCTATCTCCAGCTCAAGCCGAGCAGCGCCGAGGCCAGCCACAGCCGCGGGCTTGCCTGCGCCAACCAGGGCGACTATGACTGCGCCATTACGAATTACAACCAGGCCATCCAGATCAAGCCAGATTATGCCGACGCGTACTTTAACCATGGGGTTGCTCATTATCACAAAGGCAATCTTGACCGCGCCGTGACAGATTTCGACAAGGCCATCCAGATTCAACCGGATTATGCCGAGGTGTACATCAATCGCGGGGATATTTACAGCAGCATAGGCGATTATGACCGCGCTATGGCAGATTTCGACAAGGCCATTCAACTCGAGCCAGATTATGCTATGGCTTACAACAATCGCGGGATAGCCTACCGCAACAAGGGTAACTATGACCGCGCTGTGGCAGATTTCGATCAAGCCATCCAACTCAAATCGGATTATGCCGAGGCTTACAACAATCGAGGGACAGTCTATAACCACAAGGGCGAACTCGACCGCGCCATTGCAGATTACGACCGGGCCATCCAACTCCAGCCAGATTATGCTACAGCCTACTACAATCGCGGGGGCGGCTATATTGGCAAAGGCGAGCCTGACCGCGCCATTGCGGATTACAGCCAGGCCATTCAACTCAGGCCAGATTATGCTACGGCTTACTACAATCGCGGGATTGCCTATGCCCAGAAAGGCGACCTTGACCACACCATTGCAGATTTCAGCCAGGCTATCCAACTTGAGCCAGATGACGCCGAAGCTTACCACGTTCGAGGACTTGCCTATAAACGAAAAGGCGAAAAAGATAAAGCCATTGCCGATTTCAACAAAGTGCTGGATCTGAGCAACGACCCCGACATGCGGCAACAGGCAGAGGCCCAATTGCGCGAGCTAGGCGCTAGGTAAGCGCACACTGCGCCGAGATGTGCCAAAACCAGCTAGAGCCACCTTTCAAGTAACGACACTGGCGTATGGGCAGGTTTCAAACCTGCCCCCCTGCAGACAATATCTTAGGACAAATTGCAAGATAATGGCGTATAGGTGTATAATAACCCCGGACAGAGCCGTAATAACACCCCTGTCTGAAACAATGCAAACCAGGCCAATTAGATAAATAACCATCTTTAAAAAAACACCAACCAAGTTCAAGACAACGCCAACCGAGTTAATTAAAGAAACAACCATCTATCAAACAAAGCAAACCAAGCCCAAGATAACACCAACCAAGCCCATTAAAAAAATAACCATCTATCAAACAAAACCGACCGAGTCCAAGACAACACCAACCGAATCCGTAACAGCGTTAACCGAGCCAATTAAACAAACGACCATTGAACAAACAACCGTATGAGCAATCTGTAGGAGCGATTCGTAAGAGTGATCTGTAGGGGCGATTCGTGAATCGCCCCCGCCATTGTAAGGGCGATTCGTGAATCGCCAAGTAGGGATGATTCGTGAATCATCCCCCATCACCAGAAAGGAGAATAACCAATGTCCACCAAACCCGTCATCATCCGCGCCGAGCAAGACCAGGCCATCGCCAACGCCATCACCGCCGCTCGCCAACTCATCGAGACCGCCCGCGCCGATGCCGAAATTGCGGCCATCCTCGCCCAGCGCGGCTATAACGAAGCCAGACTGACCGAGGCCCTGCAACTCCAACAAGCCGCCCAGGTCGCCTTTACCGTCCGCCAAAAAGCCATCGCCGCGCAAAAGCAAGCCACCGCCGCCCTCACCGGAGCCGCCGCCACCGCCCGCCAGACCTATGCCGATTTCCGCGAAACCTCTCGCGCCATCTTCACCCCCGCCGCCGACCGCATCGCACTGGGACTCAAAGGCGCTGTCCCCGACGACAACCAGAAATTCGTCACCCTGGCGCACACCTCCTACATCAACGGCCGCGAAGAACCCTATCGCTCTGCGCTAGCCACCTACGGCTACTCGTCCGAAACCATCGCCCAGGCCATCACCACGCTAGATGCCCTCATCGTCGCTGACGAAACCCAAAACGCCGCCATCGGCGCAGCCAAACAAGCCACCACAGACCGAGACGCCGCCTACAAGGCCCTCGACGCATGGCTCAAACAATTCAAGCGCATCGCCAAGGTTGCCCTGCGCGGCAAACCTGGCCTTGTCAAGAAACTGGCGCTGTAAACCGTAACGGTGTGACCTAACCCCCCAACCCCCTTCCCTGTGAGGGAAGGGGAAGCTTGGCAACGCCAAGCAGGGGTTAGGTCCAATACCTTTCAAATAACACTACCAGCGTATGGGCAGGTTTGCCTGCCCTGGCTTGCGCCAGCGCAGGCCAGGGAAACCTGCCCCCACGGGCAACATCTTATTTGAAAGGTATTGGGGTTAGGTCAGCGCTAACGCGACATTATGACATTATGCTACGCCCAAGACTCACCCTTCTTTGGCCCTTGTTAACCGTCACCCTGTTGACCGGGATGACTTGCCGGGCAACCGAGCCAGGCCCTCAAACCGTTGCGCCCACTGTACAACCAACCCGCACCATCGCAGATGCCACAGTCACGCCAACCGGGCCGATTGCTTCTACGCCTCAGCCTGTCCCCACCAGGCCAAGCCAACCGCCTGCTCCCGCCGCCACCCTCGGCTATGAGATCGGCCAGCCCGTACTGACCGAGCTTTACATCTCGCCCACAGGCAGCGACGGCAACGACGGATTGACAATCTCCTCGCCGCTCCAAACGCTTACAGCGGCGTGGGCCAAGATACCAGAAGGCATCACCCTGAACAGCACCGGCTATCGCCTCAACCTGTTGCCCGGCGAATATCCGTGCGAACCGGCCGAGCCGGACAATTGCCAAAATTACTTTGCCGAGCGGCTCGGCGACTATCAATATCCCATCATCCTGCGTGCCTACAACCCCGCCGGTCCCGTCACCCTCCGGGGCGGCCTTGATGTGGCCAATGTGGCTTTTCTGTATCTAATAGATTTGACGCTGGCCGGCGGCGACCCGCTGCCCACCAATCAATCAGGCAACAACCTGCTCCACCTGGCAAATGTCCACCACGTGCTTTTGCGCAATGTTGTGCTGGATGGGCCTGATTGCGCCAACGACACGTGCAACAATCTGCAAGAGGTATTCAAAGTCAACCAGGCGCAGTATCTATACGTGGAGGATAGCGTGATTGGCGGCGCATGGCACACTGCCGCGGATTACTTTGCAGTGCAATATGGCCACTTGCTAAACAATCGCCTGCACACCGCCGGGCAATGGTGCATGTATCTCAAAGGCGGCTCGGCTTATTTGCGCCTAGAGGGCAACGAGCTGCACGATTGCCAGTTGGGGTTCCAGGCCGGGCAATCGGCTAACCTGGCCACGATGCGCGCCCCCTGGCTGCATTACGATGCCTATGACATCAAATTCGTCAACAACGTCTTGCACCATCTCCCCGGCGTCGCGTTGAGCGTCTCTGGCGGCTATAACATCCTTATGGCCTACAACACCCTCTATCGCGTGGGAACGTCTGCCGATCCGGGCTATGCGCTGGTGCAAGCCGTGCAAGGCGAACGAGGCTGTAGCGCCACCGACGAGCTGCCCGACCCCCTCCCCACTTGCACCAATCTAATCGCCCAGGGCGGCTGGGGGCCGAACATTCTTACAGAAAACCTCCCTGCCCTCCCCAACCGCAACATTTACATTTACAACAACCTCATCTACAACCCCTCACCTGACCAGACGCTCTACACCCACCTCAACATCTTGGGGCCAATAGAGTTGCCCGCCGGTTTTCAGAATTTGCCGGCCTCGGTCGCCACCGACCAGAACATGGTGATTGCGGGCAACCTCATCTGGAACGGGCCATCCGATCACCCCCTGGGAGTAGACGATACCACCGGTTGCCCGTCCTCTAACCCAACGTGCAACGCTGCCCAGTTGGTACTGAGCAACACCATCAACAGCATCGAGCCGCAACTCGTCAACCCATTGGCCGGCAACCCATCAGATGGCAACTATCGCCCTGTTGCAGGCAGCAACCTGTTCAGCGTCACCACCTACGCCTTGCCCGATTTTGCCTGGGATACATTTACGCCCGCCGTGCCAACGGGGGCACTGTCTAACATCGTAGAGTACGACCGCGATGGTAATCTCCGCACTGGCCCTGGCTTACCGGGAGCCTATACCAGCAGCGCGCCGCCATCGGCCCGGCTTGTGTATCTGCCGATTGTGGCCCTAGTCTCTCATTCCTCAGGAAACAGCGAATCGGGAAGCTCTGGCGTGCGCCAGCTACTTGGATGGCAGGGGAGACCTTATGGTGCGCCAACATTGCCGATACAGGAACATGTTTCCAAGCCCTGAACAGTCTAGTAGATCAATGTTACACTCCCGATGGCTATATTATGGCCTAATGCTAATGCTGATTCTATCAGGCTGCGCACTATTTCCGGAAACTAGTTACTCAATAGATGAGCAATTTAGGCTGTCTGAAACACGTTCAGTCCAGATGAGTGGCCAACTAGAATTCTCTTTCAAGTTCGTGCCTGAGAGCGTTCCAGCCGGGAACGATATATTCTTTGTGGCAACTTTTACCAATACGACTAATCATTCCATTGTGTTTAGAGAACCCAAACAAGATGGTGTCTCGGAAATATGGGGAACAACCCTCTTTTTCGTCGTGGAGCCAATCAGTGCAACTGTCCCTTTCTAGTATCCGCGAGTGGTGATCTGGGAACCACTTGGACCATTGCCACCGATTAGGCCTGACGAGTTTATGACGATTTCCTCGCTAGGTAGGCACGAGGTACGTTTAGAATTGCCACGTTTCGTCTTTCAGAATGGCAAGGAGGAAAATGTGATTTCTTTGCCAGCAGGCCAATATCTCATTCACATGACTTATTACAACCCCTATGTTGGATACGAAGTTGGGCAACACTGGGAGAGATATGTAGATCTTGGGGCATGGGTGGGAAAAATAAAATCAGATGATGCCACGTTAACGATTACCCCGTAGAACTATTTCGGCGCAGTAACAAAGCTACTTGTCTTTCTAACTTTGCTTGAATGGGCAAATGCCCCTGGGCCGCAGCGAAAGGATAAAGGCAGAATAAACCCAAAAACCCTCCCGCAGGTTCGCAACCTGCGGGAGGGTGAGCAGTTACCCTAAATTAACCCCAACCAGTGCGCCACGGTAGGCCCCACACCGGCCATGTTTAGTGAGATGGGCAAGAGCAGCACGCCCATGCAGTTCACGCATAGCGGGCGGCTACCCTAAATCAACCCCAACCAATGCGCCACGGTCGGGCCGACGCCTGCCATGTTTAGTGAGATGGGCAAGAGCAGCACGCCCATGCAGTTCACGCATAGCGTTCGGCTTCCTAGATTAGCCCCAACCAATGCGCCACGGTCGGCCCCACGCCGGCCATGTTTAGTGAGATGGGCAAGAGCAGCACGCCCATGCAGTTCACGCATAGCGTTCGGCTCCCTAGATTAGCCCCAACCAATGCGCCACGGTCGGGCCGACGCCCGCCATGTTTAGTGAGATGGGCAAGAGCAGCACGCCCATGCAGTTCACGCATAGCGTGCGGCTCCCTAGATTAACCCCAACCAATGCGCCACAGTAGGCCCCACACCGGCCATGTTTAGTGAGATGGGCAAGAGCAGCACGCCCATACAATTCATTCTTCTGCTACCCCACACCACCGGCAAAATGCCAATGCCCGTAGCCACCAACGCAATGAGCAGGCCCCCCCACCCCGTCAGCGCCAAGACCAGCCCGATCAAAATCACCAACGTGCCCGCCGAAATCCATTGATAATTGACCTTTTCAAGCAGCTTGATCACCAGCCGCGTGAGCGGGAACAGCATCAAAAAGGCCGCCGCCCCGGCCAGCGCCACCGCCGCCATCGCCGTAAAGTACACCCGGGGCGTGCCGGCCTGGTACACCGTGCTCAGCATCCACGCCATGCCGCCGCGCGTCATTCCCAGCCCCGGCACAAAAAACAGCAGGAATCCGCCCACATAATACACAATCTTGCTGGCCCCTTGCGACAAGATAAACAGCCGGTCGTCGCGCTGGGCCGTGGCGTGCCCGGCCAAAAAGCCGCCAATGCCGCCCGTAACCACCGGAAAGAACGCCGCAAAGCCGCCGCCCAAAGTCCCCGCAAACGTGCCGCGAGCGATGAGCGCCGGCGTCACATCAATAGACGTGGCAATGTGCTGCTTGGGAATTTGCACCCGCCCCACAATGTTCAGCATCACCCACGGAATGGCAAACAGGCCCACAAACGCCGGCAGCAAATTCTGGAACGAAATCTCGGTGGGCACCAGGCTGCGGTACATCAGCGCAAACCCAAGCAGGCCAGAAAGCAAGAATGTGAGCAAGCCTGCTCCCAGGCCTGTCCACGCTTCGGCCAGGCGGCCCCATGGCGTCGGCTGGCGGTCAGAGGATTTGGGCCATTCGCTCATCAGCATAAACACAATCACCACTGCCACAATCCACCCCAGGTGTGGCGAGAGGATGCTGCGCAGCGCAGGAAAAACAGACATGGCAAACGGGCTGAGCACCACCATCCCGGCAATGGCCGCCAGGCTGCCCACCCCGGTGAGGATAGAGGCCTCGTAGCCGCGGCCTTGCAGCAAATACTTTTGGCCGGGCAGCACAATAAAGATCATGCTGTCATCCGGCGACGAGAGAAAAATGGATGGAATGGTGTTGAGGATGGCATAGCCCGTGATCAGCCCCAAAAAGAACATTGCCATTTGCTCGCCGCTCATCCAGCCAGATAGCCAGCCGCCTGCCATAATGAGCAACCCCGCCACGTTGTAAATGTGCAGCGCCGGCACGCACGCCATCACCGAAGCAAGCACAGCGCCAACAACGGCAAAAATAAGCAGTATCAATGTATCCATGTTGCTTCTCCTGAAAAGCGATAGTCTCTCCCTGGAGTGTTGATAATCACTGGTGGAAAAAATCTTGCCGCCAAGGCGCAAAGGACGCCAAGTTTCCCTAGGATTTCTTTGCGGTAAAAAAAGCCAGATTCGCTTACAACACTTGCAGGGAAACTAGCTGAAAAGCCGCCGCGCAAAATCTCACGCCCCATCTGGGGCGCCATCCCTGGCACCATTTCCGGCGCCATTTTTAACCTCATTCCTGACACCGTTTCTAGCGGCAGCCTCGGCGGCGCGATACACCTCTTGCAAGGGCACGCCCTGGGCTTGCGCCAGCCGCCGGCAATCTTCGTATTCGGGCGCGGCCCGGCTGCTCCCCTCACCCAGAAAAGCCACCTTGACCCGCACCGGCCCATAGGGTGTTTCGACAGTGTGTATAGTGCGAGCAAGACATTGCCGCGTCACGGCATACTGCCGCACTCCCAAAGTGCTCGTCTCGGCAAACAAGATAGCCGTCAACGGCTGGGCGACCTCGGGCTGGCACAAGACGCGCAGCAATGTGGCCGGGCGATTCTTTTTCATCTGAATCGGCGACAGGAAAACATCCAATGCCCCGCCGTCAAAGAGACGCGCCATCACGTAATCGTAAACCTCTGGGTTGAGATCGTCAATGTTCGTCTCCAGCACCAGCAAGGTCTCGATTTGCATAGCCGCGCTGACTGCATTAGGCGGCATCGGCGCAGCATGGCCCACCATCACACGCAACACGTTGGGAATGGGCAAATCGCGCCCGCCAGCTCCATAGCCGATTGCCTCCAGCGTCATGGCGGGAACGGGGCCAAACGCCGCGGCCAGCGATGACAGAATCGCCGCGCCGGTGGGTGTGACCAATTCCACCTCCAACTCGCTGCCCACGATGGGCGCATTTTTCAAGAGCGCCAAGGCCGCCGGCGCCGGCAGCGGAATCTGCCCGTGAGCGCCGCGCACCCAGCCTCGCCCCATCGGCAGGGGCGATACGACGACTCGCTCAATGCCCAGCGCATCCAGCCCGATCAATGCGCCCACCACATCTACGATGGTATCTACGCCACCCAGTTCGTGCAAGTGCACTTGATCGAGCGCCACGCCATGAATATCCGCCTCCACCTGCCCCAGCCGCCGGAAAATCGCCCGCGCCTGTTCCTTGATCGGCGCGGGCAACTCGCTTTCCATCACAATCGCTTCAATCTGGGGCAAGTGGCGCGCCGGTGTTTGATCGGCCACTTGCACATCGGCCTTGACAGCGCCGAAACCGTTTTTCTGCACGCGGCGGCAGTGCAGTTCAAACTCTGGCAGCCGCAAGCCGGCCAGGCGCTCGCGCAACAGCGCTTCTGGCAGCCCGGCGTCAACTAATGCTCCCAAAATCATGTCGCCGCTGGCGCCGGCGATGCAATCAAAATATGCTAGTTTCATTTCGCCTCTCGTTGTAACTGCTCACTCTCCCGCAGGTTTGAAAGCTTTTGGGTGAACAGGCATGTCTCCATCGGCTTGGCAAGCTTGCCGGGGCTGCTAAATTGCACCCTGCGGGAGGGTAGGCTATGCAATTGCCCCTCGTTTCTGAATCCGGCGCAGAACAAGGTGCGCATACAGCCCGGCCCCAAAGCCATTGTCAATGTTAACCACCGCCACGCCGGGAGCGCAAGAATTCAACATGGCCAACAATGAAGACAGCCCGCCAAAATTAGCGCCATAGCCCACGCTGGTCGGCACACCGACCACCGGGCAATCCACCAATCCCCCAACGACGCTGGTCAGCGCGCCTTCCATGCCGGCTACGCTGATGACCACATCGGCAGCATACAATCGCTCGCGTTGATCTAGCAGGCGGTGAATGCCGGCCACGCCAACATCATAGGCCCGTTCCACCCGACTGCCCAAAAAAGCAATCGTTTGAGCGGCTTCTTCGGCCACGGGCAAGTCGGCAGTGCCGGCGGTAACCACCAGGGCATAAGGCGCATTGGAAGCGGGCGGGGGAAGCTCGGCCCGCACCAACGTCAACAGGCGCGAGCTTGGATCGTAACGAACCTCGGGCAAGCGAGCCTGGACGATGGCCGCCATCTCGGGCGATGCGCGTGTCCCCATCACCCGGTCGTGATGTTGCGCCAGCCGCTCCATAATGGCAATGACTTGATCGGTCGTCTTGCCCTGGCAAAAGATGACTTCGGCCATCCCTTGCCTGAGGGAGCGATGCAGGTCCAAGCGGGCGTCGCCGATATCGGCGTAGGGCAGGTCGCGCAAGCGGGCCATAGCCTGCTCCACGCTCACCCGACCAGCTTGTATATCCAACACGAGTTGGTGCAACTTGTCTACATCCATTTAGCTTACCTCGAATCTAGAGGCGGATTGGGGGAGGAAAGCGCCTCATTCATACTGCCCGATCTAAAGCCCGCCAGGTCGAGCGTGACAAACGTATAGCCCAGCGCCTTGAATTGCCTGACAATCTGTTCTCGCGCGGCCAGAACCCGTTGCAGGTCGGCCGGCTCAACCTCGATGCGGGCCAGTTGATCGTGATGGCGCACCCGCAGTTGGCTCAGCCCCATTTGCCTCAGCACAAGTTCGGCTCGCTCAATCTGCTCAAGCGCCTGCATGGTCACCGGGCTGCCGTAGGGGATGCGCGATGCAAGACAGGCCGAGGATGGCTTGTTCCAGTTAGGCAAGCCAAGCTCGCGGGCTAATTGGCGAATGTCGGACTTGGTCAGGCCGGCTTCCTGGAGCGGGCTGCGTATGCCCAGTTCCTTAGCCGCCTGGCGTCCTGGGCGATAGTCATCCAGATCGTCCACATTGTTGCCGTCTATAACATAGCGATAGCCTTCGCACTGGGCATACTCGGACAACTGACCGAACACGCTGCTTTTGCAAAAATAGCAACGCTGCGGCGTATTGGCTGTGTAGCGCGGGTCCTGAATTTCGTGGCTTTCCATCAGCACGTGGCGCGCGCCAATGGCGCGCGCGATAGCCTCCGCTTCGGCTCGCTCGCGCGCCGGCATAGTGGGCGATACCGCCGTCACGGCCAGCGCCCGCCCGCCCAAAACATCGCGCGCAACCTTGCACAGCAGGCTGCTGTCTGTGCCGCCCGAGTAGGCTACAACGACGCTTTCCATCTCTATCAAAATTTGCTTGAGGCGTTCCAATTTATCTTTTGACATTCGTCCCTTTTAATCTTGAGTTTATCGGAAATAACATAGCCAACGTATCCCCATACGTTGGCGGACTGGCATGGGGATGCCCGTCCTGCTATTTCCGATAAGGTCTAGTCTGTAATTATGACATCATAGCCCAACTGCGGCGTAATCTGCGGCGCGCCCCGGTAAAGGCTTACCTTGCCGGTGACGGTAATCTTGGCGCCTTCAACCAGCTTGTCCGAGTTGGACACATAGGCCATCACGCTGTCCCAGATTACCAGGTCAACGTCGCCGCTGTCGTCGCGCACACGGAACTTTGTTCCTCCACTGAGCGGGCTTACGGCCACAATCGTGACCTGAACCGTCACAAAGCGATCTTTGTCTTGCTCGCCCAGCGAACCAAGCGTCCTCTGTTCGGCGGCCCCGCTCGAAGGCGACACAACCGTCACTTGCTCGCCCAAAGGCGGCACAACTTCAAGCTTGCCCTGGTACTCTTTAACCTCGCCACTGGCCAGCACCTGCGCGCCCAATCGCAACCCCGAACGCCCCGCTACGTGCCCATAGACGCTGCTAAAGAGGAACAGGTCAATGTGGCCTGTGCCGTCATCCACCCAAAACGTAAAACCGCCCGAAGAGCTGGTCACATCCACCACCTGGCCTTTGACGGTGACCACCTGGCCAATGTTCTGATTAGTGATGGTGTTGATGGCAACAGCCGCCGGCAGCGGCGGCGTGGTTGGCTTGGGGGTGGGTGATGGAGGGGCTGGGGCAGCCGTAGCAGCCGATGTAGCCGTGGCCTCCGACGCAGTGGTTGGCGTAGGCGCGAGCGTGGCTTGGGGCGCTAATGTAGCCTGCGCCGCAGCCGTCGGCACAGGCTGGGCCGCCTGACCCTCAGCCGTCACCATCACATCGATGCCAGAGCGAGGCACCAGCTCTAGCTCGTCTTTGTACACATCTATCTTGCCCAGGGCGTTGACCTGCGCGCCCAGGCCAAGCCTATCGCGGTCGGGCGTCTTGGAAAGCACATCGTCCCAAATCAGCAAGACAATCTGGCCGGTCTCATCGCCAATCACAAAACGCGTGCCGGTGGAGAGCCGCTTGCTTTCCAAAATCACGCCGCTGACGGCCACCATCTGCCCCTGGTCGGCGATTGTGATTTGGCCGATAGGCCTCTGCTCCACCTGCTGGGCCGAGCTGGTCGCAATCAGCGCCACATCCACCACCGATTCAGCCGTCAGCTCCATCTCGCCGCGATACTGGCTCACCTCGCCCTGCGCGCTGACGATAGCGCCTTCAATAATCTTGTCTTTATCGGCCAGGTTGCTGTACACATCGCTCCACAACAGCACCACCACGCGCCCGCTGCCGTCATCCACCGTCAGCTTGACGCCCGCGCTGAATGGCTTGACCTGCACCACCTCGCCCTCCACACGCGCAAAGCCCCCTACCTGCTCGGCGGTCAGGCTACTGACTTGAGTGAGCGGCGCAATTTCAATCGCCTCGCTCAGCTTGGTCAGCTTGCCATAAGAGGTCAGCGCCACCTGGGGCGTATCTTTGTACAGCGTCACCGCGCCCACCACCTCCACCGAATCGCCGGGCTGCAATTGGGGCACATTGCCCAACGCCGCCACCGCAGCTTCACTTACCGCCACGTCAATGACGCCCGTTTGGTCGCGCAGCGTGATGAGCGTGAGGCCCTCGTAAGGCGAATCAATCTGGCGCACCTGCCCCCGCACCATCACCGCCGCCAAATCGTCATAGGCCGTTATATCGCCAATCTGGTATGCTTCCGGCTGTGGATGCACCAAACGCATCGTCTCGGCAGAAGCCAGCGTGAGCGAGGGGGCATCTTCGCGGATGCGCAGCGTGCCCTCTAGCGTGATCTGGTCGCCCACGTCGGGCATTTTGCCGGCTGCCACCAGCTCTTGGGTAGTGCTGCGATACGACGAGACCATCATCTCGCCGCTGTCGTCTTGAATCCAAAAGCCCAAATAGCCGCCCTCGGCGTCATAGCTTGATTGGCGCGTCACCTTGCCCTCTACCCGCACGTAGGCAAAGTTCATCGTAGATTGCACCTGGCCGATTTTCACCGTGGGCACCGGCGAGCGCAGCGAGAAAAACCACAGCACCGCCAACCCCACCAGGGCCACCACCACTGAGCCATAGCGAAATAGCCGCATGGTGACGCGCGGCGCGAGCTTGGCCCCGCAATACGGGCACGCTTCATACGGCCCGGTGTGGCGGCCACAACTGGGGCAAAGGGTTGTAGATTGCATAGAGCCTCCTGTAACGTTAGTCGTTAGTCATCAGTCATTAGTCGCCTGCCCTCGAACGTCAGTGAAGAGGGTTGGTCGTTAGTCATTGGTCGGCCAGCGCAAAGTCAATACATTCATAGGTGACAGATGGAACAAGATAAAGGCGGATATCTCCCTTTGTCTGCGCGAGCAAGAGCAGCCCCATCTCGTCACCCGTCGCGCTAATTGCATCTTCCATGTCCACCTGTCCGCTGACAAGCGCATTTGCCATTTCATCTTGAACCAAGAACCGGATAATGATATTGGGCGTGACAGGCAGCCCCTGGTAAAAATAGGGATTCGCCTTGAACACAATCTCTTTGCCGCGCTCCCACCGCTCAACCACATAAGGCCCAATGCCCAGCGACTTTTCGTTGAACTCGGGCAGTAAATCCCACTCTGGGATAGGCACATCGGCCAGCTTGCGCCCATCGCTGCTGATTTGGTGAGCCGGCAGGCGGCGAATCGGCGGTAAAAAGTACTGCGGGTCGGCATAGCCAGGCTTCCATGTTACGACATAAGTCGTATCGCTGACAAAATCCACTTGCGCTATCTTGTCACACACAGCAGGAGGCTCATCATATTCGCCAGGATATGCAGCAGGGTCGCAGCGAATCTGATAGTCCAGCTCGTAATCGGCTTTAGAAACCGGCGTGCCATCAGACCAGGTCAGTCCATCTATAAACTCATAACGCACCACCAGTTGATTCACCTGCAACGCGTCACCGGCAAATTCCACCTCGCGGCCTTGGGCGTCGCGCACCTTGATGCTCGACACAAGCTGCACCACATCGCCATCCAAATCCACCACACTATCGCCCGCCTCGACCTGCACGATAGTATTGACAGCGCCGCCATTCTCTATGGTAGGGAACTGTTTCAGCGTCACCGGCTGAAAGTCATAATTTAGGCTGGTGTAATCCAGGCCAGAGACCATTGCGCCGAGCAATTGCGCAAAATAAGAATCGTCAAACAGCCTCAAAAGCGAAGACGGCTCTGATGCTTCACCAATGACGATTGTATCTTGGCCGGGCAGCTTCCACTGCGCAATGTTCCAGGTATACACTTCGATGGCATCGGGCGCAAAATTTTCCAACGCAGGGTTGGCCGCAGACACATAAATACGATTGAACAACGGGATGCCGGGCACATCCTTGGAAAACTCTTCCTGGATGGTATAGTACGCTTCCCGGCGCTTTTCTCGCTCCAGCGTGCCCGTCGCCGCGTGGATGGCGGCCTCGGCTATCGGGTTGCACCAGCCTGTCCGATTTTCCCCCCTCCAATCATTTTCCTGCGAGGGAGCTTGATCACATTGGTAATATGTGCGCACATCAGGATAGACCTCGCTATTGAGGCCCCATGCCATCATCTCAAAAGGTTGGCGGCTCGTAACCAATATATGATGCACCCCAGAAGGGATGTACGAAAGCACCACCCGCAACCCACAGCGATTCATCTGCTCTTCAAAGACAGCCGTCCAGGTCTTGCGGGAATTGACTGAAGAAGAGAGCAATTCTAGCACCATTTCCTCGCCGGCGGCGTTGGTGCGGTAGGTGGCGCCCGGTTCCAGCTTCCAGCCGGCCCGCTCGAACATCGTTTGGCCCTTTTGGGGGTCAAAGGGGTGCTGGCGCAAGTTAATATCGTCCTTGGGGTACGCCCAATGCGTGCGCGGCAGGAACGAATCCATTTCAAGAAAGGCTGTATCTTCCAACCACGGGTAAACCGAGCGGATTAACTCGGCGCGGTTGGTGCAATAGGCAATGCCGGTGCGGATGCGCAAATTATCCACCAGCGGGTGCGGCTGGGCATACGAGCGGGTTGGCCGGGGCGGCACGGTGGGCGTGAGTGTGGGCAGTGGGGTTGGTTTGGCTGCCGGTGGGAGGGGTGTGGAAACAACAATAGTAGCCGTTGGCGTCGGCGCAGTAGGCGCAGTAGCTGTGGGCACAACCGGCGACTGGCAGGCAGGTGTAACGATGCAAAGAACAAGCAGCGTTGCCAATACCCTGATCCAATGTCCGGTGCGCATGTAGGTTTCCTTCGAGTACATTCGAGCTTGTACAAGTATAGCACGACTTGAAAAAATCGCCCTCCCGCAGGCTCATAAACCTGCGAGAGGGTAAGGTCACTACTTGGACAGTCCGCCACTTTATGCTATTATACTGCCATTGACAAACACTTGCCTTTGGCAAAGCGTTGCCCTTGGCAACGCGTCACTCCGACCCCAGGAGGTTATATCCAAATGCGCCAACGTATACTTTTGATCCTGCTCGCAACGATACTTGCCGCTTGCGGAGCCCCCCCCACTCCTACCCGCCGGCCCGTTTCCAGCCCCACACCCACCATCACCCTGCCCACCCCCACGCCCCTGCCCGCCGATACGCCGCCGTGGTTCCGTTCGGCCATCGTTTACCAAATTTCCACCCGCAGCTTTTACGACAGCAACGGCGACGGCGTGGGCGACCTGGCCGGCATTACCCAAAAGCTGGATCATGTGCAAAGCCTGGGCGCCAACGTGGTGTGGATATCGCCGGTGTTCAGCACGGCCGATGCGAGCGGCCATAACGTGATTGATCATTTCACCATTGCGCCAGAGCTGGGCACGCAGCAAGACCTGGCGGCGCTGGTGGATGAAGCCCACGCGCGCGGCTTGCGCGTGATTATTGACCTGCTGGCCGGGCGCACCTCCAAAGACCATCCCTTTTTCCAAGACGCCTTCCGCAAGCCCGATTCGTTTTACAGCGATTGGTACCTGTGGGAAAACACGGCCCAATCGGCTTACCAGGCCGCCAGCAACGACAAGAGCGATCCCTTGCTGAACATGGCCAACCCCCTGGTAGAGCGCTACTTGCTGGAAGTGGCGCGCTATTGGATGGACCTGGATAATGACGGCGACCTGACCGATGGAGTAGATGGCTTTTTTGATTATGCTTCATTTTCGCCGTCTGAATTTTGGCAAACGCTGCGCGATGAAGTCAAAAATATCAATCCCAATTTTGTGCTGCTGGGCTATATCCAGCAAACAGACCCCGGGCAACTGACGCCCTATTATTCAAATCAATTCGATGCCTTGCTGGATGCGCCGATGTATTTCACTCTGTTGGGCAACTGGGAAAAAACCGGCGAGGGCCTGCTGAACGGTCGCGGCGCGCCCACGCAAATAGCCACGCAGCTCAATCTCGAGACAGAACTGTTTCCTCCCTACGCGCAACTGGTGCGCTTTATAGGCAACCACGACACCAACCGCGCCCTAAGCAAACTGCGAAACAATCTACCCCGCGCCAGGCAGGCCGCGCTTTTGCTACTGACCCTGCCCGGCACACCCATGATCTACTATGGCGAGGAAATCGGCTTGCAGGGCGACCGGAGCGCCGCGCGCGCGTCAATGGATTGGGCGGCTGTGCAGGCCCAAACCGCCCAACCCGAGTCGTTACTGGAAATGTACCGCGCCATGGGCAACAAGCGGCGCGCGACCCCCGCCCTGGATGTGGGCGGCTTTCAACTGACGGAGACGGACGGTTGCAGCGCCTGCCTGGCCTACTGGCGGTGGGACGCTAACGACATTTATTTGATGCTATTCAATCTTTCCAACGAGGCCCAGACCACCAGCATAGACTTTATCGCCGTTCCGCGCCACATCAGCGGGGCGGGCGAAGACGTGTTGCGCAGCGGCAGTATCACCGTGCCATCCAATGGCCGCTATACGTTGACCATTGAAGAAAACGGCATCCGGGTTTTTCGCTGGGGCAAGCCCTAGTTACCTCACCCATCCCCACCATTGTCCCTTTCAGGGGTAGGTTTTTCTGATGACACTTTTGACCTCTCCCCCAGCCCCTCTCCTACAAGGAGAGGGGAGCACATTTCTCCCCTTCCCTGGTAGGGAAGGGGGCCAGGGGGTTAGGTCAGAACTGCCAATTTCAAAAAAACTATCCTTGAGAGGAGTATGAGAGAGGTTAGGAGAGGTTCAAATACCAGGAGGCAAAATGTTCAACTATCGCGAAGCAGAGTTATATTGCGAGGGGGTACGGCTGGCCGATGTGGCCGCGCAGGTGGGCACGCCGGTCTATGTGTACAGCAAGGCGCGCATTGAGGAGAATTACAAAGCAGTGGCGCAGGCTTTTGCGCAGATCAACCCGCTGATTTGCTACGCCGTCAAGGCCAACAGCAACCTGGCCGTGCTGACCCTGCTGCGAGACCTGGACAGCGGTTTTGACGTGGTTTCGGGCGGCGAGTTGCACCGCGTGATGAGCATCGCGGCTGACCCGCAGCGGGTGGCCTTTGCCGGGGCGGGCAAAACCGAGCGCGAGATGGTCTATGCGCTGGAATGTCAGGTGGGCGAGATTAACATTGAATCGGCCCAAGAGCTAGAGGCGCTGGAACGGCTGGCAGCCGGCAATGGGCATCCTGCGCGTGTGGCGCTGCGCGTCAACCCCGGCATAGACCCCCACACCCACCACCACATCAGCACCGGCCACGCCGGCAGCAAGTTTGGCATAGACGTGGAGCAAATCCCCGCCGTCTTGCAACAAGCCGCACAGTACACCCACACCCGCGTAGAAGGGCTGCACATCCACATCGGCTCGCAAATCCCCACCCCCCAGCCGTTCGTCGAGGCCCTGCACAAACTGCTTGACCTGGTCCAACAGGCCCGCGGCCTGGGCGTGACAATCAACGCGCTAGATATTGGCGGCGGCTTTCCAATGGCTTATCGCGAAGGCGAAACCGCCGCGCCACTAGACCATTTTGCCCGCGCCATCGTGCCCCTGCTGCAAGGCACCGGCCTGCAAGTGCGGGTGGAGCCGGGCCGCCGCATTGTGGCCGATGCCGGCGTTTTGCTGGCGCAGGTGCAATTTGTCAAGCACAGCGCCGGCCGCCGCATCGCCGTGACAGACGCCGGCATGAACACCCTCATTCGTCCCGCCCTCTACGAGGCTTATCACACCATTATTCCAATCACAGATCAGCAACAAACGAGCGATCAGCAACCAGCGACCAGCAACGAGCTGACCGACATCGCCGGGCCGATTTGCGAATCATCTGATTACCTGGGGCGCGAGCGGATCCTGCCGTCCGTGCAGCGCGGAGACATTTTGGCCGTGCTCAATGCAGGCGCGTATGGCGCGACAATGGCATCGAATTATAACAGCCAGCCGCGCCCGCCCGAAGTGCTGGTAGAAGGCAATACCTTTCGGGTGGTGCGCCGCCGCGAAACCTGGAACGACTTGACCCAGTTTGAACTAACGTGAAATGAGGCTGTATTTCGAGGTCGCCCGCAAAGCCGCCCAGCGCCAGTTGGCTTACCGCCAGGCCAACCTGGCAGGGCTGCTGACCAACCTTTTCTTTGGCCTGATGCGCGCCTATATCATAATCGCGCTGTACCAGGCCAGGGGCGTTCAGCAAGATATTGCGGGTTATACACTGGCGGGCGCCATCACCTACACCGCATTGACGCAAGCCTTTATAGGCGCGGTGCGCATCTTTGGCTGGTGGGACCTGATGCGCACCATCAAATCGGGCGATGTGGTTTCAGACCTGTCCAAGCCATTCGACTTTTATTTTTTCTGGCTGGCCCAAGATTTTGGCACCAATGCCATCCACATGATCACCCGCAGCGTGCCCATTGTGCTGGCCTATGCGCTGTTCTTCCAGATCCAGTGGCCGGCCACGCCAGGGACGGCGCTGGTTTTTGCCGCCAGCCTCCTGCTGGCCATGCTGGCCAGCTATGCCTGGCGCTTTATCATCAACATCACCGCGCTGTGGACCGCCGACGCGTTGGGTGTGGGGCGCTTGATGTACACCGTCTCGATTTTCTTTTCGGGCTTTTTGGTGCCGGTGGCCTTTTTCCCGGCATGGCTCAAGGCACTGGCCTACTATACGCCGTTCCCGGCAATGATCGAAACCCCCGTGCAGGTCTACCTGGGTGTGCTGCAAGGCGCAGCGGTGCTGCCGGCGCTGTGGGGGCAGTTCCTCTGGTTTCTGGTGTTATACGCCATTGGGCGCTGGCTGCTGGCGGCCGGCACGCGCAAGCTGGTCATCCAGGGAGGCTAGCCTGCCGTCACACTCGCTCGATGATGGTGGCGGTTGCCATGCCGTGCCCGATGCACATTGTTTGCAAGCCATAGCGCCCGCCGCGCCGCTCTAGCTCGTGAAGCAGCGTGGCGGTGAGCTTGGCCCCGCTTGCGCCCAGCGGATGTCCTGTCGCAATCGCGCCGCCATTCACGTTGACGCGCTCCATATCGGCCCCGGTCTCTTTTTGCCACGCCAGCACCACTGAAGCAAATGCTTCATTGATTTCGATGAGGTCAATGTCTTGCAAGCGCAAGCCGGCTTTTTGCAGAACCTTGGCTGTGGCCGGAATGGGGCCATCCAGCATCAGCACCGGGTCACTGGCTACCACCACTCGCGCCACAATCCGCGCTCTGGGTTTTAGCCCCAACTCGCGCGCGGCCTTGTCTGAGGCCAACACGATTGCAGCCGCGCCATCGCTGATCTGGCTGGAATTGCCCGCCGTCACCACGCCATCAGGCTTGAAGGGCGTCTTGAGCGCCGCCATCTTGGCGCGGTCTGGCTCAAAGCGAATGCCCTCGTCAATCTTGACAGTCTTGGCTTCGCCATTCACTCTCACTTCAACCGGGGCAAGCTCGCGCTCAAAGCGTCCTTGGCGTGTAGCGGCTGCCGCGCGCAGGTGGCTGGTGTAACCAAAATCGTCCAACATGCTGCGGGTGAGGTTCCACTTTTCAGCTATCATCTCGGCGCTGAGGCCCTGTGGAATCAGCGCATAGGGGAAATCCGCCGGCCACTGCTGCGGCCAATCTGATCCCATCGGCACGCGGCTCATGCTCTCTATGCCGGCAGCAATGACCACATCCATATCACCTACCATAATCGCCTGCGCCCCAAAGTGCATGGCCTGCTGGCTAGAGCCGCACATGCGGTTAATCGTCACGGCAGGCACGCTGGCCGGCAAGCCCGCGCCAAGCGCCGCCAGGCGGCTGATATTTGCGCCCTGCTCGCCCAGGGGCGACACACAGCCCGTGATCACATCATCCACTCGCTCTGGCGGCACGCCCGCGCGCGCCACCGCCTGCCTGAGCACGTGCACCAACAGCTCAAACGGCGGCACGCTGGCCAGCGCCCCACCCGCCTTGCCCACACCCACCGGGGTGCGAACCGCGTCAATGATGAATACATCCATACTGCCTCCTGTGTAATTTGGAATCATAACTGTTCAGTCGGAGGTGATTTTATACCACGAACCCTCTGCCTATGGCGGGGGCAGGTGACACAAAGGACACCAAGTGACCGCCTTCTCTGCTTTGCTTTTTTGCTATCCTTTGCAGTTATACACCACCCATCTGAACGCTTACTTGAATCTAGCCTAGTTTCGCCTAATTTAGGCAAAATGGCAAATCGCATTATTGACGCCAGATTCACTCGCTGTTATACTACCTCATTGCATAACGGAACGTAACTACTCAGCCTGCACCCTTCGACCTGTCTGCCGACAGAGCAGGCTACGCGCCGCGCAGCCTGAGCGAAGTGAAACGCAGTCGAAGGAGCGCGGCGCTCATCCTGAGCAAGGTCGAAGGACGCTCAGGATGCTGAGTAGTTACAGAGGAACTATGAAAATCGCAATCATGGGCGCTGGCGGCATAGGCGGCTGCTATGGCGGGTTACTGGCGCGCGCCGGGCACGCTGTGACCTTTGTTGCGCGAGGCGAGCACCTGGCCGCCATCCGCGCCAACGGATTGCAGGTCAAAAGCGTCCACGGCGATTTCACCATCGCGCCGGCCCAGGTCACAGACAATCCCACCGAGGTCGGGCCGGTTGAATTGGCGCTGGTGTGCGTCAAGACCACCGGCACAGACCAGGCTGCTCACGCCATCCAGCCAATGATCGGGCCGGCCACAAGTGTGTTGAGCCTGCAAAATGGCATAGACGCCGCCGAGCGCATTGGGGCGATTGTGGGCATGCGGCATATGCTGGGCGGGGTGACGTGGATTTCGGCGGCCATCGAAGCGCCGGGGGTGATCCGGCAGGTGTCGCAATTCAGGCGGATTGTGCTGGGCGAGCTGGAGGGCCAAATTACCCCACGCGCGAAGGCAGTGCTAGAGGCGCTGCAAAGCACCGGCGCAGCGGTCGAGTTGTCAGACAACATCTGCAAGGTGCTGTGGACCAAGTTTGTCTTTATCGCAGCCATCAGCGGCGTAGGCTCGCTGACGCGCCTGGAAATTGGCCGTTACCGCGCCGTGCCCGAAACGCGCGCGCTACTGTTAGCCCTGATGCGTGAGGTGGAAGCCGTGGGCCGCTCCAGCGGCGTGGCGCTGGAGGCGAACGTGGTAGAGCAAGCGATGGCGATTGTTGACAACGCCGAGCTTTCCATCAAGCCCTCGATGCAGCGCGATGTGGAAGCCGGCAAACCCTCCGAGCTGGACTCGCTGGTTGGCGTGCTCGTGCGCAAGGGGCGCGAGCTGGGCGTGCCCACCCCCGCCGCCGAGATGGTTTACGCAGCGCTACTGCCCGGAGAACTAGGTGGGTCGCCCACAGGGGGCCTTTGGCTCCTGCGCGACCCGAAGCAGTTTCGGGCAAAGCCCGAAACTGCACCCGACGAGCAGCCCCAATGGTAAAAGTTGACTTATTGCACAGGTTTTGACCCATATAGACATCGAGCTGCGCCATGAAGATTGGGGTTCTTTCTGACACCCACGACAACGTTGACACGCTGCAAGCCGCGCTAGACATCTTGCGCCGCCAGGATATTTACATCGTCATCCACTGCGGCGACCTGACCAGCGCGCAGATTGTGCCGCTCTTTTCAGGCTTGGAGCTGCACCTGGCGCAAGGCAATGTGGATAGCACCCCCGCTGCCCTGGCTCGCGCCGTGCTGCGGCTGGGCAACGGCAGCACCTACGGCCAAATTTACGAGGGCGAGTTTGACGGCGCGCGCGTGGCGGCCATCCACGGCGACGACAAGGCCGCGCGCAAAGCATTGCAAGAGTCTGGCCTGTACCACTATGTCTTTCACGGCCACACCCACGAGCGCAAAAACAAGCTCAAGGGAAAAACGCGCGTTGTCAATCCCGGCGCGCTGGGCGGCAAGCGCGTAGAAAGCCGCTCGTTTTGCACCGTAAACCTAGAGATAGATGATGTGTGCTTTGTAGACCTGGGATAAGCAACTATTCAGGACTCGCGATGATCAACCCCGACGACCCAAAAGAATGGCTGGCGCAAATCGAGGCCGCGCCAGAATCGGCCGCCAGCATTGCCAAGCTGCTGGTTGAGCGGCTGGCTCGCCTCGAAGAGGCCAATGAAGAGCTGCGCAACACCAACATTGATCTGCGGCAAAAAATTGATACCAAGGCCCACCAAAAAGAGGTGGATGAACTCTCGCGCCAAATTGAGGCGCTGGCGCGCCTGGTCAAGGCCCGAGCCAAGGGCCACGCGCCGGCCGAGGCGCTGATTGCCTGGGCCAGCAACGGTCACGCGCTGGCGCTGGAACTGGGCGGGCAATTAGATGAAACATCGCTGCAAGCCTATGCCTTTAGGTTCCCCGCCAGTGTGCGACTGCACCTGCTGGCCGCGCCGGTGGCAGATGAAATCTTGTTCCTGACCAATCTGGGCCAGGGCACAGTCGGCAATATTCAAGACCTGCTCCAGATCACACAAGACTCGGCCCGCTGGCACAAAATCCCCGGGCTCAACTTGATCGGCGGCGAGTTTGTCTCGGCGGCAGCGCCCATTGGCGATTTGCCGCTGTGCCACAGCCTGATTACGGCCAGTCGGGCCGGCTATGCGCGCAGCATCTTGCGCTGGAGCATGGACCGGCTGCTGCAAGAAGCGCAATTCGGCAAAGGCATACAACACGATTGGGATGCCCAGGTGTGCGCGGCATTATGCGCAAGTCCTGCCTCTAACCTGATCTTGTTTACCGAGCGCGGCAACTATGTGCGCTTTCCGCAAAACAGCCTGTCGGTGAGCCTGATGCAGGCCATCAAGCTAGATGAAGGCGAACACATTGCGGCATTGGTGATGGACGACCAGGCCGAGCAAGTGCTGCTGGTAGATTCAGAAGGCAAAGGCATCCGGCGCAGCATCAAAAGCCTGCCGGCCAAATCCCTTGGCACCAGGCCACAACCGGCATGTTCCGCAGGCGAGCCATTGGGCGCGTGCCCGATAGACGATTATGACCGCGTGGTGGCGCTGATGAAAAACGGCAGACTGGCAATTTTCGACGCCGACCAAGCGCCGCTGGCCAACAAGGCGCGCTCGCTCGCATCCCTGCCGGCCATCACACACGGCGTGCAGGCATTTACAACAGCCAGAAATTTTTAAATGAACACCCCAATCACTGCTGTAGGCATAGATTTTGGCACCACCAATTCCAGCGCCGGCGTTTATGACGGTCAGACTGCGCGCCTGCTGCCCATTGACCCGCGCAACGCCGTGCCTCAAGTCGTCAAAACAATTTTGTACATCACGCGCGACGGCCAGCAATTTATGGGCGAAGAGGCCGTGCAAACCTATTACGAGCAAAACATTGGCCGTCTGCGCCACTTTATCAAAAAGTGGGTGGGGAAATCGAGTATCGCGGCGCAGATATGTTTTACGTCACCGATGTGTACGCCTATGTGGATGAGCTGACGCCAGGCCGGCTGCTGCAATATCTCAAGACGGCCCTGCGATCTCCAGGCTACACTGGCACATTGGTGTTTGGCAAGCGCTACACCGCCCAAGACCTGACCACGGCCTATTTGCGCCTGTTCAAAGAGCGCATTGACACGCTGGCAGGCCAGTCGGTGGAGCACGTGGTGCTGGGGCGGCCGGTACACTTGGCTGCAGACCCTCAGGCCGATGAGCAAGCCCAACAACGCCTGCAAAGCGCCGCGCGCCAGGCCGGCTTTAGCCAGGTGCATTTTGAGATGGAGCCAATTGCTGCCGCCATGGATTACGAGGCCCAAATCCAGCGCCCGGAAAATATTATCGTGTTCGACTTTGGCGGCGGCACACTAGACATCACCGTCATGCGCATTGGCGAAAAAACCAAGCGCCGCGTTTTCGCCACCGGCGGCGTAGACATTGCCGGCAGCAACTTTGACACGGCCATCATCCGCGCCAAGCTGCTGCCTCACTTTGGCTATAATAGCCGCTTTGGCCCCGGCCAGACCTACTTTCCCAACGATATTGTGGAGCACGTCTGCGATTGGCAAACGCTGCCTTCGCTGGGCACGCTGGAAACCAGGGAATTTTTAAACCAGGCCATGCAAACCAGCAACCACCCCTGTCGCATCGAGAACCTGAAATCGCTGATCTTTAACGAATACGGTTTTGTCTTTTACACCCAGGTAGAACAGGCCAAGATTCACCTTTCCAGCGATTACTGCGCCGCCATAGATTTTAGCGGCGAGGGCATCTCGGTCTGGCAAATGCTCACCCGCTCACAATTCGAGCACATCATTGCGGACTATCGCCAACGCGTGGAGGCTTGCCTGCTAGAGACGCTACAGGCTTCTGGGCTTGCGCCAGAGCAGATTGACCACATTGTGGCAACCGGGGGGTCTTCGAGCATTCCCTGCTTCAACCAAATGCTGGCTCGCTTGTTTGGGCCAGACAAGCTCACCCAAACCAGCCTGTTTACCAGCGTCACCGCGGGACTGTCCATCAAAGCGTTTGAGGTGTTTCAATAAAACGAGCTCTCCTGAGTTTAACGGGAGCCTGACGTGATTTGGCTTTGTTTCACCACAAAGAGCACAAAGGACACAAAGATTCAAATAATGCTTGGTGTCCTTTGTGTCACCTGCCCCCGCGCAAGCAGGGAGTTGGTGGTTCAAAAGTTTGGGCGACATGGCATTTCCCCGCTAGAGTCGGGAGAGCCATAAAACGGAGAACTAGGTCTTTTTGTGGTGAAAGCGTCCTTTTTTTTCCATCTCGCGCGCCAAACCCGGCGCCAACGCCGCACCGTCGCGATATTGCGCCGGCCACATGCTCCTGAGGTGAAAAAAGGCCACCCGGTCGCCGTCTTGCAGAGGATGATCAAGATCGGGCTGCAAGTTGGGCATGGCGCTGAGATCGCCATTGATGAACGTGATGCCGCGCTCCCCGGTGGGCAGGCCCAGGTGCGCCAGCAAATCGCCCACCGTGCTCCCGGCCGGCAAGACGGGGCTTAGCCTGGCAAAGTTGTTGTTGGCGGCATCACCCGCGTAACGCGCCAGCGGGCCATAGAGCCAGATATCAAGCGTAATCATTGTTTCCATTACCCTCCTCCAACAGGCGGGAAAATGCCCACCTCGTCGCCCGCTTGCAAACGGTAGTCAAAGGGTTGAGCGCGCCCCTTGACATAGACAATTTTTGTCTCTTCCGGCGGCAAGCCCAAGGCTGCAATCAAATCATCTAATGTGCTGCCCTCTGGTAATTCTACCTCAAAAGGGCGGCCCGCGCGTATTCCCTGCGGGTATCGAGCCAGCACAGCCGCCGAAACTCGTTGGGTCAGTGTGGCGAACAGTTTGACCTTGATTTGCATTTTCTTTATGGACAGCGAACAATATCCTGCGCCCACAGGCAATCGGCGCACGAAGGATTCCACCCCCAGCAGCCCTCGTTTTTCTCGCGCAGGTCACAGCTTTCTCGCAGGTCGCAATCGGGGCAAGACGGAAAGTGAAAATCGCGCACCTCGTTGCGAAAGCGGCAATATTCTTCAGAGGTCCAAATCTCTAGCAACGATTGCTGTGCAATGTTGCCCAGACCATAGCGAGCCACCTGCTTGCGCCGCTTGTCAATGGTTAGATAGCTGTAATTGTGGGCAAGCGCATAGCAGGGAGCAACACTCCCATCCCAGCCCACCACAGCCGCCCGGTCTTGCACAAAGCGGCAGCGCTGTTCCGCGCCCCAGTGCATGCGCGGCAGTTCCAGCGTGCCCCACATGACCCAGGCATCGGCTTTGACGGGCCAGCCCGCCGCGTTGAATGGAGCGCGCGGCCCATAGCCGTAAAGGATTTCATCGTACATCTCGTCGGTGTAGGCCAAGACATTGCTCACCAACACGCGGGCCGCGCCCAGGTGAGAAGCCAGCCCGGTCAAATCGGCCAGCTCGGCGATATTGCTGCGCAGGGCAACAAATTCAATCCCCAGCGCGGGTGACAGCGACCTCAACTCTCGCTTGGCTTCGTTCAGTCCACGAATGTTGTCCATCACTTGCGAGATCATTGCGCCGCGCACGCCGGCATAGGTTTCGGGCTTGACGCCATCTAGCGAAATGACCAGGCGATCTACCCCCAACGCCACCAATTCGCGGGCAATGGACCTGGTGAGCAGCAGGCCATTCGAACCGACCGTAACGGCCAAACCGCGCTGGCGCACCAGGCGCACCATCTCTAACAAATCGGGATGGGTCAAAGGCTCACCCAACCCGCTGAGGACAACCCGCTTTAATTCGGGCAAAGCTTGGGTCTGCTCTACAAGTTGGCGGAAAAGCTCCATCGGCATGTGCGCCTTGGGGTCTTGCCAGACATTGCGAATGCACGTGCGGCAATTGAGGTTGCACACGGTGGTCGGCTCTATGTAGAGCTTGCGCAAATCTGGCAAGCGCGGCAGCAGAATCAGCGCAGCGTCGCGCTGGTCAATCCACCACTCTAGCTGGTCTGGCAGGCGTCGCCGCCGAACCCAATCTTCCGGCAGCTTGATGCGGCCGTTTTCCGTAAGAGCTTTGTCAGACATAAAAAAACAAAGGCAGAGCCTACAGTCAAGGCCCTGCCTTTTAGCTCAATCCATTCTACATCTGCTCAAACACGGCATCCAGGGCCGAATCGGGCACGTCAAAGACCACATTGTGGGGAGGCAATGGCTCGCGCGTCATAAACTCGGGCACGCGGTCGTGCATCTTGCCAAAGCCGGCCGCCTCGTTAAAGGCGCGCTCCTTGCGCAGAATTTCTGCCCCCAGCTTGGCCACATCATCGGTGGTGTATTTGGTGCCCAGCACACCGTTCACCTCGTCTACCATCCCTTGAAAGCCACTGGCAATATCCAGGATGGCAAAGGCGATAAACAGGCAGTGGCCACTCGAATCAATAAAGGCCGTGGTGGCCTGGAAAGCGCGGCTCAGATCGGCCTTGCCTTCTGGGCTGAGCGGGTCTTGCTTGCCGCTGACACCCAGGATTTCAGGCGCGATGGTATAGCCGGCGGTGTGGTCGGCGCCCATGGGGGTGGTGGCGTAGGTGATGCCAATGCCCTTGACGGCGCGCGGCTCGTAGGCGGGCATGCTCTGCCCTTTGACGGTGGGGCAGCGCACAACGCCAAAGGCGCGGGCTGTGCCCTCGGTGCCGCTGCCCAAGATGCGGCCCAGGGGCGTGCCCTTGCCCATCTCGTGCAGCAGCTCGATGGCCTTTTTGCTGTCGCCAAACGGCAGCACGCCGGCTTCCATCGCCACACCCAGCGTGGTGCCGGTCTCGATGGTATCCAGGCCATATTCGTTGCACAGC
This sequence comes from Thermoflexales bacterium, assembly GCA_041740315.1. Taxonomy (GTDB): domain Bacteria; phylum Chloroflexota; class Anaerolineae; order Fen-1058; family Fen-1058; genus JBGSMF01. The sequence goes on from JBGSMF010000200.1 coordinate 28,443, forward strand.
CGGATCAATTCAGCAATGTCGTCCAAATTGTCAATGCCACAGTCGGCGCCCAAGGCCCAGGACGATTCGTACTCGACGCACGAGGCATGCTCGGCGCCATCGGCCTTGTGCCAGGTGTTGGAGCATTGGATGATGCAGCCGGGGCTGCAAGCGTGGTTATACAGCTCTTTGCCCAGGCGCTGCTTGTTGCCCTCGAAAATCGCCTCGCCGGCAATGTTGGGCGCGCCGTCAAAACGCCCGCTGGAAAAGTTGCGGGTGGGCAGGCCGCCGGCCTCGTTCAGAATGTTGATGAGGACGGCGGTGCCATAGCTGTTGAGAGCGCCCTTGGGCTTGGTAATGTCGTGGGTGCGCAGGGCATCGGTCATTTTCTTGCGGCCCTCGTCAAAGAGCGCCTTGTCGGCAATCTCTACGCCGGGCGCGCCCTTGCGCTCAATAACGATAAACTTGAGGCCCTTGCTGCCCATCACCGAGCCTAGTCCGCCGCGACCCGAATAGCGCGTGGCTCGCCGAGAGAGGTCATCGTAAACAATGCCCGAGTTGCCATAGCGGTATTCACTCGCCACGCCGATGCCGGCAATGGTCACCTTGCCCAATCGCTCATAAACCTTGTCAAAGGCCTTTTGGGTGGTCAGGCCAACATACTCGTCGGCTGGAGAGAACTCTACTTTGGGCTTGCCGGCGGCCTCATCCCACGAGAGGCGCACCATCCAGAATTTGCCCTTTTCTTTGGGCTGGCCTTCAACCACCAAAGCCTTGATGCGCATAGCCGCCAGCGCAGCGGGCCACTCGGAGCCGGCGTTAGATTCTTTGATGCCGCCGGTAAGAGGCGATTTGGCTCCCGCCGAGATGCGCGCCGAGGTGGGCGCAGATGTGCCCGTGACAAAGCCCGGCGAAAAGACCAGCTTGTTGTTGGGGCCTAATGGGTGACAGGTGGGCGGCACTTCATCATGGATGATGGTCGAAGTAAGCCCGCGGCCAGCCAAAAGCTTGTAGGCTTGTGGCAACTCTTCCAACTTGAAGCTTTGATCCGTCATATTGATACGCAAAATCCACATAAGTTTACCTCCTATTTTCTTGGGGCAGGGTCACACTGCCTGGGTTTGCAATACAAACAACCATTAAAAACAAACGACGCTATGCCTGAACTGCATAGCGCCTAAGGTCTGAAATGATTGGGATGTATGTATTAATTGATCTATAGAGGTGCGGGCGATAGTTGCCGCGCATCAAACTCCTAACGATCCAAGATTGACCACTAGTTTATTTTAGCACAAAACAATTAGAAATGTCAATTCAAAGGGAACAAAGGCTTGAACGGCCGTCTTGCTATTTGCGCAAACCTGGTGTAATCTGCATCTCATTTGAGACAGATGCCTGGTCACATGTAGTAATGAAAGCAAGAGATTACGCCCAACTGTACATTATTCTCATCTCCAGCCGCGTCCGATCGCAAATGCAATATCGCCTCTCGTTTGCGTTGGATGTGTTTAGCGCGTTTCTCATCAACTTTACCGACCTGCTGGCGCTCTGGATCATCATGACCCACATTCCTGCCATCGGCGGGTGGACCTTGGGAGAGGTGGCGCTGTTATATGGACTGGTGACAGCTTCATTTGGCCTGCACGAATTGATCCAGGGCGCGTTCGACAACGACGTTTTTGCCGGCTATATCCAGCGCGGGCTGTTTGACCAAATCCTAATCCGGCCTCTGCCAATTGTGTTCCAGATGCTGACCGAGTTTTTTGTCTTGCGCCGCCTGGGGCGCATCGCCCAAGGCATCTTGGCGCTGGGCCTGGGCTTGTGGCTGTCTCAAATGCAATGGACGCTCATCAAGGCGCTATTCGTCCCTGTCATTGTGGGCGGGGGCGCGCTTTTCTTTTTGGGGATTTCGATAGCAGGCTGCACACTGTGCTTTTGGACCGTCCAATCTACCGAGGTGGTCAACATCTTTACCTATGGCGGACAGGCGCTCTTGTCTTACCCCATCAGCATTTACGAACAATGGATGCGGCTGTTTTTCACCTACGCGCTGCCGCTGGCCTTTATCAACTATTTCCCCACGTTGTATCTACTCGATAAATCCAATCCGTTTGGGCTGCCAGCGTTTGTGCCGTTTCTTGCGCCGCTGGTCTGCGCAGTCATGCTGGCGCTGGCGTGGCGCATGTGGCAAGTGGGCGTAAAGCAATATCAATCAACCGGGTCTTGAGCCGCCTGTTCAATTCGCGCCAGGCGGGGTGTGTTCCACAACCACACCGCGCACTGCTGGCATATAGCCGGGGGCGCGGCCGACTGGACCGCGCGCCGAAAGGCTTGCAGGCGCTCGCCATTCCACACCGCCTGCAACCCCTCTGCGGCATTGCCAAACTCGTGCGCGCCATCGCGGTCATAACAGCACGGTGTCACCTGCCCATCCCAATTAATGACCAGGCGATGCCACGGATGGTCACAGACATAGCCTGCCTGACCATTGTGGGCCAGTTCCAGTTGCCCGGCGCGCTCTTTATAGCGGCGCAGTAAAGGCTGAACCGGCAGCCATTGCGCTTGCGCCGCTTTGCTCAACTTACCCAGCCCCACTGTTTTGATCCGCAGCAACGTGCCCAGCTCCTGCGCAATTTTCCTCATGGCATCCAACTCGTGCTCGTTGTGGCGCATGACAATGAACTGGAGCTCTACCACCGGCCTGCGCTGCCCCAATTGGCGCTTGCGCTGCTGCAACAGCCGCACGCCTTCCAGGATGCGCTCTAGCTGCCCCCCTACCCTGTACATGCTATACGTTTCAGGCGTCGCGCCATCTAGACTGACGCGCAGATAATTCAACTGGCTGGCAATCAGCTCGTCAACCTGGCAGGCGCGCATAAAGACCAAGCCATTGGTGCTGATGCGGGTGTGAATTTCGGCCTGCCGCGCCAACGTGATCATATCAAATATTTGGGGATGCAGGAACGGCTCACCGTAATTGTAGAGCATCAGGCGCTCCAGCGAGTCATCTAGATCGGCCAAGATGCGCTGATACAGGTCAAAAGACATTTGGCCTTTGGCCCGCCTCAGCGTGCCGTTGCCGGTGGGACATAGCGGGCAGCGCAAATTACATTCGTTGGTTGGCTCGATCATCAAAATACGCGGCAGGCCAGGTACGCGCAGCAAGCGCAGCCACCAGCCTATTTCCAGCCCGGCCTGGTTGGCCCGGCGTTTGAGCCAACGCCGTTTATCGTGGGCGGCCCAAATCGGTCTCATTTAATTTCAGATTGCAAATTGCAAATTTCAGATTCCAAATTGTCGCGGGGATTGTCGCCGTTCAAAAAAATGTGGTGCAAAATGCGGTTTTCAGATAAAAAGACATCGCAATCGGCGCAGTGTGGTAGGGGTGCGCCATCGCGCATAGACTGGCGCAAGTGGCGGTAGGCATCGCTCTGCCAGATTTCCGCAAAAGATTGCTGCGCCAAATTGCCCAACACCACACGCGGAGCAGAACAGCAAGGAGCCACATGCGCATCGGCGGCAATCAGCGCGTGCGTCCATGGCGCGTAACATGGCTGGCCCGCAAACATTCCGCGCGCATAATGGCCATCGCGGCTGGCGGCCAGTTCCTGATGCGTAATGCCGAATGGAAAAGCCTCGCGGCTATTGCGCATCAACCCCAGCGCCAATGCGCGCTCGGCCAGCGCAGGCGCTATGCGCTGGTTGTAATCCAGCAGGCGGCGCTTGCTCAGCAGCAATTCACCACTGGGGTCATCCACCGGCATCAAGAGAATGTGCTTGCCGTTCAGTGAGTGAATCAGCTCGGGCAACTCGGCCAGCGTGTCATAGTTGTGGCGGCAGACGACGGTGTTGACGCGAATCGGCAGCGATACCCCGCGCTCTTTGGCCGCGCGGCGCAATTCGCGCGCGCCGGCAATCGTTTGCTTGAACGCGCCCCGCACGCCCCGCATGCGGTCGTGCACCGAGCGCACCGGCGAATCAATTGAAACGCACACGCTGTTCAACCCGGCCTTGACCAACTGCTTGGATAGCTCTTTAGTGAGCAGCGTGCCGTTGGTGGTCAGCGTAACGCGTAGCTTGAGCCGCCGGGCGTGCGCCACAATATCGGGCAGGTCGGCCCGCAGGGTGGGTTCGCCGCCAGAAAAGTGCACCTTGCGGCAGCCCAAAACAGCCAGGTCATCCAACGCGCGCGTCACCAAGCCAAAATCAAGCGGGGGTGTGCTGCCATGCCGCCAGTAATCGCACATGGGGCAATCGAGGTTGCACTGCCACAGCAACTTGATCTTGACCATCAGCGGGTGAAATGGCTCCGCCTGCGCCACCGCCGCCCGAAAGGCATCCGCCTCGGCCTGCACCTGGCTTACTTGATACATATCAAACTAATAGACCAACTTCTCGATTCAGCCTCGGTCGTCATTTCGGTCATTTTCACCACAGAGGCACGGAGAACGCCGAGTTTTTCTCTGTGCCCTCTGTGTCTCCGTGGTAAAAAGAACTAGCTCAAATCTGCAAAGGTATCCAGCACCGTGTCGCGGGCGCCGACGGTGGAAAACAAGGCGATATCCTCGGCCGTGTAATCTTGGGCCACCCGCGATACCAACACCGGTTGTTCCAGTCCTTGCTGACAGGCCAGGCACATTAATCCGCCCGGCTGAATTGAAACGTGCTCATCGCAAAAGCCGCGCCCGCACTTGATACAAGTGGCCAGCACTTTATTGGGGCAGCGATGCGGAACCAGATAACCCACTACCATTGAGCATTGAGCCATTGTTGCCTCCTTGCAAGCTAGGTTAAAACCGTTTGCCCGCAATACTCGCACCGATCGGTGCCCAATTCTAGCTTGCCGCCGCAGTGCGGGCAGGTGATTGTTTCGGCGTGCAACGGCACACCCAGCTTGATGAGATTCGCCTCCGAATCGGCCAATTGCGCGCGCAAATCTTTTAGGCGGGCCAGGTAGGCTTCGGGCGGCACCTCACCACCCTGCTTCATCCGCTTGAGATCGTTGATGGATTCGTGCAGCATGATGCGCCGGGCTTTTTGGGCCTCTACCGTCATCTGCTCGGCGCTGATCTGCAACGCCGGCGCAGGCTTGATGGAGCCGATGATAAAGGCCACCACCGCGATAACGACGCACGCCAGCAAGCCAGCCAGCAGCGGCGTGTACCAGAACGGCGCGCTTTCTCTGCTCAGCTTCAAAGCGCGCACCTGGCCGGCGTCGGCCACGATATATTGCCGCTCACCGCCCAGCTTGCCGGTGGCAATCCGGTTGATGGGCGCGCTATAGGTGCGGGAAAGCAATTTGCTGCCGCTGGCATCAAAGAAAGACAGTTCGCCGTACTCGTCGCCAATCGCCACAATGTGGCGTCCGCCAGAGCCTTCAGCATCCAGCGACACAATCTCGGTGATCTTGGTTTTTTCGCCGGGCACCGAGGTGGAAAACAGGCGATTGCCTTTTTGGTCATAGGCCCACACGCCATTGCGTGTGCCGCCTACCACCAACTCGCGCGTGCCGGCATCGCCATCCAGCTCGGCCAGGCGAATTTCGGCCACGGCCTGGCCCACGTTCGCCGACCACACTGTCTGGCCAGTGCTGCCATCCAACACATACAGCGTGCCGCCCTCCCCGCCAAGCAAGACGGCGCTCTGGCCGGGGCCTAGCACCTCTTCGGTGCGCAGGCGGCGCAGCCCTCCAGGCACAGTAAATGTCCAGGCTACCTGCCCACTGCTATCGAGTGTGACCACCTTGCCGTTCAAATCTGCCGCGGCCACCAATTGGGCCTGACCGGCTTTGATGTTATCCAGCCCGCGCAAGTCTGACGAGGCTTGCATATCATAGCGCCACAACTCTTCGCCCTTGGGCGAAACCGCCACCAGCTTGCCCTGCATATCGCCAATGACTAGCCCCATCTTGCCAGCACCCTCGAAATCCATCACCGCCGCGCGGCCCACTGCTCCCAGGCCCTCGAGGTTGGTCTGCCAGATTGTCTGGCCATCGGCCGCATTGATTGCCACCGCAACGGCGACGCCCTGGTCATTGTAATAGGCCAGGACATCTTGGACATCGTCGCCATTTACATCGGCCATTGAAGACGCCAGCGTGCCTGGAAACGATTTTTCAAAAATCGGCTTGCCGGCGGCGTCAAAGATCAAGATGCGGCTGCCCGCCTGGACAAAAAGCTCGGACGAGCTGGGGCTGGTGAGGTTGGTCATTTTCATGCTCGCCACCGCCGGCGCAGAGTACGACCAACCTTCGGCCAGCGCCCACTTGTCTCGGCTGGCCATGCCGGTAAAGGCCAGCGCGGCGGCTACCAACATCACAATGATCATCAACACTACTGACAAAACAATTGTTGTAATAGTACGTGAATTCATATTAGCCTCCTAGACGCTAGAAACGTTTGATTGCGCCGGCTCACCGCGCGGCTTGAGGTGATCATACGCAAAGCGCAGCACCTGAAGAATATCACCTGCTCCTATTGCCTCGTTGGTGGCTGCCTCGAGCACAATGCGGCCAGCTTGGGTTTGGGCAGCATTTACGGCAAATTTGCCCACCTGGCTGTCTTGAATGGGTAACTGCTCATAGGCTTCCCGATTCACCGTCAGTGCCATCTTCATCTCTCGGCGCGCCCACATGGTGCCGCCAGGCTTCCATTTGCGCTTGTGGCTGATATGACCAACCTTCCACATCCCCAAGCGCGCTTTTGCGCGCTCTACCACCGCCACCCGCATCACATTGCCATCGTACAGCGGCATTTTCATCCGCAGCCATTCGTCGCGGTAAAAAGCCACCGGCATGCCAGATGCAGCAGTCTTTTGGCGCACTATTTTGCTAGTCTGTTGAGCGCCGCTCAGGTCGAGCCAGCCCAGCAGCGTGCGCTTGGGGGCAACATCATCTCGCAGCGTTTCGAAAACCGTATGGGCAATATCGTACTGCGGGCCAAACTGTGCGCCGCTTGACGGATTGCGCATAAGGGCAATAAAACCCACCAAGGCTGCCACCCACAGCACCAGCGCCACCAGGCTAAAGGTACAAAAGTTATAGCCCATTACAAAATCGGCGCAGACAAATGGCAAGCCGGCCGGCAAGAGCAACGCAATAATCCACATCCGCTGAGTGCGTTCTTTGGCAAACGTTAATTGCTTCCGCCTGGTTTCATCCATCACCCGCACAATACTGACCGGCTTTTCGTTAAAGTTCAGGAACAGCGCGCGCTTGGCCTGGCCGGCCTGTGGCTGCGGCGAAAGGCGAGGCGCAGGGGCCGATACCGTAGCAGATTGAGGCGGAGCGGCCGGCGTAGCCGGCGCCGGCTCTGGTTGGGCTACCTGAGAAGCAACCGCGGCCGCCATTACGCTTGCCACCTTGGCAGCAGGCGAAGTAACCCCTGTCTGTTCGACCAGAAAAGCGATATACGATTCAAGCTGTTTCCTGTCACCTGCCGGGGTGACCTTGAGCGCCTCGGTAAAGGCCGCGCGCGCGGCCGGTTGCTCACCCCGCTGCATAGCATTCCAGGCCAGCCCAAGCTGGTAGGCAACATAGGGCGAATAAGACCGCTTGCAGGCTGGGCAAGTAGTCTGCGCATTGCCCATTTCATTTTGGCAAAAAGGACACTTCACACAACACCTCCTCGCGTGATTGGATAGTCTCTCCCTTGTTGATGAAGGAATTTTACCACGGAGACACCGAGTTCACAGAGTTTTCAGCAGGGCCTCTGTGCCCTCCGCGCCTCCGTGGTTCAGAATCAAGCCAGTTGTCGTATCAACACTTGACAGAGAGACTAACCACGGTTGGCTAACGCGCTATTTGAGTTATAATATAGTTACAGTATTACGTCTTAAAAACTCACACTCAAGATTTTTATCCACGAATAACGCTAATCTGCGCTAATTTTTGTTTTATTCGTATAGATTCGTGGACAAGTAATTTTAATGGATACTCTAATCTCTGTGCTTTATTCCGCTTTCGACGTGGTGCCCAGCCCCAAGGGGGCCAGCACGCACATTACGTATTTCACGCGCGGGCTGGTAGAGGCCGGCTATCATGTCCAGCTTGTCACAGCCGGCGACCCGGCGCTGCCCGAGCGCGATAGCTATTGCGGCGCGCAGGTCATTCGCGTGCCGGTGGGCGACGACCTCAACTTTCTGCGGCGCGCCATCGAGTTTGGCCGGGCCACGCTGCGCCATGTTGAATCAGCGCCGCCCTATAGTGTAGCACACTTTCGCTCAATTTGGGAAGGGTACACGCTGGCACAGGCCCAGCCTCGCTTTGGATACAAAACGCTCTTTGAAGTCAACGGCCTGCCCGGCATCGAGCTAAAATACCACTATCCCAACCTGAAAGACAACCCCATGCTGGCCAAAATCAAGCGGCAAGAAATCACCACGCTCTTGCTGGCCGATCGAATCATCTGCCCCTCGGCAGTCACGCGCGCCTACATTGCCAGCCTGGGTGTGCCGCGTGAAAAAATCACCGTCATCCAAAATGGCGTAGACATAAAGCTCTTTACACCGCAGCCGCTCAACCCCGCTTCCGATTGCCCCACCCTACTCTACATTGGCACACTGGCCGATTGGCAAGGGTTAGACGTGCTCATCGAGGCCACCCGCATCATTGCGGCGCAGCGCCCGGTGCGGTTGCGGATTGTGGGCCGCGGGCGCGGGCGGCAGCGCAAAGAGCTGATCAAGCACATTCGCAAGCAAGGGCTAGAAGATGCCGTTTCAATCGAGGCGGCAGTGCCGCACCACGAGATGCCCGCCTTGCTGGCGCAGGCCGATGTGTGCATTGCGCCGCTCACTTATAACGACCGCAACGTGACCCAGGGCTGCTGCCCGCTCAAGGTCATCGAGTATATGGCCTGCGGACGGCCGATTGTGGCCTCTAACCTGCCGGTGGTGCGCGAGCTGGCCCGCGAAAATATTGACGCGCTGCTGTTTACGCCCGACGACCCCGCCGATTTGGCGCGCTGCACCCTGGCTATTTTAGATGACCCTGTGCTGGCCCAACACCTGGCCCAATCCGCCGCCGAACGCGCCCACAGCACATTTAGCTGGCACGTGGCGCAGAAAAAGCTCATCAAGGTGTACTCGAAATTGCTTCAGCCAGCGCCTGATCCAGCCGCCAGTTGACCAGCGCCAGGTTGTAACAACACCTGGCACAGTCTGCAAACTGGGGCGGTTTGCAAGCGGCGCGAAACCGTTGAAAAGCTTCCGAGAGCCAGATTTCACTCATCGTCTTTTGGCGAATGTTGCCCACGCGGCCAAGAGGGTGTTTGACGGTGTTGCACCCAAGCACAGCGCCATTTTCTCTGACGACCACGTAATACCACGGCTTGAAACAATGCTCAATCTGCAAGCGTTCCACATAGCGGCATTGGGCTGCCAGGCCAATCTCCTCATCGCTCGTGCCATAAATGTATAAAAAGGCCGGGTCAACCGACCATCGGTAGGGCGCGCCATGCGCCAGAATGGCGGGGGCAATCTCGCCGTTGTAGCGAATGATGTCTTTTCGCGTCAGAATGTATTCAGAGGCCGCGCCCCGCTCGTTATCGCCCTGGGGAATGGCCGGGTTAAAGACGATTTCATCAACGCCCAGCGATACAGCTTTGTCCACCAGGCCGGGTAGATCAAGGTAATTTTGCCGCATGACGACGGCATTCACTCGCACCGTCACACGCCGGCCAAGCGAGCGGGCAGCCGCTTGCACTGCTTGCACGCCACTCACAGCGCGCTGCCACGTGCCCGGCACGCCGCGAATGGCATCGTGCAAGCTTGGGTCGCCTGCATCTAATGAAAGCTCTAGCTGCGCCAACCCGGCCCTCACCAGCGCCTCTGCGCGCCGCTCGGTGAGCAGCGAGCCGTTGGTAATCAGCGTGCACCGAACGCCCAAGCCGGCGGCGTGTTCCACAATTGCTTCCAGGTCTTGGCGCAGCATTGGCTCGCCGCCAAAGAGTTTGAGGTTAGCCAATCCCAACGGCCTGGCCTGCTCAACCAACCGCGCCACCTCGTCTGCGCCTAGTTCGCCCTGCCCATCTTGTTCTTGCCAGGCCGTGCACATGGCGCAGCGCAAGTTACAGCGGCGCGTCAGGTACAGCTTGATGTCTAGCAAGCGAAAAGGTCGGTTGCTTTTAACACACTGGGCAAACTCGCGCGCCAGGTCTGAATTGCGCTTGAGGCTCTTGACAAGGCTCATAGGTGCTTTGGACTAGATATTTTTTAAAGGACACAAAGGTACACCAAGGCTTCTATTTACGCTTTACCCATCACATCTCTATAAATATCCAGGTTGCGCTCGATTTCCTTTTCGGGCGTAAAGCCTGCCTCAACCGTCGCCCGCGCAGAGCTGCCCAATCTTGCGCGCCAGGCCGGGTCGGCCAGCAAGCGCTGCATTGCCTCGGCCAGCGCCGCCACATCGCCCGGCGGGACAAGCGCGCCATCCTCCACGCCTCGCTGGCGCAACACATCTGGAATTCCACCAACGTTCGAGGCCACAATCGCCCGCTGGCAGGCCATGCCCTCTAGCAAAGAGTTGGGCATGCCATCGCGCAGCGAGGGGATGGCCAGCACGTCAATCAAGCTATAGTAAGCAGGCAATTGCTCGTGCGGCACGTTGGGCACAATGCAAATGTCTAGCCTGGGGTTTTGCTTCTGAAAGACTTGAACGATTGGCGCATCATCCTTGCGCACGCCGCCCACCAAAAGCAAGGCAAGCCTGCCAGGGAATTGGGCGCGCAGGCTGGCAAAGGCGGGCAGCAAGGTGGTCAGCCCTTTCTTTTGCCTGGCTTCGCCCACAAAACCAATCACCAAGCCATTGCCCAGACCCAACGATTCCGCCATCGCCTCGCTGCGCGGGGCGGGCGCAAAGAGGGCTGTATCTACCCCGTTGGGGATAAAATGCGCCCGGCATCCCGGCGCAAAGGCCAGAGCCTTGCGCTGCAAATCGCTCGTCACTACCGTGACAGCGCTGGCCTGCTGCAAAGCCCACACCACCTGCGAGAATTTGGCCGGGTCAAAAGCGGTGCGATCCAGGTCATTGCCGCGCGCGCTGACAACCGAGGGCAAGTCCAGGTAACGCCCTGCCATCACTGCCACAAAGGCGGGCTGAGTCAGATACATGGCGTGGATCAGGTCAAAATGATGCCTGGCGTGAAGCGATAGGACGTGGTCAAACCAATCCGATAGCGCATCATCGGCGCGGCGGTGAGCGCCCACGCGATACACCAACACGCCATCGTCGTCTGACACCATGCTTCCCCCCGGCTCGACCGAGGCATCTGGCACGCTCACCCAGGCGGCTTGCCCGGCCTGCTTTAGGCCGCGCGCCAGCCTGCGCGTGGACACGGCCAGCCCGCCCACATCGGGGGGATACTTGTCGGTCAGAATCAAAATGTTCATTGCAATCCCTGCAAGGCCGGGAATAGTTGCGTCAGCGCCAGCAATCCATACAGCAAGACTATGGCGATCACATTAGTGAGCATATGAAGAGCAAAAGACATCCAAATAGACTTTGTGTATTCAAACATCACTGCGCACAACACACCCAAGATCAGGCTGCTGGCCACCGCCCCGGCGCTATCGGCATGCGCCAGGGCAAAAAAAGCTGAACTGATGGCAACCGCGATCCATACAGCGTACCTGCGGCGGCACCAGGTGTAAATCGCGCCACGAAAATACAGCTCTTCGGCCAGTGGAACCAATAGCCCGGCTCCAATCAGCGTAATTATAAAGTTGAACCAGGTAGGGCTGCCGCCGCCCAAAAGAATCTCGCTTCTGGCCTCTGCGCTCGCCATGCCTCCTTCAACCAAGAACTGCGCCGCCGCCGCCGCCATTATCCGCAGCGGGATGAAAACCAGACTGATGGCGATGGCAATGAGCAGCCACTGCCACTGCCACCGGATGGGCCACAGACCCAACTCGGCCAGCGAAAGCTTGCCGCGCAGCACACCCAACACATACACCCCGCCCGCAAAAAAGATGCAATTCATCGCCAGGATCAGCGCGGTCAACCCAATGGACAATTCGGTATTTCGAAACGCCAGCCCCACAACGACCGTGGCCGCAAAAAAGCCGGCAAATATTGCTAGATATAGTACCAGGTCCAGCCAACTGCTGCCGGCCTGAGGCTGCCCCTCTGCAGGCAATGGATGTGCATCGCGTGTATCGTTAGTTATATCCACTTTATATACCTCTTACGCGGTAACTCACCCTCCCGCAGGTTGAATGCCTTTGGGTGAACAAGCGCAACCCTACCCAGATAGCCAAACTTGTAACCTGCGGGAGGGTTGGCAGAGTTACCTTACGCGATTGTATAGGATTGTACCTATGTTGTCAACGCGCCCTTTCCACTTTCCATCTTTGCATGGTACACTAGGCGGGTCGGCGTAGCCGACCCGAAGCAGTTTCGGGCCAAGCCCGAAACTGCGCCCCAGGTGGCGGGTTTAACTCATTTGTCGAAAGATACCTAGTTCTCATGCAAATCGCGCTTGTCCACGACTGGCTCAATCAAATCGGCGGGGCCGAAGATGTGCTGGAAACGCTGGCGCAAATGTACCCTGGCGCGCCCGTTTACACTTCCATGTACGCGCCAGACCTCATGCCGCCAGCGTATCGCCAGTGGGATATCCGCACCACATGGATGAACCGACTGCCGGGTATCCACCGTCATCACCAACCCTACCTGCCTCTGTATCCGCTGGCATTCGACCGGCTGCAGCTTGCAGGCTATGATGCCGTAATCTCTAACAAGAGCGGCTTTTGCCACGGCGTGCGCGTGCAGCCCCCTACCCTGCACATTTGCTATTGCCTCACCCCCACCCGCTATGTGTGGAGACTGTCTGATTACGTGCAACGCGAGGGCTTGAGCAAGGCCATCAATGCCGTGCTGCCTGCCGTCATCGCCTTGCTGCGCCAGTGGGATTACGCCGCCGCTCAGCGCGTGAATCACTTTATCGCCATCTCGACCCAAGTGCAAGAACGAATCCGCCGCTTTTATCAGCGCGACAGCGTCGTCATTTATCCCCCGGTGGATACGGCCCGATTCCAGCCAACGGCAAAACAGGATGATTTTTGCCTGGTGCTCTCGCGGCTCATCCCCTACAAGCGGATTGACCTGGCCGTGCAAGCCTTTAACGAACTGGGGCTGCCGCTGGTGGTGGCAGGCGATGGGCGCGATCGCGCGCGCTTGCAGGCCATGGCAAAGTCCAACATTACTTTTTTGGGGCGCGTGAGCAACGAGCAAGTGACGGAGCTGATGGCGCGCTGTCAGGCCTTTATCTTTCCCGGCGAGGAAGACTTTGGCATTACGCCTCTTCAATCACAAGCCGCGGGCCGGCCAGTCGTTGCGTATGCCGCGGGCGGCGCGCTGGATACCGTCATCGAAGGCCAGACCGGCCTGTTGTTTCACCAGCCCACTGCGGCATCGCTGGCGCAAGCGGTGCGCCAATTGGATAGCGTGACCTTTGACCCAATCCTCATCCGCGCGCACGCAGCCAAGTTTGACGTGAGTTTGTTCAAGCAGCAATTGAGCAATTTCGTGCAAGACAAGCTCCAAACAGCCAGGTCGGCCCACAAACCGTGACCCCAAGCCACATCCCGCCAAAATATTCCAAGCGCCTTTTCGAACTGCTTGCGCTGCTGGCCATCCTGACATTGGCGGCTTTTCTGCGCCTGGCCAACCTTGGCGACAACCCCGGTTGGTATGCCGACGAGGGCACTCATCTCAGCATTGCGCAAAACCTGCTGAGGGGGCGAATCCAATACATGGCCATCGGTCAATCTACTCTGCTCTTTTCCAGGCTGCCGCTATTCGAGTTTGTGTTGGCAGGATCGCTGGACACACTAGGCGGCGGAATAGGCACCCTGCGCGCCTTGACAGGCGTCTTTGGCGTTGTGTCGGTGGGATTGTTGTACTGGCTGGCGCGCTCGGCGCAAGGAGGCAGTAGCTATTTGCCGCTCTTGTCCGCAGCGGCCCTGGCCGTCTATCCTCAGGCCATCGTATACAGCCGCTTTGGGTTCAGCTACAACCTGCTCGCTCCATTGGTCTTGCTGGCCTGCCTGGGGCTGCTCAAATATCTCGAAACGCAGGCTCGCCCCTGGCTGGCGCTATCTGCCGCTGCCATTGGGGTAGGCGCGCTATCCGATTTGTGGATGATAGTGATGGCAGCTCCTTTCGCGCTGGCCGTCTTGGCGCGGCGCTGGCGCGAGCTGGTGTGGGGCATGCCGCTGCTAGCGCTGCCGCTTGGCCTGTACGCTGCCTGTATGCTCGCCATCGCCCCACAAGCCTTTTTGTTCGACATGCGCTTTGTCCTGCTTCGGCTGGGGCAGCTATCGCTGGCCGGGCAAGTTGAAACCCTGCTGATCAATTATGCCACGCTCATTCTTCAAGATGGCTGGATCGCGCTGGCGCTGGTGGGCCTGTGGCTGCTTCGTCCGGCCCGGCTGCAAAGAGCAAGCCTGCTGCTCTTTTTGTTTCCTCTCCTCATCTTGGGGCGCACCACCGCGCTCTATAGCCTGGGCTTTTACTACATGATTCCGCTGCTGCCTTTTATTGGGCTGGGAATAGCCAGCCTCATCCAACGTGGCGCACCATACATATTTCAAATCACTCGTGATGGATTGTTAGCTCTGATCAAACACTGGGGGCATTTCTCCCATCAATCAACCTTGTCTGCTAGCGTGGCCGGCCTGGTTGTTGCGCTCATCGTAATCAGCCCACTGCTCTGCTCAACCTGGCTAATGTACAATCAGGTGCGCGCTCACCTCAGCACAGCCATTGACCCCTTTCTCATCAATCCCAGCGATGCGCGGCGCGTGGCCCAGTTTATCAATGCCCAAGCCGATCCTGCCGACGTTGTTATTGCCTCGCCCGCGCTGGGGTGGCAAATCCGCGCCAATGTGGCCGAGCCGCAAATGGCGCTGGCGGCGGCAGGCCAGGCTACTCCACTGCTGCCCGCCAACATTCCCCCAGAGCGTTTTGTGTTCGACCCTCATTACGACCGGGCGCGCTTTGTGGTTATAGATAACCTGTGGCGCAACTGGGCTGCGTTCACCTTGCCCGGCATGCCCGAAATGATGCGGCAGATAACTAGTTGGCCGCTGGTGTTCAAATCTGGCGAAATTGAGGTATACTCTAATCCCGCCATCAAGATATCGGTTCTAGAAAAGAGGAACAATGGCGCCACTTGTCACTCATCTGGTCATTGGTGAGCGGGTCTTGTCCAAGCTACGGTACATCGAGCTGACCCCCGCCGCCCGCGGAGCCTTTTTGCTTGGCTGCATGCTGGTTGACGTACATGGGTTCAGCGACATTGACCGGCGGCAGACGCATTTCATCGGGAGGCTGGAAGAAGACGGCCCGGCTGCTTTTCAAAAAAGCTGCGCCAACTTTATGAGTCAACTTGACACGCTGTTGGTGCGCCCGTGGAACGATTTGGCCGAGGCAGAGCAAGCCTTTATTGCCGGTTACCTGTGCCACCTGGCAGCCGACGAACCATGGAAGGAATTGGGGTGGGCGCTGTTACAAAAATTTGAGATCGCCTCGCTAAACGAATTGCCCGTGCCCGGCGAGGTTTCCATGACGGCCTATGATGTTTTGATCCAACAGCAATTCGAGGATTTTGCCGCCATCATCTCTACATTGAACCAAGCCACAATTCCCAACGTGCTGGCGCACATTCCACACCAGACTCTGCAGCGAATGTGGGACATTGCTCGCCCACACGTGCTTGCCGGCGGCACGCCCGAATCGTACTTTTCGTTGCTTGAACGCAATGGAATGTCCCCAATGGACATAGAACCCACACGCCAACAACACGCCACCTATTGGAACGAGGCCCTAGCAATGATCTACGACTTGGGCGGTGTTGAACCGTATCTGCAGGCTGCGGTTGGCCGCGCGCTGCAAGTGATGCCCCAATTGTGGCCAAAGGCATCGCCCTCAAGCTCTGGGTCTTTTCACAAAACGTCCTCTGCCTAGTTATAATAAATGGGTGTGACTGAAATCAGTGGATCAATCTGCCACCCTAAATGAAAACAAATGCCGACCACATCCATACGCTTTGAGATGCTCATCGAGCGACATCACGATGAAATTTATAGCTACCTGTGGCGTTTGATGCGCAATGCCGCAGACGCGCAAGACTTGACCCAAGAGGTATTCTTGCGCGCATACCAAGCCTACGGGCGATTGCGTCCAGACAGCAACCATAGAGCTTGGTTATACAAAATTGCCACCAACTGCGCTTACACCGCGCTCAAACGCAAGCGCCTCAACACTGTTTCGCTCGACGAGGCGCACGAAACCTTTGCGGCGCACGAGACCTTTGCGGCGCACGAAACCCTGGCAGAAGCCAGACCATCGCCACATCAACACACGGCCCTGAAAGAAACGCTGGAGGCTGTTGGAAAAGCGATTGCGGCCTTGCCCGCCAAGCAGCAACAAGCCCTAATCTTGCGCCACATACAAGGATTAGAATACCCTGACATTGCCCAGGCGCTAGGCTGCTCAGAGGCCAGCGCCCGCGCTAATGTCTACCAGGCGCTTGCACGCCTGCGCCGAGAATTAAAAGATGATGGTGAATACCATGATTGATCAAGAAGAACAGCTATTGAAACAAACAAGAAAGCAAAGCTTTCGCAGTGGTGCAAGTTTTACACTTTCCTATACCATAAAAAACGCACTCGGCACACCGCCAGAGAGCGATGTGACGCAATCGCGCCGCCGGCTGCAAGCGTGGTTTGAGCATAGCGCACCTCTAGTTCAATGGGACGTTATCGAATCGCCCCTGGGCCCCATCTACATCGCCGCCGGCGCGCGCGGGGTGTGCAGCGTCGAGTTTGGCACAGAGGCCAATGCCTTTCTGAGCCAGCTCGACCCATTGGCGCGCACCGAATGGAACCCGGCCGCCCTGGCCGCCGCAACTGCCCAACTGCGCGATTACTTTGCGGGCAGGCGCTCGCACATTGACCTTCCGGTTGACCTGGGCAGCCTGACGCCATTTCAGCGCAAGGTATTGCAAACGGCCCGCCGCATCCCACCAGGCAAGGTATGGACCTATGGGCAAATGGCGCACAGCATTGGCAAGCCGCAGGCCGGCCGGGCGGTGGGCCAGGCGCTGGGGCGCAACCCGGCGCCAATTGTCATTCCCTGCCACCGCGTCATCGCCAGCGATGGCAGCCTGGGCGGGTACAGCGGCGGCGGCGGATTGGAAAGCAAGCGATTGCTCTTGCGCTTGGAAGGAGCTTTATGACTCTGAACACTGAAACTAGACCACATCCCGCGTCGTCTGTATCTATATGGACCGCCCTGATTGCAGTATACATTGTCTGGGGTTCAACGTACCTGGCAATTCGTTTTGCCGTCGAGACCCTTCCGCCGTTTCTAATGGCCGGCTTTCGCTTTGTGCTGGCGGGCTTGGTGTTGTATGCCATCCGGCGCGCCCGCGGAGATACTGCGCCAACCAGGCGGCAGTGGCGCTCGGCCACTATCATTGGGCTATTTTTGCTGCTGGGCGGCAACGGCGGGGTGGTATGGGCCGAGCAGCGCGTGGCGTCTGGCATTGCATCGCTGTTCGTTGCCACAGCTCCGCTGTGGATGATCTTGATTGACACCGCGCGCCCCGGCGGCTCTAGGCCCGGCTGGAAAGCCAGCCTGGGTGTGCTGACAGGCTTTGCAGGCATTGTCTTTCTGACTGGCCCAGACCAAATCTTGAACGGCACGAGCAACATTGACCCAATCGGCGCTGTCGTCTTGATTTTGGCGGCGCTGCTGTGGTCAATCGGCTCGCTTTACAGCCGCAACGCCAACCTGCCATCCTCGCCATTGCTGGCAACCGCAATGGAGATGATTTGCGGCGGGGTGGGGTTAATGATCTTTGGCACACTCGTCGGAGATTGGGGGCAATTGAACCTGGCCGCTGCTTCTGTGCAGTCGTGGCTGAGTCTGGCTTATTTGATTGTGTTCGGCTCGATGATCGGCTTTACGGCTTATACTTGGCTGCTGCGCGCTGCGCCAACCGCGTTGGTTTCCACGTATGCCTATGTTAATCCAATAGTAGCGCTGGCGTTGGGATACTTGCTGGCCGGAGAAACACTAGAGCTGCGCGACTTGATTGCCGCCACCATCATCCTGGGATCGGTAGTGCTCATCAAAAGCGTTCAGCCTGCGCCAAAGCCAGCCCCTGCCGCAGCAAACCTTGCGCCAGTCGGGGAAAAGTAATTTGCGCTTTCCGTTTATTGGCAATATCGTTTATAATCCATAGGAAATCTTGTGGAGACAAGCATGGAATTGAAACTCTATTGGCGCATCTTTATTCGACGCTGGTGGCTGGCGGCCTTGCCCGCGCTGGTGGTATTGATTTATAGCGTGGTTACCTACCGCGCCCCGGCCCCGATATACAATGTGGGGCTGCGCTTTACCGTGGGCTATCCGCCAGAGACGAGCGGCACCTTTTTGTACGACAAATACTATCCAGCCTGGCTGGCCTCCGAGTTTATTGCCGGCGGTCTGCGCGATTGGGCCGTGACTGGCGATTTTGCCGCCGCCGTGAATGAAGAGCTGGGCAAGCGCGGCGTTACCCTGGGCCGCTCGGTGGCGGGCGCGTTTGCCTCAGACCACCAGCGCAGCGTGGTGATTTTGTACGCCAACTGGAACGACGCCGAGCAGCTCAAAGCAATTATGGAAGCGGCCATCGTTGTGATGGAAACACGCAATGCCCAGGCCTTTGCGCAGCTTGGCCCCACCGGCGCAACCGTGCACGCCGTGGATACGCCCATTATAGGGCGCGTGCCGTCTGGGCTACGCTCGCAACTGGATAGTCCGGTGCGCATCGCGCTGGGGCTGGCGGTGGGCGTGGCGCTTGTCTTTGCAGCGCACTATCTCGACCCAGCCGTGCGAGACAAAGATGAGCTAGAGGCAATCGGCTATTCCGTTATAGGCGAAATACCGCCGCGCCCCAAGACCTAAAGCTTGGCTTTTGTGAGAGGTTAAAATGTCGGACTCTAACTTGACCGGACTGTTTGCAATGGCGCTGCCCTTTATCTTGGTAATCCTGGCGATTGTCGTCGTTGGGGCTATTGCCTATTTCAGCCACAAGGCGCACGCACAAGCCTGGAGCGAGCTGGCCGCCCGCACCGGCCTGACGTGCGAAATAGGCCGATACCCCTGGTCGCCGCCGCGCGTCACGGGCATATACCGCGGGCACCAGCTTGACCTGAGCACCTTTGTCCGCCGGCACGGCAAAAACTCGACCACCTACACCCGCATCACGATGGATGTGCATAACCCCACCGGCCTCCACCTGCAGATTGGCAGCGAAGGCATTCTTGGCAAAGTGAGCAAGGCGCTGGGAGGGCAAGATATCCAGACCGGCGATCAAGAGCTAGACCAAAAGTTTATCATCAAAGGACAGCCAGAAAGCGTCATCGCCAGCCTGCTCACAGCCGGCAGCCTGCGCCAAATGCTGCTGGCAACTCGCTCGCTCCACGTCAAAGTGGAAGGAACAAGCTTGTACTTTGAGAAAGTGGGCGCAGAGAAAAACCTGGAACACCTGCAATCTCTGTTCGATCTTTTTAGCGAGCTGGCCCAAGCCGTAGAGCGCGCCGGGCGGCTGGCTGCTCCCTATTCAGGTGACTGGCAAAGGTGATAAAAAGATTTCACCACAAGTACACAAAGAAAAAGATTTGACTGATAAGATACTAACATGGTAAAATCTCGACCCTGAGGAGAAAAATGGAGTTTTCAACTTATTTTCGCATCTTGTCCAAACGCTGGTGGATTGTCGTTGTTTTGGTGGCCGTGACATCGGTCAGCGCTTATGTCTTTAGCAAGCTGCAAACGCCGGTATACAAATCGTCCAAGCAGGTTGTCGTGCTGCCTGCGCGCAATGACATGGGTTTGGCGCAGACGACCAAATCGCTGCTGCGCGCCTATGTAAGCATCATTGACACGAAAAGATGGGCCTCGCAAGTGTTGACCCGCTTTGAGCAAGCTGGCGAGCCCCTGGATACCACGCCCGAAACGCTCAAGGGCAATGTCACCATCGCTTCGTATGAAGACAAGAACGTCATTCAAATTGATGTTAAAGATTACGACGGCGAACAGGCCAACCGCACCGCCCAAGTTTGGGCCGAAGAATTTAAAATCTGGCGCGACCAGGAAAACACCAAGGTGCGCAAAGAAGACCGCGTAGACGTGATGCTGGGCGACGACCCGGTGTATGCGCAATATCGCCCGCAAACCCAGGTCAATGTGATTGCCGGCGCGGTCTTGGGGCTGCTGTTGGCCGGGCTGATGATCTTTTTCCTGGAATGGGTCGAATCGGGTATTGTGCGCACGCCGCAAGACGTAGAGCGGCGGCTGGGCCTGACTATGCTGAGCGCCATCCCATCAGGCGCAGGCGACAAGGAGTAATCATGACAGAACACCAACCGAATCTCGTCACACTCACTCATCCCCGCTCGCCGGCGGCAGAGGCCTACCGCACGCTGCGGACAAACTTGTATTTTTCCAGCCTAGATAAACCCCTCCGCACGCTGGTGGTCACCTCGGCCGCGCTGGGCGAAGGCAAAAGCACCGTGCTGGCCAACCTGGGGGTGGCCCTGGCCCAAGGCGAAAAGCGCACCATTTTGGTAGACGCCGACCTGCGCCGCCCCAGCCTGCACGAGCTGTTTGGCGTGTCTAACGAAAAGGGCCTGGTGACAATGTTTATGGACAAGGTTGCCTTAGCCAATCCGCCGCTGGCGCAGGTGGCCGGGATAGAAAACCTGTGGCTGCTGCCTTCTGGCCCGCTGCCGCCCAACCCGGCCGAGCTGCTGGGCACCCGCCGAATGGAAGAGGCCATCGAGGCGCTGACGGCGCGCGCCGATATTGTGCTGTTCGACGCGCCACCGGTGGTGGCTGTGACCGATGCCGCTGTGCTGGGCATGCGGGCCGATGGCGTGCTGCTGGTCATCCACGCCGGGCAGACCCGGCGCGATCACGCCCAACGCGCCAAAGAGCTGCTGGAAAAGGTCAAAGTGCGCGTCATCGGCGCGGTGCTCAACAACGCGCAAGTGGATAATACCCTAGGCGGATATTACGGCTAACCCTGCGCCGGCGGCTATTTTCCAAAAGCGAACAGGTCGCCGATGGATTCTCGCATATAGTTTCGGCGAATCGCCTCTCCAAAGACCGGCGCAACAGATAGAACCGTCAGGTTAGGCGGGCGTTTGTCAAGCGCAATGGGGACCGTATCGGTGGTGACGATCTCGGTAATCAGCGGGATGCTCAACAGCCGCTTGAGGGCATTGCCGATGAACAAGCCGTGCGTGCAAATGACATAGATTTCGCGCACGCCGCCTTGAGACAGGGGGCGGCACAATTCCACCACCGACGTGCCGGTGGCAATTTCGTCATCGTAAATAAGCACGCGCTTGAACCCCTCTACCTGCTTGCCCACCATTCCCCCAATCCATACCTCGGTATCAGAGATGCGCGTTTTATCGGCGGCGGCCACGGGCAAGTCGAGAGAGGCTGCAAAGCGGGCCGCCGATTTGGCGCGGCCCACGTCTGGCGCAACCACGATGGTGTCTTTTCTGTCAAAGCCGCGTTCTTTAAAATATCTGGCAAACAACACGCGCGCTGTCAACGGGTCGGTGGGCACGCTGAAAAAGCCATGCACTTGGGGCGAGTGGAGCGTCATGGTCATGATATGCGTGGCGCCGGCAGTTTGCAATAGATCGGCAATTAGCCGCGCGGCAATGGAAATGCGCGGCGCGTCTTTTTTATCGGAGCGGGCATAAGAAAAGTAGGGAATGATGGCGTGAATTTCGCGCGCGCCCGCCCCCCGCGAAATATCGAGCATCATTAACAATTCCAGCAAATGCTCGCTGACAGGGGGAACGAGTGATTGGATGATATACACAGCGCGCCCGCGCACGCTGGCGCCAAGTTGGACATACATATTGTCGTTGCTAAAGCGCGAGAAATAACTTGCCTCCAAGGGCACAGAGAGATGGTCGGCAATTCCTTGGGCCAGGGCGCGGTGTGATTGCCCGCTGAAAAAACGGACTTCGGCAGGGTCCAAGGGGTGAGAATTCTTTCGCTGTTTCATCTTCCCTCCTACGTGTGGCTCTACTTTAAAATTATAGCACATTACCCGGCGGCGATGGCGGCCAGCCCGCGCCACAACTGGTACACGCCAAAGCCGGCCAAGGCGATGACCGATAGCCCCAACACGGCGCGGTTCACCGTTGGCCCCAGTTGCCGGGCAATGCCAAAGAGCAAAATCGTCGCCGCCAGACCGGCGACCATGGTGCAATAAAACCCAAGCAAAAAGCCAATGCCGTTTAGAGGAGCTTGGCGCCAGCCGGCGACCAAAATGGGGCCGGTGACCAGGCTCCAGTAAATGTACGGGCCAGGGTTGAGCAGATTGGTCAAGGTCGCTTTGAGCACGCCCTGTTGGCTAGAATGGGCAGTGGCGGGGGCGGCGGCATCAAAACCGCGCCAGGCTTTCCAGGCTCCCCAGGCCAGGTAGAGAATAAACATTCCCCCGGCAATGTACAAGAACTTTAGAAACCAGCCGGGCACCTGGCTGAGCACAAACAATACCAAGACCAAAATGGGGCCATCGCTGATGAGGGGCGCCAGGGCCACCGGCAGTGTGCGCCGCCAGCCGTTTTTTAATGTCTGGGTGATTGTAAACGTTTGAAGCGGGCCAGGCTGAACGCTGGCTGCAAAGCCATAGCCAATTCCTTGAATCAAATAAGCGAACATAAGATATTACCTATTCAGTTCCTCCTGCGCCCCGGCGCGCAGTTCATCCCACCAGGCGCGCGCGGCGGCCCATTTGTCTTGCCGGAAACGCTCGCCCCAATCCTCTAGCACATCATCGGCCAGGCCAAAGCGCTCCCACTTTTCTATAAAGCCAGCCAGCATATCTATCACGCGGGCCGATTCCCAAAATATCGCGCCGCCGTCTTGCAACTGGAATATCTTGGCTGTCAGGCGGCGATAGTGCGCCTCGAAATCAATGCTGGTTTTATAGTGGCGATTGATGATATCGGGCAAAAGCCTTTCGGACCATTTACGGTGAAAGCGGCAGATGCCGCCATTTTCACTGTACAGCTCTTTGATCATGCGCTGGACGTTTTTCTTGCCCAGCGTTTTTGGGGGGATAAAATCTATGCCATAGTATTCAAAGTATTTGCCCATGATGGGCATGGGGCTGAGCATTCCGGGCACCCAGTACTGATTGGGCGTCATGTGGCCGTTTGAGCCGTGCGAGTTGTACACGGCGCGTTGGCTGGGCTTGAACAGGGGCGAGTCTTGCAAGGAGGCGGAGGGATAGCTTTGATCCAAGGCGCGCGCGGCGGCGCGGATGCCCCGGCGGAAAAGCTGCCCTTGTGGTTTATAAATAATCATTTCAACGATGGCCTGCGCCAGTTGGGCATTGTGGGCCGAATCGGCCACCACGTCAAAGTGATCGGGATCAAAAACAAAGCGCGGCGAGCCTTGCAAGCCCGGCGTTTGCGCTTGCAAGCCGCGCGGGCCGGCGGGCGGCAAGCCAAAATCCTCGGGGGGAATCAGCCCGGCATCCAACAGTTCCATAATCCAGGCCACCTGTCCACCCATTTCGATGGCATCTACACCCATCGCGTCAACGTAATGATTGAGCTGCTCGGCGGCGCGCTGATCGAACACGCCGCATTGTGGCCCCAGGGCCTCGTAAGGCTCGTAATCTTTTTTATAGTCGCCGTACATCTTTTTGCACGCCACGGCGCACGGTTCGCCGCAGTGGGCATTGCCTTTGGCCTGGATCACCTCGCGGTTGAACTGGGCCAGATAGTGCTGGCGCACCAGCCGTTCGTGCAGGTCGTGGCGCTGATAATCGGTGAAATAGATGGAGGTGTAATTAAAGGCCATCAGGTTATCGTCAATCAATTCCATGTTGACGCCAAAGGTGCCGCCGGTTTCAAATTCTGGAATAAAGCGGTATTTTTCGGCCAGCGCGATATCGGCCTTGATCATGGGCATGCCAAATTTTTCTTGGAAATAGCCGTCCAGCTCCTGGCTGTCTTTCAAGTCGGGGTCATCCCAATCGCCGCCGTAGATGATGGCGGCAATGCGGTGATGTTGCAGCAAGCGGCTGCCCAATCCGCCGCGCCCGGCCCAATCGTCTATGAAAGTGAGTCGGCCTTTGCGCGCCTGCGCCGAGCCGATGATGCCGATACGGGTGTGGCGCGAACCGGGGCCAAGCGCCAGGACGCGCAGCCAGTCTGCATCAAAGCGGTCATGGTACTTGTCAAAGACATAGTTTTGCAGCGCGTAAAACCCAATCTGCCCATCGTAGCCCGGCCAGATTTCATCGGGGTTGATCGGTTCAATTTCGACATTCAGATGCGGGGCATTTTTAAACTGCCCGGCATTCCGGTTGAGGATGAGGACAGAATCGGTGAGGCATTGCCCTTCGATACAAACATAATCCAAGCCGGTGCGATGAAACACATAGGCCCCACCGCCCAGCGACGAGATATAGAACCCCTCCCAGGCGGGCGAGTAGGCCGCAAACACCAGGCGGCGCGCGCCGGGGATGCGGCTGCCGGCCAGCAAGCCGCCGCCAAAAGTAAAACTGTTGGGGTCTTCCAGGTAACGCGCCAGGCCGTAATCTACCGGGCCGAGGATGTGGGGGTCGCGGATTTGCTCGATGCGCCACTGGCCGGTGGCGGCATTGAGGCGGAGGGCGGTTTGCTCAATGATGTCGGTCAAGGTTTCGCTCCTTTATTGGAAAAGATTCAACCGAACTCGGCGGCTGTGTTGTTATTCGCCGCTCAATGGTACAATAATATCACAAAGTTGCTCAACTTGCCTAGTATCTTATCAATCAAATCTTTGCTTTTCTGGCAAAGAAGTTTCACCACAAACCCCCTGCCTACGGCGGGGGCAGGTGTCACAAAGGAACACGAAGGAAAACTTGCCTTTTCTTTGTGTCCCTCTACCTGGCGGCAGACAGGTTGGTGTACTTGGTGGTAAAAATGACTTTCTGTTTGGTTCCGGCTTGGCCGGGTTAGGGGAAGGGAAGAAGGCGCTATGAAGCTCAATCTACCTGTGTTTGATCAGTTAGCCGGCTGCAAAAACGTGTTGATTGCCGGCATGGGGGGCGGCTATGATGTCTTTTGCGGCTTGCCGGTATATTTTGAACTGCAGCAGCGGGGGCAAAATGTTCACCTGGCTAATTTTAGCTTTACAGATGTCGAGCTGCTCAAAGATGGCCTTCGCCTGACAGATACGCTGGTGGGTGTGACGGCCGGCCAGAACGACCCGCCTTTTTACTTTCGAGAGCTGCACCTGGCGCGCTGGTTCAAAGAAAAGCGGGGGCAAGCTGTTCCCATCTGGTGTTTTCGCAAAACCGGCGCGCGGCCCTTGTTAGAAAATTACCGCGTGCTGGTGGAGCATTTGTCGGTTGGCGGTATCCTGTTGATTGATGGCGGGGTAGATAGCCTCATGCGCGGCGACGAGGCGCAACGGGGGACGCTGATAGAGGATGCCATCTCGTTGTGCGCGGTGAACGAACTGTGCAATGTCCCCACGCGGCTCATTGGCTGTGTAGGTTTTGGCGCTGAAGACCACATCACCCACGCCCATGTGTTGGAAAACATTGCCGCGCTGACCAAAGAAGGCAGTTTTTTGGGCGCTTGCTCGCTGGCCCCACAAATGGAGGCGTACCAAGCTTATGAAGAGGCTGTGCTCTATGCGCAGAGCCAGGCATCTCAGGAGTCCAGTGTCATCAACTCGTCTATCGTCTCGGCGGTGCGCGGAGAGTATGGCGATTATCACCTGACCGAAAAGACCCGGGGCAGCCGCTTGTGGATTTCGCCTTTTATGCCCATCTATTGGTTTTTTGATTTACTTGTGGTTGCCAGGCGAAATCTGTTTTTGCCCCAGTTGCTCCACACTGACACCTTTACGCAAGCCTGGGTGGCGTTTGCAGATGCTACCAGGTCAATCCCACGGCGCACTGAAGAAAAAATCCCATTGTCCTAACCTGGCCAAGCCAGAGCCAAACGGAACTTTTGCCACAAGGGCACCAAGACGCTAACCTGTCCTGCCAGACCAGGCAGCCGAAAAAAGATTGGGGTGTGACCAAAACTGGTAGAGTGTGCCCATTACGATTGTGGGTATGCCTCAACAAGTTGGGGATCCCACCAACTAATTCTGGTCACGCCCAAAAGATTTGATTGGTAAGATATTAACGCGATTTAACTGTCTCTTCTAGTAAATCTTCCAGCCATACACCGTCTTGAAAAATCTGGCTCTTCCAACCTGGCATCAAGCGGTCGAGCAAAACAGCCTGAACCATGCCGGTGTAGTAAAAGCGCGTGTCGCCCTGGCGTGTGGCCTGGCGCTTCATCTGGTCTATTTCTTGCGACCATTGCCCGTCAAAGGTGGTGTAACGCTTGAAATCGGGGTCATCTTTCATAGCCTCCACGGGAATATAGCTGGAGGTTCTGGCTGCCTGCCGCCAACTGACGAGCTCGACGTATTTGGCCAGGCCCTCTAGCCATTCCAGGCGGCGCTCATAATCCATCAGCGCGGGGTCTAGTTGATGCTCCTGGCGGCGCTGGCTGCGCCGGGCAAGGAGCTGGCGCGCCAACTCGACGGCTTGTTCATCGGTGGGAACCATCACTGCTTTTGCCAGCAGGTCAATTTCAGCCTGCCAGGCGGCGCGCATGCTAGAGTCAATGGCCCAATATCGTTCTGAATCCTGATAGACCCGCTCGGCATCTTGAAAGTGGGCCGAGGCGGCTTGGGCCTGGTAAACATGAAAGGATTCGTGCAGCACAGCCGAAATGTTAGCCTCGCTGGGCAAGATAAGCGGGCGGTACGGGAAGATCTGCTTGACCAGTGGTGGCAGCATTGCCTGGAACTGTTCTCGCAGGAAAAGGTCGGTTTCCCACTTGGTGGCCATGCTGGCGGCCCAGCGGTCGCCGACGCGCACGGCAAAATTTTGTGGGTTGAGGGATTTTTGCCAATAGTAGGGTTCCCCTTCAAAAGTGTCGCCGGGCACCGGGGTCCAATCAGAGGGCGGGGCGGCGAGGCCGCTTAGAAAGGAATAGTCCCGATTCCAGAGAATCACCGGGATATCGGTCTGTGCCCAGCCAGGCCAGACCACCTCGCCCAGCTCGCGCTTGAGGCGCAGCGCCTCTGACAGGCGAGCCTTGTCTAGCGGGTCGAGCCGATCGAGCGTTTGAGGCCCTGACGGCAAAGTGAGATTGCCCAGCACAGACACGCCGATTGTCACAAGACACAGCAGCAGGAATCCCAATACGATGAAAACAAAAGCACGCCGTAGGCGCTGTTTAAAAGGTATCATTCTTGCGCACATAACCATAACCGACGACCTTGTTTTGCCCGAACCAAAGCGAGGACAATCACTGGCCGATATGTTTTTTGACCAAGCCGAGCGGATGATACCACACGGCGCGTAGGACGCAACCAAGCAGACAGTCTGTGAGGTGGGTATGCCTGCATCCCTGCACTAATGCCAGATACTGAATGCCGTTGATTGTCATTGTTAATTGTCTTTTGCGACGGCTGGCAAAAAGACAAAGTGTTTCTGCATTGCTTCTCCAACTGGACTTGCGGCTTCAACTACAATTTCGCCTTCGCCTACGATGTGAATAAGCACAATGTCTGTGTCTCGTGTCATGCTGTTATCTTCGCGTGGAGCGGCGACAATATAAAGTTCATTGCCATCTTGATGCCAGCGCAAAAAGCCACCCGCAAATTCATTACATAACTCTACACCGGTTACGGCTGCTCCTGGCGGCAATTGCAGCCTGGCCCCCGCTGCGTAGAGCCTCCCATTGACCTCAATCACACGAAGAGTTGTATCACCACCGCCATGTGAAACAGAAACGATTTTGCCTACCTCATAACCTGAGCGATTGTGTGTACTCTGCGCCGATATTCTCAGCGTAAAAGTGGGTGGATTGGTGATAGGCATATCTGGTCGCCCGATGTTGTTTGCGAGCAAAACACAATCTCGGATATCGGTTGCCCCATCGTCGGTAATGTCAAATGCTGGATCATCCACAGGGATACTGGCTGCTGCGCATATATACCAGTCGGGAACATCAACGTCGCCATCCTGGCTCATATCACCAGCCCACAGGCCAACTTCCGGCATGGTAGTCGTTGCCCAGGTTGTCACGGTAATGTTGGTGCGAATTGCATGCACAAACAGTGGATGGGTGAAATAGGCTGTGTAAGCGCCTGAATAGACATTGGTAAGCGCAAAGTGACCTGTTGCATCGG